>JAYTOE010000263.1:0-39655 GCA_043747935.1 Akkermansiaceae bacterium
TTGATGATGCTGGTGGTGGGCTGGGATGTATCGGACATGACCGCGCAGCCTACGCGAAATGCCGCGCCGATGGATAGTGGGGGTCTGTTGACCGCTTACTTGTCTATGAGCAATGGCCACGAAAGAAAGTAGATGATTCGTCTATGTTGACGGTTAGGCGGACAGTAGGAGGTAAAGATGATCAAGCTACTTTTACGGCGAAAGTAGAAGCGCTCAATGATGGCGTGTGCAGTTTTAGAATATTGGATGGTTTTCCTACTGTTTCGAAGGCCAGGGAATTGCTCGGCATAAAGACGAATTTTTTCGATATTCGCTTTCGCGACGATCCAGGCAAGATGCCAAAGATATTGCTGAGCGTGAAAGATTCTCAGATCAGCGAACAAGTCGGCACTGTGCAACCCGCTACTGCCCCCGAGTTAAAGTCGGAGGGTAAAGATAAACCTCAACCTGAAGCGGAGAGGCGCTCCCGGTAGCGGGTGCCAGGCCTCGACGTTCTCTTAAAGCGGTCTGAAGCCCGCGTTTCGTTTTTTCGCTCCTCGCTCACTTTCCCAATGCTTTCACCGCCGCATCGATGGCGGGATCCGTCCATGCGGCGAGGGCTTTCTTTTCCTCCTCGGTGAGGGATGATGGGTGTCCGGCTTGGGTGAAGAATCCGCGGTCGGCTTCGGTGAAAGGGATGATGGTTTCTGGGGTGATGCCCTTGAGGTGGGGGGTGTTTCCCGAAGGGGTGTGGTAGGTGGCGATGGTGAGGCGGAGGGCGGTGCCGTTGCCCATGGGGATGATGTTCTGGACGCTGCCCTTGCCGTAGCTTTTCTCGCCGATGACGGTGGCGCGCTTGAGGTCGTGGAGGGCGCCGGCGGTGAGCTCGGAGGCGGAGGCGGAGTTCCGGTCGATGAGGACGGTGATGGGGTAATCGCGCTTCCGGCGCTGGCGGTCGGGGGGTTTCAAAAATTCCTCCGGCTTGTCGCGTTCGCGGACGGAGACGACGGCGGTGCCGGGCGGGACGAAGAGGCCGAGGATCTGGACGGTCTGGTGGAGGTCGCCGCCGCCGTTTTCGCGGAGGTCGAGGATGAGGGATTTCATGCCCTTGTCTTCCAGTTCGTCGAGGGCGGCTTCGATTTCACGGGCGCAGGTGGCCCCGAACTGGGCGAGGCGCAGGTAGCCGGTGGTGGGATGTTTTTCCAGGAGGATGGATTCGATGAGCGAGCGTTGCTCCACGAAGCGGTGGATGAGGGTGGCCTTGATTTCGCCGGGTCGCTCCCGATCGCGGAGAGTGAGCTCGACCTTGTCACCGGGATTGCCTTGGAAAAGACCCATGATCTCAGCGAGCGGCGTATCGCCGGGGGCAGTGCCGTTGATGGCGAGGATGGTTGTTTTCGGAAGGATGCGGGCCTTATCGGCGGGGCCGGATTTTGCGACGGCGGATACGAAAAGTTTTTCCGAATCCTTGCCGAGGCTGAGCCCGAGGGATGGCACCTCGTTGTTGAGCATGCCCTCCTCGCCGACCATCTGCTGCATCTCGGGGTGGATGAAGGACGAGTGCGCGTCGAGGCTGGAGAGCATGCCGTCGAGCGCTTGGTTGATGAGCCGGTCGTAGGTGACCTTGTCGAGATCCGGGTGGCGCTCGCGGACGGTTTCGAGCACTTTCACGAAACGATCCAGCGCGGGATAGGCGGCTTCCTTGGGATCGGCGGGGACGGCGGTCTCCGCACGGGCGACGAGGGCGGCGGCGAGGAAAAGGGAAGCGAAACGCATGACCAACCTGCTAACACCGAAGAGGCAGGGAGGGGAGGGAAATTTCCGGCGGTCGAATCAACCAGCGGCAGGGTGAAGGTGGTCGCCGCCTTTTTCCGCTGAAACGGTGGAGAAATTCGGCTTTCACGATCCCCATTGATGAGCTAACAAGTTGACATGCTGATTGATGAAATCGCCCCCGAAGCCTTGAAGCTTCCGCCGAGGGAAAGGGCGCTTCTCGCCGCCTCGCTCTGGGAAAGCATCGGTGACCCCAATGATCTCGCCGCCGATTTTGACGACGAAGAAGTGATCAACCTCGCCCTCACACGAGATGCCGAAATCGAATCCGGCCAGGTCCAAGCCCTGTCGCACAAGGATCTCATGAATCGTCTCAGGGGATGAGCATCGAGTATCACCCCCAAGTCGCTGAGGAACTCGAAACAATCCGCGACTATTACGAATCCAAATCCGAAGGTCTAGGCCGGGACTTCGTCGATGAGTTCGAGCGCCAGCTTTTCCAAATCGCCGCCATGCCGACTCGCTGGATGATAATCCGTGGAGATCTCCGGCGGGCGCTTATGAAGCGTTTTCCGTACGTCATTCTATTCCGCGCACTCAATGGCGCGGTCATCCGAGTAACCGTGGTGAAGCACGAAAAACGTCATCCTGCTTTTGGAATCACCCGAAGGTAAGAATCCGCTTTCCCCACACAGTGCTAAACCAGCGGCAGGGTGAGGATGAACTCCGCTCCGCTGCCGCCATCCGCGTGACGGGCGCAGTTGAGCGAGCCGCCCATCGAGCTGGCGAGGCGTTTCGATAAGGCGAGCCCGAGGCCGACGCCGGGCTTCGTCTCCGCCGCCTGTTTCGCGGATTTGTGGAAGGGACGGAAAATCCTGCCTCGCTCCTCGTTGGGGATTCCCGGGCCGTGGTCGGTGACGCGGATTTCGACCGAACCTTTCCGGATGGCGGTTTGGATGGTGACGACGGGCGGCACGGAGGTGGCGGCGTATTTCGCGGCGTTGTCGATCAGGTTGAAAAGGATGTGTTCGAGCGCGGAGGCATCGAGTTTTATGTTGATCGGGTCGGCGGCGACCAGTTCGAGCGTCAGTCCCGCCGCCTCCAGACGTGTGGCGAAACGTTCGGAAAAGGAGGTGAGCAGGGCGTTCAACTCGATCTCTGATACGGCGCTGCGGGCGCTGCCGCGCTCGATTTGCGAGAAGGCGAGAACGTTTTCCACAAGGTGGGAAAGGCGGTCGGCCTCACGGGAAAGCACGTTGAGGTAAATGGGGCGTTTTTCCTCGCGCACCGCGCCGGAGCTGAGCATGTCGGAATAGAGGCGGAAGGTGGTGAGGGGCGTGCGCAGTTCGTGCGTGACGGCGGATACGAAGGAGGCGCGCCGCTCGCTGAGTTTCATGACGTTTGCGATCAGGAAATACGCGGCCAGCAAGGCGACGGACGCGGCGAGCCAGCCCGCCAGCAGGGAGGCGGAGATCGATTGCGGGATGCTTTCCGGGGGTGCTCCGAAGTAGCCGGGGCGCAGGTTAAAAGGGAAGGAGGCGAGGTTGAAGGAATCGTCGCCGCCATTTCCCGAGGGGACGAGCGAGGAGTCGGGCAAGAGCGGACGTGCCTCCGCGAGTAGGATTTCCCGCAGTGCTGCGTCGTCCACGAGGGTTCCCTGGGCAAAGCTCTTGAGAGTCATGCCGCGTCGGATCAGGAACAGGGAACCATCGAACCACGATGCCCTGAAGTCACCTGTCGGGTTTGGGATTTCGAGGTTGGATGGGGTCGGAATTGCGGAATTTGCGGCTGCTGAGTCTTCTGTGATTTGGAGCTGCTGACCCTGGCTCTTGCCGTTGGAGATCGCTTGCTCAAGGTGGCGCTCACGGTCGGCCCATTCCGCTTTGTTTAGGTATGCCTGTGCCTCGGGTGCGCTGCGAAGCTTGCCGGGGAGGTAGGAGGTTTGATCCAAGGGCTTTTCTTTGGGTTTCAACTCATCCTTTTCTACAGGTGGAACCTTCAGATCCGAGATGAGTTTAGGCAGCATCTCGCCCACTTTCGCGAGCGCAGCCTGATCGCCGTTTCCGCAGATGGCGGCGGCGTCGGGTGTCTCGAAGCGCACCACGGCGGGGAGCGGGGTTTTGTTTTCCGCGAGGAAAAGGTTCTGTGGGATGGAGTTTTCCGCCAGCAGGAGGGAAGCGCCGAGCGAATCCATTTTCCAAAGGGAAAGGCGGACACGCTCCTGAAGATCGGCGCGGATTTCGGCCTCCGCCCGCTCCCGTTCGGTGGCGATCACGCCGCGTGTGAGCCACAGCATCGCGCCAAGAACCAGGCACGCGCAGCATGCGAAGGCGGTCCAGACGCGGATGTTGCGGTCGATCATGGTGAATGTTCTGGTAGGGTGAAACGGTAGCCCTTGCCGCGCTCCGTGGTGATGCAGGCGGCGATTTCCTCACCGAGCTTCGCGCGGAGGTGAGCCATGTGCATGTCGATGGTGCGGGTTTCGATCCTCTGGGGGTCGAGGTTCCAGACATGCCTGAGTATTTCAGCGCGGGTCACGGTGCGGCTTCCCGCGTCGATGAGGTATCTCAGTAGCGAGGACTCCTTTTCGCTGAGATCCTCCTTCCGTCCGCAGGGGAAAACGATGGATCCCGCGTTGAGGTCGATGATGGAGCCGTGGATGCGGTGGCTGGCAGCGGGGGAGGGGCGCTCGTGGGTGCGGCGCAGAACGGCGTCCACCCGGGCGAGCAGCTCTTTCATGCTGAAGGGTTTCACCACGTAATCGTCCGCACCGTTGACCAGCCCGCGGACGCGATCCGCCTCCTCGCCGCGCGCGGAGAGCATGATGACCGCCTGTCCGGGCCGGGATTTTTTTAGGGCGGCGAGGATCTCGAAACCCGACGGACCGGGCATGACGATATCGAGTAGTAGCAGTCGGTAGGTGGATTGGAGTGCCATTTTCATGCCCTCATGGCCGTCCGAGGCTTGCAGGGTCTGGTAGCCACTGTATTCCAGCGTATCGACGATCCCGGTGCGGACGGCGGGGTCGTCCTCGATGACAAGGATGGTGGGCGATTCGATCATGTCGTGATTTGAGGAAAGCAGTTGAGGGAACCCGCCGCAAGGACGCGTTCCCTCCGTCCTGCGGTTGGTAAGTTAGTTCGCGAACTTGTAACCAAGTTTCGATGCCTGTTTGCGGGTTGCTTCGATCATGGCTTGGTCGAGGGTCTTCGCGCCGCCTTCTGCGTTTTTCTTAAGCTCTTCCGCGACGTGGGCATCACGCTGTTTGCTGAGTTCCTTGATCTCATTCTGTATCGCGGCACGCTCTTTCGCCGCCTTTTCGATGAAAGCGGTTCTCTCGGCTGGCGGGATATTTTTCATTTCCTCGGGCAGTTCCTCCACCTTAAGCGTGGCCGGGTCGATTTTCTTTTCCCGGAGCGCATCGACGAGATCCCAAGCGGCGTTGGAGTAATTTCCGCTGGCCTTGCAGACGGCGCGCTCCACAGAGGCTCCGGTATCGGCGTTGGCGGCAGCGGCCTCATCGGCTTGCTTTTGGTTCTCCGCCGCTTCCACTCGGCGCTTGCCCCATCCGAGATAGGTTCCGTTCAGTTTCCGGCTGAGTTCGGAAATACGCGTGTCCTGCGGGGCATCGATGTGGGCGACCGCCGCGTCCTGATCGATCACGAGAAACTCGCCGCCGCCCAGAGCCGCGCCGTCGTGCCATGCGCCATCGATGCCTTGCTGGCGATTGCCGCAATGGATCGTATTCACGACGATACCTTTCGCGAGCGCTTCCTTGCACGCCGAGCGAGCATCGACCCGTCCTTGGGTGAAAGGCTCGTTGCCCGCGATGAAAATTACCTTGTAGGTGGTTTCTCGAGCATCCCATTCGAGATCGCCGAGCGCACGCTGGACGACCGCGCCGCAGTATTCCTCGCCGCCGTTCGTCTTCAGCGCGAAAAGGTCGCGGCTGAGTTGGTCGAGATCGCGGGTCATCGGGCTGACGAGCCGGATCCAATCGTTTCCGGCGGCGGAGTTGTTGTTGCCGTATTCGTAGAGCGCGACCTCGACGAAAGGGGCTTTGCCGTCGCGTTTCGCTTCGATGAACGTGTTCACGACTTTCCAAAGCTGGGTCTTCGCCTGGTCGATCAGACCGTCCATGCTGCTGGAGGTATCGAGCAGGATGGCGATCTGGATGCGGTTCTCTGCATCGTCGTCGATGACAGCGGGAGGATCGACCTTGGGTTTATCGGCCGTGATACGTGGATCCGGCGCAGGGTTTGCGACCGATAAGGTCGTGAACAAGGCGAGCGCCGCGAGTGTGATGGTGGTTTGTGTTTTCATAACGCCACCATCCTGCCAGCGTCGGAATCTCCTGTCCGTAAAGGGGGTGTAAAATAGCATTGATGGCCATGAATCGGGAGATTGACGGGATTTTTCCGAAAAATGACAAGTTTGGGCTTGCACCGTGGGGTGGGTGGGGTATCAAGCGCCCCCCTAATTATGGCTAAGAAAAGTTGGATCGCCCGCAACAAGCGCAAAGCACAGACCGTTGAAAAATTCGCCGCCCTGAGGCGCAAGCTCAAGGACGAGAAGGATTACGTCGGTCTTTCGATGCTTCCCCGCGATGCCAGCCCTACCCGTGTGGTGAATCGTTGCGAGGTCACAGGCCGTCGCCGCGCGTTCCTTCGCCGTTTCCGTCTCTCCCGCATCACTTTCCGCGAGTATGCCTCGGCGGGACTGCTTCCGGGAGTGACGAAATCGAGCTGGTAAGCCGGTTTCCGGACTTCCTGGAAGTCCGACACAGGCGCTGGGCGATAACTACCCGAGCCCGCGCCATTCCCATGCCCATTTACGAATACGTATCCGAAGCCCCCGACGATCCCGAGCGATCGTGCCGGGTTTGTCGCAAGGGATTCGAACTCCGGAGACCTGTTGACCGTGAGGCTCTGGTTAAATGCCTGATCTGTAAACATCCGGTGCGGAAAGTGCTTTCGCGGGTGAACACACCGCGCGTTTCAAAGCCCATGTCGGTTTCGGATGCAAAGAAGGCGGGTTTCACCATACTCGAGAAACGCGACCAAGGGGTTTACGAAAAACTCTGACCTCCGATGACAGATACCCTTTCCATTTTCTCCCTCATCGCTGGCACGGCGGTGGTTCATGATTTCCCCACATTAGGGGAGACCATCATGTATCTCTTCGGCATCACGTTCTTCCTGCTGCTGAACGCGTTCTTCGTTGCGTCGGAATTCGCGATCGTGAAGGTGCGCCCAAGCCAGCTTGAGAGCCACGGAAAGGAAACCGGAACCGATGTCTCGCGGGCGATCCACGTGGTGAAGCACCTCGATGGATATCTTTCTGCGAACCAACTCGGGATCACGTTTTCGTCCCTCGCGCTCGGATTCCTGGGTGAGCCTTTCGTGAAAGCGCTGGTTTCGCCGATCCTCGCGCAAACCGGCATGCCGGAAGTCGGTATTTACTGGATCTCCCTGATCATCGCCTACGCGTCATTCACGTTCCTTCACGTCGTCGTCGGTGAACTCATGCCCAAGTCGATCGCGATACGCCGGGCGCTGGGCACAACCATGTTGCTGGTCGGGCCGCTGCATATCTTTTTCAAGACATTCTACCTCGTCATCCGTTTCTTCCAAGGCACGGCGAACTGGATGCTCAAGACGCTGTTCCGCATCGATCCGATCAGCGAGGGCGAGCATGTCCACTCAGCGGAGGAACTTGCGATCCTGGTGACACATTCCGGGAGATTCCAGGAAGTGACCGAAACCGAACGCGAGATCCTGATCAACGCGCTGGAACTCAACGAGCTCTGGGTGCGTGATGTGATGACGCCGCGCACCGAGGTGGTGGTGCTCGATGCCGACGAACCCTTTGAAAAGACGCTCGATGTCGCGATCCGCAGCAAGCACACCCGTTTTCCCCTGGTCAAAGGGCACCTTGACCAGGCGATCGGCCTGATCCATATCAAGGATCTTTTCAAGCTGCTCAACGATCCGGATCCCGATCTCATGCGGATCAAGCGCGATCTCAAAATGGTGCCCGACACCATGCCGCTCGATTCCTTGCTGAAGTTTTTCCTCAAGGAACACGCCCATCTCGCGATGGCGGTCGATGAGTTCGGCACACCTGTCGGGGTCGTATTCCTCGATAACGTCATGGAAGAGTTGGTCGGCGACATCCAAGACGAGTTCGATAACGAGCATTCCCCGTTCATTCGGGTGAACGACGACGAGTTTGTCGTCGAAGGTTCGATGACGCTCAACGACCTTGAGGGATACGTGGAGGATCTTTACCTTGAAAGCGGTGAGGTGACCACCGTGGGCGGGTATATCACTCAGCAGCTGGAGAGGTTTCCCGAGACCGGCGAAACGCTCAAGATCCTAGGCTACGAGGCGAAGGTAACCAGCACCGACGGGCGTAGGGTCGGGCAAGTGCATTTCCGCAAGCTGCCGGAGAATTCGGATGAGCCCGAAACCGGCGCTGCCGAGACCGAGGTCGCTTAGTCGCCGTCGGAATCGGGGTTAAAACGAAGCATCGAAATGCTTTTTCCCGATGATCCAATTCTCAGCGACTACCCGTGAGATCTCGAATTGGCGAGGGCCGCTATCCGGGCGTTTCATGAGATTCAAAGCGGCACGGTGGACAGTTTCATCGGTATCGATGATGCGTCTGAGAGCCTTGTCTTGGCTGGATCCGCGTTTCACGTAGCCATAGAGCAGATCTGTGATATCCGGTGAGGCCAAGGCAAAAACCTTCCATTCCGTTTCGTTGTAATACATTCCATGGTAGAAGCTGTCTTCGGCCACGAAGACCCTGACCAGCGATGTTCCGGATTTGCTCGACACAACCTCCGCAATCGGAGGGATGCATTTTCTGAGGTAAGCATCGAGGTCGATGCGCCACTTCCCATCGGAACCCGCCGCAAACTGGGCGACCCGGGCTTTTTCATTTCCTTCGATCGACGTGTAAACCATAACTTGCAGGACGGTGCTCCCGTTAGGGAAGTTTAGTCCGAGCCACTCGGTGCTGGATACTTCACCCTCAGCTTCACGTATGCGGATCAGCTCTTTCATCGCCTGTTCCGGACTTTCACCTTTTCCAAGGATGAAAAAATCCTGGATCAGGCCGGGATCACGGTTTGCGAGAGCCAGGGTGACGATTTTGATCGCCTGATCCGATTTTAAATCCGGCAGATAGGTGTTCTCTTTTTCTTTTAAAAGCAGATCGAAGTCGCCCGGCGTTTCGGAGAGGTTTTCGGGGGGGGCGCTTTGCTCGTCGTCATTGCGAGAATACCTTACCAAGGCGACGATCAATATGCAGATGCCGATAAAACAGGCGAGCGCAGACCATGCGAAAAATCGCCTTGGTAATCTCTTCTTTTGTGAGGTGCGGCTAGACCTTCTCGTGCGGTTTGGCGGTTTTTCGCCTGAAGCCCGCGGCACCTCGCCAATCGCTGGCGCATCACCAAATTTCCTCTGCTTGATTTTCTCCCCGCCAGCCGTGTGTCTTTTGATAATCATGAATAAAAAGGATTATCGTGGCCGCAACGTCATGCTGAAAGGGTTGAAGTGGTCGGAAGGACTGAAGAGCCAGCCGGGGTCGCGATTGACCACATCGTATCCGCTCAACAGGAATACGGGCAGGAACTGGTTGCTGTTCGGGTCGTAAGCGGTCTCGCCCGTGTAGTTGCCACGGATCCGGTATTCGTAGTTTTGATCGAAACCGTAATTCTGTCCGGGCGGGCCGTTTTCAGGGAGGCGATCAGGGTTCAGTTTCCTATCTTCACGGAAAATGACGAGTTTCGCTTTGTCGGCTGACTGGCGGGGGCTGCGAAGGTAACCCCAGAAACGTGTTTTCTGAATGTAATAGCGTCTCCCGTAATAGAAATCACCGGTCGGTTCACTGGCGATGGCGGCGTTCCGCTCTTCCACGGTCGGGCCACCCATATTCGCCGGGCCGCCGCCACCACCAGCCGATGAAGAATCGATGGCACACTGGCAAAACAAGAAAGACATGGCGGCAAGCGCCGCCGCCTTGGTTATATTCATACTCGTTTCTGACACGCTGCCCTCCCCGCCGCAAGACCGGAGAGAGGAAAGATGTTGAGGAGATCCAGAACGGCGCGGGGAACGGAGGCGGTGTTCCTCGCTCCTTTGCGGTTTAGAATTTCCTCCGGGATCATGCGATGAGCGCTTTCAGGCGTTCGCAAACCTCCACGACGTTGGCGCGGGAGTTGAACGCGGAGATGCGGAAATAGCCTTCTCCAGCGCAGCCGAAACCGGAGCCGGGTGTGATGACCACTTGCGCCTCGCCGAGCATTTTGTCGAACATTTCCCATGACGTCAGTCCATCCGGGCAGCCGACCCAGACGTAGGGCGCGTTCACGCCGCCGAAGACCTGGAGTCCGAGCGAAAGGCAGGCTTCGCGCAGAAGTTTCGCGTTGCCCATGTAGTGCTCGATCAGCTCCGCGACCTGCTTTTTGCCCGCAGCGGAAAACACGGCTTCGGCACCTTTCTGCACGGGGTAGGATGCGCCGTTGAACTTGGTGCTGTGGCGGCGGCTCCAGAGCTGGTGCAGCGGGATGCGCTCGCCGGTATCGGACGCGCCAGTGAGAGTTTTTGGAATGACTACGTAGGCGCAGCGAATGCCGGTGAAGCCGCCGTTTTTCGAAAAGGAGCGGAACTCCATCGCGCAATCTCTGGCACCCTCGATCTCGAAGATGGAGCGCGGGATGGAATCGTCCTGGATGAAGGCCTCGTAGGCGGCATCGAAGAGGATGATCGCGTCGTTCTTCTTCGCGTAGGCCACCCATGCCTCAAGCTGTTCGCGGGTGGCGACGGCTCCCGTCGGGTTGTTGGGAAAGCAGAGATAGATCAGGTCGGCCTTTTCCTGCGGCACTGCGGCGACGAAGCCGTTCGCGGCGTTGCAGGGCAGGTAGAGCAGCCCTGCGTAGGCACCGTTCGCGTCGGCGTCGCCGGTGTTGCCGGCCATCACGTTGGTATCGACATAGACGGGATAAACCGGATCGGTGATCGCGATCACGTTGCCCTTGCCAAAGATGTCGAGGATGTTGCCGGTGTCGCACTTCGATCCGTCGGAGATGAAAACCTCGTCCGCCGAGATGCCGAGTCCGGCGTATTGGTTGTCCACGATGGCCTGCCGCAGGAACTCGTAGCCCTGCTCCGGGCCGTAGCCCTTGAAGGTTGCACGGTCGCCCTGCTCATCGACGGCGGAGTGCATCGCATCCCGCACGGCCGAGGGCAGCGGTTCGGTCACATCGCCGATCCCGCAGCGGATGATGCGGCCCGCCTTGTCGGGGTTCGCTTCCGTGTAGGCCTTCACGCGCCTTGCGATTTCCGGGAAAAGGTAGCCCGCCTTCAGTTTTAGGAAGTTTGAATTGATCGTCGCCATGCGCGGGGATGTAGGCGCGACGGCGGCGGCGGGCAAGCGTGGGATTCGGGAAAAAGGGAGGGGGCTGAAAATTCGCCAACCGCCCTAACTGGGAACGCTTGGGGTTTGAGCGGTTGATCGAGTAATGAAACGCCTGTTGTGTCGCACATTCCCGCTATGAGCCGGGAGTCGGGATTTTCGCGCTGCGGACGCTTTCTTGGAATCGATCAGCGGCGGCGGCGAACCATCAAACCAAAAGTAGCCAAAAGACAGAGAGCAGTTGTCGAAGGTTCTGGAATGGCAACGCTGAAGCTGCTTTGATTCAAAGACATGCGGTGAACATTACTTGAGTTGGAGATAGCGTAAATGCTGAACGCCTTCACCAAGGTGCCTGATCCGAAGTGAATGCCCGCACGCACCTCGGCTGTGCTGCTTGGGTTCCCTGTGTCCGTATTCGGAGCAATGATGTCCAGAGTCTGGGAGCCAATGGTTGCGGAACCCAGTCCAAGTTCGGTCGGACTACCGAATGTTTGGAATTGCGGACTTATTCCTGAGCCTGCCAGTGGCATTAATGAAGGATTGAATCCGCTGGCAAACGCGGAGGCAAGCGGGATCCGTTTTCCGTATATGATTTGAATCTCCCTATGCCGTCCTTGCACCGCGCTTGTGGATTGGTGATGCTTCGCGCGGATGATTTCGGTTTCTGAAAATGGCGGGGGTGTGGCTTTGGCGGAAAGGGTTCGCGAGATCTTTTCCGCGAAGGGGCCGCTTTCGGCTTCGAAGGATTTCGAATACCGGCGGGAGCAGGAGCTGCTGGCGGTGGCGGTGGCGGAGAGTTTCACCTCGGGCAGGCCGCTGGTGGCGGAGGCGGGGACGGGGGTGGGGAAGTCGCTGGCGTATCTGGTGCCGGCCGCGAAGTTCGCGCTGGAGACGGGGCGGAAGGGCGTGATTTCCACGCATACGATCAACTTGCAGGAGCAGCTTGTCAGGAAGGACATCCCCATCGTGCGGAAGATCCTTGGTGAGGAATTGCCAGCGGTGCTTTTGAAGGGACGGCAGAATTACCTTTGTCCTGCGCGGCTGAGGCGGGCGTGGGAGCAGGCGGCGGATCTGTTCACGACCAGCGAGAGCGAGGAGCTGGGTCGCATCCGGATATGGGCGGAAAGCACGCGGGACGGCACGTTGAGCGGGATGCCTTTTCAGCCGACGAACAAGGTCTGGCTGCAGGTTTGTAGCGAGGCGCATTCCTGCACGCAGCGGTATTGCGGGCCGAAGGGGAACTGTTTTTTCCAGGAAGCCCGCAAGGCGGCGGCGGACGCGAAGCTGGTGGTGGTGAACCATACGTTATTCTTTGCGCTGCTGAACACCGGCGAGATGGAGCAGGGGCCGGAGACTGAAAAGATGGCGGGCTTCCTTTTCCCGAACGACTTCGCGGTGATGGACGAGGCGCACACGGTGGAGCAGGTGGCGGCGGTGCAGCTCGGGCTTCGCATCACCCAGGCGGGGCTGCGCTTTGACCTCCAGCGGCTTTACAATCCGAGGACGCGCAAGGGCCTTCTGAAAGCTTACCGCAAGGCATCCCCCATGCTGGCGGTGGAGCGCGGCTTGGTGGCGGTGGAGAAATTTTTCGGCGATGTCGGTAACGCCGCGAAGTTCGGCGAGTGGTCGAAGGAATTCCGTGTGCGTCGGCCGGAACTGGTGGGGAACTGCCTCGCCACGCCGCTTCTGGAACTCAGCGATGAGCTTTCCGAACTGGCCGATGCCACCGAGAACGAGTCGTCGAAAAACGAGCTAATGGACGCCGCCCGCAAGCTGCGCGAGACGCATGGGGCGGTGGGCGAGTTCCTCGATCAGAAGGACGAGGGCTGTGTGTATTGGGTGGAACGGAGCGGGCGCGAGGAGACGAATTACAGTTGTCACGGCGCACCGATCAACGTGGCCGACCGCTTGCGACCGCTGCTGTTTGCCGGAAAAAAAGCGATGGTGATGACCAGCGCGACGCTGGGCGTGGGCGATCCTGAGCTCGGATATTTCCGCAAGCGTGTGGGCGCGGAATCGGCGCGGGCGCTGAGCGTGGGCAGCCCCTTCGATTACAAATCGCAGATGAAGATCCGCATCTACAAATCGGTGCCGGAGCCGAATGCGCCGAAATACGACGAGCTGTTGGCGAAAGGGATCATGGATGCGGTGACGGAAAGCGATGGGCGTGCTTTCGTGCTTTTCACCAGCTACCGGACGATGCGCGACGCGGCGCAGCGCTGCGAAAAGTATTTCAAGGGCAAGCGTTGGCGGCTGATCATGCAGGGCGAGGGTATGCCGCGGCACAAGATGCTGGAGGATTTCCGCGAGGATCTCGACAGCGTGCTTTTCGGGACGGACAGCTTCTGGACGGGCGTGGATGTGCCGGGCGAGGCGCTTTCGAACGTGGTGGTCACGCGGCTGCCCTTCGCGGTGCCGGATCATCCGCTCACCGCCTCGCGCCTGGAGGCCATCGAGGCCGCGGGCGGAAACCCTTTCATGGATTACTCCGTGCCGGAGGCGATCCTGAAACTCCGCCAAGGCGTGGGTCGCCTGATTCGCACAAAACGCGACAGCGGGCTGGTCTGCATTTTAGACAACCGCATCCTCACGAAACGCTACGGCAGCGCGTTCATGAAGGCGTTGCCGGATGCGCCATTGGAGATCGTGACGTGAAACCTTAAATTCTAAACTTTAAATCCTAAGGAAGACTTCGGATGGTATTTCGGAATGAGACTGATCCTGCTAACCCTTGCGCTGTGTGTGATTTTCCTGCTCGGGTGGTGGGCGTTTGGGCAGGGGCTGGAGGAGGCTTGGGATGTGGAGGCGTTGGCGGGACGGTTCCGTGAGGCGCGGGGGTGGGCTTGGTTGGTGGGGATTGCGTTGCTGATGGCGGATCTGTTGCTGCCGATCCCGGGGACGATCGTGATGTCGGCGCTGGGTGCGGTGTATGGGGTTTGGTTGGGCGGTATCATCGCGGCGTCGGGTTCGATGCTGGCGGGGATGACCGGTTATGGGGTGGGGAGGTTTTTCAACGAAGACACCGCGAAGAGGTGGCTAGGTGAGAAGGATTTTGAAAAAGGCCGTTCACTATTTGATCGCGGCGGTGCCTGGGTGGTGGCGATGAGCCGGGCGCTGCCCATCCTGCCGGAGGTGCTGGCCTGGATGGCGGGTTTGCTGCGCATGCCCTTCGGGAAATTCGTCATCGCGCTCGCTTGCGGGTCGGTGCCGATGGGCTTCCTTTTCGCATGGATCGGGGCTTTGGGAACCGATTATCCCGGATGGGGATTGGGTTTCAGCCTCGGCGTTCCCGCCGTGCTTTGGGGGGCTGCGGCGTGGTGGGGGAAGAGATGAAGATTTTCACCGCAGAGACGCAGAGGTCACGGAGGGACGCAAAGCCGGACTTGTGGAATAAAAATATTATGCCTTACCTTCGCACCATTCGGTGGCAATCCTGCGGGCACTGGAGTCTGCATTAAGTATCTGTTTCAAGTCCGGGCTTTGAATCGCTTCGTGTCGCTCAATGGAATGAGCGACACATTCCCAGATCTCAGGGAACTTGATTTTCCCGGAGCGGAAAGCTTCGACGGCGACCTCGTTCGCGGCGTTGTAAACGGCGGGCATGGTGCCGCCTGTTAGACCCGCCTCTCGGGCGAGATGGAGGGCGGGAAAATCATCGAGGCGGGGAGGGGAGAACTCCAGCTTGGAGAGCGTTGCGAAATCGAGCGGCTGTAGTGCGCCTTTCATCCGGGCGGGGTAGGTGAGGGCGTATTGGATGGGGAAACCCATGTCCGTCCGCGAAAGCTGCGCGAGCACGGAGCCGTCCGTGAACTCGACCATCGAGTGGATGATGCTCTGCGGATGGATGACGGCCTCGATTCGATTCATGCCGATGCCGAACAGCCAGCGCGCCTCGATCATTTCCAGCCCCTTGTTGAAAAGGGTGGCAGAGTCGATGGAGATTTTCGGTCCCATGTTCCAGGTCGGGTGCTTGAGGGACATCTCCGGGGTGACGTCCCAAAGGTCGGCGGCTGGCGTTTCGCGGAAGGGTCCGCCGGATGCGGTGAGGATGAGGCGGGAAATCTCGGTGTCCGGGCCGCGGTGGCCTTCGAGGCATTGGAAAATCGCGTTGTGCTCGCTATCCACGGGAAGGATGCGGACACCCTTTTCCGCCGCGCGGGCGGTGATGATCTCGCCGGCCATCACCAGGATTTCCTTCGAGGCCACCGCGATGTCCTTGCCCGCTCCGATCGCGGCGAGCGCGGGATGGAGTCCCGCCGTGCCGACGATGGCGATCAACACGACATCTGCTTCCTCCAACTCCGCGAGGCGGATCAAGCCCTCGGGGCCAACATGAACATCGACTCCGGCGGGCAGCAGGGAGCGGAGTTCGGCGGCTTTCGTTTCGTCGTAAATCGCGACATGGCGGACTCCTGTTTCACGCGCCTGCTCGGCGAGTTGGGAAACGCTCGATCCGGCGGCGAGTCCCACGATCTCGATTTCCTCCGGCAGGTTCGCGGCGACGCGCAGGGTGGAGAGTCCGATAGAGCCGGTGGAGCCGAGGAGAACGACACGGCGTTTCATGCGAGTTGGGGGATGATCCAGACGAGGTAGAAATACAGTGCGGGTGCGGTGAAGCAGATGCTATCGATGAGGTCGAGTCCGCCGCCGATGCCAGGCAGCATGTTGCCGGAGTCTTTCGCGTGGAGGGATCGCTTCACCACGCTTTCCGCGAGATCTCCGACGACCGCAAGGATGGCCAGCAGAAACCCTAGTGCGATCACATGCGGCCATGAGTTCAGCGCAGCGAGTTTCTCCGGCATCAGCGCATAAAGCCCGCATGCCGCGAGTTGCGCAAAGAACAGCGCCCCGGCGAATCCTTCCCAGGTCTTGCCGGGCGAGATGTGCGGGATCATCTTGTGTTTCCCGATCAGCGATCCGGTGATGTAGGCACCCATGTCCGTGAATTTCGTGACCGCCAGCAACCACAGCAGCACGAACGCGCCGGGCACCGCTCCCTCTCCGTGAAGTCCGAAGGAAATACGCGCCGCGAAATTGAACAAGTAGGCGATGTAGAGGAAACCCAGCAGGTTCGCTGCCACGGCGAGCAGCGCCTCGATGCCCTTGATCGAATACCGGAGTTGCAATGTGAATGCCCCGGTGATCGCGATAAAAATAAACACCGCATCGAGTGCGGGCGGGATGTCTTTGCCTCCTTTTATAAAATGGAAATACGCGATCCCGCAATACGCCACGGCGAGCACCAGGCCGAAGCGCGGAAAACATTGCACACCGGCCGCACGGAGCATGCGGAAATACTCGATGGTCGAAATCACCGCCAGCACCCCGATCAGACCGAGGTAGGCGGCGGGAATCATGCTCACGAAAATGGCGGCGACGACCACCCACAGCAGCAGGGTGCTACCCGCCCTGCGGACGAAGACGATGGCCTTGCTCGGGCCGGCGGATTTTGGATTCTCGGGCTGCACGGATCGCTGTGATGCAAGCCTTCGCCGCGCCGCGTGGCAACTCAATCTCGCCGCATCGCGAGAAATCTCCACGAAGTCCGCAACTTAGTTTCCGGCACAGGGTTGTAGGATGGCGTAGGAGCGGAAGAAGCTCAACAACTCAAACCAAAGAACAACACCATGAAAAACACCACACTGATCGTGATCGCGGCCGCCATCGGCCTTTCCGGAGCCGCCCATGCCGAAGAAGGCAAAGGCCCACACAAACCCCACAAGCTGCCACCCGAAGTCCTCGAGAAATTCGACAAGGACGGCGACGGCAAGCTCAACGAAGAGGAACAAAAGGCCGCCAGAGCCGCCCGCGGCGAGATGGAAGCCAAATTCAAGAAAGAGATGATGGAGAAATTCGACGCAGACGGAGACGGCAAGCTCAACGACGACGAGAAAGCCGCCATGCGCGAGGGTATGAAAAAGAAAATGCTCGAGAGGTTTGATAAGGACAAGAGCGGCGATCTCAACGAAGAGGAAAAAGCCGAGATGCGTAAGGCGATGATGCACCGTCCCGGCGGCCCTGAAGGCGGACCAAGAGGTGGCGCTGAGGGCGGACCAAGAGGCCCAAGAGGAGACGGAGACCGCCCCAAAAAGGACGGCGGCGGCGCTGAGGAAGAAGCTCCCGGCGCCGGCGAATAATCCGACGCACCTATGATTCACGAGGCCACCCGGCGACGGGTGGCCTTTTTCGTTTCGGAAGACGGAAAAAATCCCTCAAATCCCGCGCAACTCCCTGTTTTTCCCGGGGTTTGTGCAACCAGCCGCGCGATATCGCCCGGACAAAGCAAAAACATGAAAACCAAATCGTTGATCGTAATCGCCGGATTCCTAGCCCTCATGGGTGTTGCCCACGCGGAAGAAGCCAAGGTGAAGAAAGCCAAAAAAGAGATCTCCCCGGAGCTCTTGGAGAAGTATGACAAGGACAAGGACGGCAAGCTCAACAAGGAGGAGAAGGCCGAAATGAAGAAGGACAAGGCCGCCCAGCCGAAGCCTGAGAAGAAAAAGAAAACCAAGGAGGCAGGCAACTGAGCCGAAAAGCATACACTGAAGCGGGCGGACATCCCTGAAGGGGTGCCCGCCTTTTTCGCGTCAGCCTTCGGCGCGCTTCGACTTTCCGGCGGGGGCGAACGAGTCGATCGCCGCGAGAACGGACTCATTCAGTAAGGGCGCATCCAGGGAGTTGAGGCAATCGTCGAGCTGGGCGACGGTGCGCGCACCGATGATCGCGGAGGTCACGGCCTTGTGGCGCAGTGTCCAGTTGATCGCCATGTGGGGCAGGGACATGCCCTGCGCGGCGGCGAGATCGCCGAGGGCTCGGATCTTTTCCTGCTGGGCGGTCACCTGATCCTCGGTCAGGAAACCCTCCGGCCGCGCGGCGCGTGAATCGGCGGGGATGCCCTCCAGGTATTTCGGTGTCAGCATACCCTGCGCGAGCGGCGAGAACACCACGCATCCGATTTTTTCCTCCAGCAGGTAATCGAGGATGCCCTCTTTCTCAGGCCAGCGGTTGAGGATGGAATACGGCGGCTGATAGACGAGGCATCGGATGCCCATTTCCTTGAGCAGCTTCACCGCTTTCTTGAGTCTCTTCAGCGGGTATTTGGAAAGCCCGGCGTAGAGCGCCCTGCCGGAGTTCACAGCGGTGGCGAGGGCGGACATCGTTTCCTCCAAACGCGTCTCGGGATCCGGCCGGTGGGAGTAGAAAACATCCACGTAGGAAAGCCGCAGCCGCCGCAGCGATTGGTCGAGCGAGGCCAGCATGTGCTTGCGCGATCCCCACTCGCCGTAGGGGCCGCCCCACATCTCGTGCCCCGCCTTGGTGGTGATGATCAGTTCGTCCCGGTGGCAGGCAAAATCCTCAGCAAGGATGCGCCCCACATTCTCCTCCGCCGATCCGGGAGGCGGGCCGTAGTTGTTCGCGAGGTCGAAATGGGTCACCCCACGGTCGAAGGCGCGGCGCATGATCCGGCGCCCCTCCTGGAAGTCGTCCCCATGGCCGAAGTTGTGCCAGAAGCCGAGCGAGATTTCGGGAAGTAACAGGCCGGAGTCGCCGCAGCGTCGATAGTTCATGGCGGAACTCTCAAATTTCAAAATCCAAACTTCAAGGAAGAACCGGATGGTGCCGTAATGGAAAGGCTAAAGCTTGCAGGGCAGCCTTAGCTCAACTCTTCCTCCATGAAATCGAGCACGAGGTCGATGAGTTCGTCCATGCCGGTGGGGAGTTCTTCTTCGATCGTGGCGAGGTAGTCGATTTCGGTTTCGCTGTAGTCGCTGCGATCCTGGCTGCGGGTTCCGCACCAGCGGCTGGCGTTGAGAGGATCGACCAAGGAGGCCGCGCCGATGAGGTCGAAAGAGTTGATGATTCGCTGGTGATCGATCGCGCTCTGCCAAAACTCGTGTAGGCAGTCCTCGCTTTCCAGCAGCGGAACAGTTTCATAAATATCCATCAGGGCGCGTTCCTCGCGGGTGAGGGCACGCTCGGTCGATTCGCTTTCAAGACGGTCAACGAGATCTTCAACTTCATCCGGCCATTCAATGGGTTCTTGGGAAAACATGTAGGCGGGTCTAGATTGCCTCCGCAGGGTTTGGAAAGGAGAATCGTAAGAAGTGATCAGTGATCAGTGATCAGAGAAGAAGGGGAGAGTTACTTGGGCTGGATTCCATGTGCTTGACCGAAAGCTTCATTTCGTTCTTCGTGAAACCCGATGTCTTACGCGCCCGCCCGCTACCCGGATCCGGAATATGCTCTCGATGAGGAGCTGACGGACGATCTGCGTTACCGGATCAATGCCGGCTCTGATGTAGAGACACCCAAGCTGAGGATTGCCGCGATCTTAGCGCCGTTCATCGTCTTCTCATCCGTTTTTCTTGGTGTCCCGATCCTGGTGGCGTCCGGTGTCACCCTGCTATTTCCCTTCTTCCTATTTCCCTTGTTCCAGCGCCCGCAGGCGCTGGAGGAGGGGCGGGTGGGAGTAGTCGAGGACAACGCGGAGCTTGTGCGGAGCAGGGTGGGAGAGGTGGTCGGAGGAGAGTTTCTTGAGGGCTGTGGCCAGGGCTTCGGGGGCGCCGGTGTGCTCGGCGGCGTAGGCGTCGGCTTCGAACTCATGTTTCCGCGACCATGCGTTGGCGACGATGGAAAGGAGTTTGGAGGCGGAATCCAGCAGGATCGAGAAAAACACTAGGCCGGCGTGGGGGGAGATTTCTGCGACACCGAAGGCGTTGTGCAACTGGCGTGCGAACGTGCCGGTAGGGTCGGTGGCGAGGCCGATGAGAAAAAAGATGAGCGCCATCTGGAGGATGCCGACGGCGAGGCGCTGGCGGATGTGTCCGAGGCGGAAGTGCCCGATCTCATGGGCGAGGATGGCGAGCAGTTCGGGCTTGGTGGATTTCTCCGTGAGGGTGTCGAAGAGGGCGATCTTCTTGTGTTTCCCGAAGCCGGTGAAGTAGGCGTTCGCCTTGGTGGAGCGTTTGGAGCCATCGATGACGAAAACGCCTTCCAGCGGGAATCCGCATTTCACGCCGAGGGCGTGGATCTCGTCCTTGAGTTCGCCGTCCGGCATGGGGGTGAACTTGTTGAAGAGCGGGAGGATGAGCGAGGGGGCGAGGTAGGTGAGGATGAGCTGGAAGGCGGTGACGAAAGCCCATGCCCACAGCCATGCGTGCGGGACTTCGTGGAAGATCCAGAGGATGCCCGCCGCGAGGGGCAGGCCGAGGACGGCGGAGAGCACGAGCCCCTTGATGCGGTCGGTGACGAAGGTGGAGAGGGTGGATTTGTTGAAACCGAATTTCTCCTCGATCACGAAGGTCTCGTACCAGTCGAAAGGCAGTGAGATGATATTCTGGGCGAGGAAGAGCGCGCCGAGAAAGATGAGGCCGGCGAGGATTTCATTTCCGGAAAGAGAGCGGGCGATGCCGTCGAGGAAGGAGAAGCCGCCGAGGAACCAGAAGGCGAGAAGGATGGCCAGCGAGACGATGGAACGGATGATGTCGAAACGGGAGTTCTCCGTCAGGTAAGAGCGGGCGCGGTCGAGTTTTTCCTGATCCATGAGGCCGTCCAGCTCGGGCGGAGGGGTGGAGGGAAAGGTCTTGAGGTCCAGCAGCGTGGCGATGAACTCAAGATTCCAGAGGAGAAAGAGCGAGACGACGATGAGGAAGGCGAGGGGGTTCATGGGAAACTTTAAATTTTAAACTTTAAACCTCAATGCAGAGGAAGAGGGATCATTTCTGTATCAGGTTGAAGACGGGTGGTGCGGCTTCTTTCCAGACGAGGGCGTTGGTGGCGGCGATGACGGCGTCCTCGTCGTCGCGGCGGTGGAAGATTCCACTGTTGCGGAGGCGGCGGGAGGCGGTGAGCATGGCGTTGAGCTCGGGTGCGACGCTGAGGTAGGAGAAGATCACCGATACGGCGATCGCGAGCAGGAACACGGGGATCGCCCAGAACGCGGGAACCCTGCCGACGATGATGCCGAGGATGACAATCATCAGCGAAAGGGGAGGGACGGCCATGCCGAAACGCCGGACGCCTTCGCGCGAGGCGGCGGCCTTGGGATCGCGGATTCTCCAATCGGCGAGGGCAGCTTTCCGCAGCGTTTCCGCGAAGATGCGGGCGTCGCCGCTTTTTGAGGGGGGCGGATTTTCGGTTCCAAAGGACTTTTCCCAAAGCGCAAGATCGCAGGAGCATTGGCGGCGGCCCGCCGATGACAGGACGCGCATGCCCAGCCACCAGCGCGCAACGAAAGCGGCGACGATGGGCAGGGCGGCGAGCAGGATGAGGAAACGAGGCACGGTTGGAGTTAGGAATTAAACGCGAAAGTCGGGGAATGCACGCGAATCTGCGAGCATTTCCACCTGAAGGTCGAAACGTTTCCTTGACGGTAAGGCTTGGATCTTGAAACTGGCGCAGATGAAAAACCTGAAGATGTTGGGCACATTGGTTGTGATGTGCGGGTCGCTTGGAGCCTGCGGAATCCCGATGAGTGCCGTGAGATCCGCCCAGAACATGATCAGATCCGTGCCGCCTGCCACCTTGAGAACCGTGCAGAACACGAGCCAAGCTGTAGTTTCGACGGCAACGAATCCGTTTGGACCGGCGAATTGATACCGCCGAAAGTTCAGGACGGCTTTTCGATGTGCTGCAGGCTCCGCGATCCATCGACCTGATGGCATATTTCCAGCCATTCCGTTTGATCCGGCATGATTGAGGGAAATAGATCCGCCCACTCGCAGATCACGATTCCGCCTTCATCCAGGTATTCGTCCCAGCCGAGAGCGATGAGTTCATCGGCGGATTTCAGGCGGTGAAAATCGAAGTGGAACACGGGTCGTTCCCCACCTCGGTATTCGTTGACGATGGCGAATGTGGGGCTGGTGACGACGGCGGCGGGATCAATGGCGGCGACGAAACCTTTCGTCCAATGCGTTTTCCCTGCGCCTAGGTTCCCCACGAGGGCGAAGACATCGCCCGAACCCGCCTTGGCGGCGAACTCCGCACCCATGGCCATCATTGCTTCGGCGCTTTCCAGTCGGCGCGGCTTCATGGGGCTTTGGAGAAATGGGTGAGCACGGCCCGGACATCGCCGATGTAGGCGGAGGCGCGGAGCTCGATAGGGATGCGGTCGGCGTCGTCGCTGAGCCAGAGGGTGACTGGTTTCTTGAGCTTCTTATAAGGGACCAGTTCGTGGCTGATGCGGTCAATTTTCCTTAGGCCGAAGCTGATGCGCAGTGTGTCGCGACCGAGGTGTTTTTCCTTCGCCTCGACCCTCACCTTGAGGAGATATGGGGTTCTGAAAGGCATCAGCAGGAGAGTGTGTTCCTCGCCGGGATCGAGTTTCTGACTGCGGACGTAAAGGATCGCTGAGAAGAGATCCCGCGCAGGGCCGAGGGTGAATGAGAAGGCATCGGTGTTCACCGCGCCGGTCTTCGACAACGTAGTGACTTCGCGGACGCCAACGCTACCGGCGGAGTAGCGGTTCGTGGTTACGACGTTTTCCTTACCATCGTCTTCGGTGGCATGAAAGTAGCGCGAGCTGAGGGTGGTGGGATCGATCTCCGACCAATAGCTATGTGAGTAGGGGAAAAGAGAGGCGGCAGCGCCGAGGCTGGAGGCGGAGCATTTGGTGACGAATACACCGGGCTTTTTCACTCCCTTGGGGGCGAACTCCATGCGCAGAGTCCCGGCCTTGAGCATGCCCTTCCAGCTGAGCGTAAAATCGAGGGTCGAGGATGTGAGGGCGGGATGGTGACCGGGCTTCACTGGCGAGAGTTCCGCCTTCCACGCAGGTGCGGAAAGCGCGCAGCCGATGGAGAGGAGAAATGGGATAAAGGTTCTCATGGCGCGAATGGGACGGATCGTCCCGGTAAAGGATTCAATCCGGTTTGAGGGTAAACCGGCAGGGCTATTCCTCCAGCGGAGATACCGGCAATGCACGCGGTGGGAGAACGCCCGGGAGGTCATCAAACCCTTCAAGGGAGGATCTGTCGTCGCGCTCCTCGGAGGTCGGCAGGGGACGGAAAGATTCCGAATAGCCGTCGAGCCGGAATCCCATTTTCATGAGATCGCGGTTTGTCTCGGCCATTTGGTCTTCGAGATTCTTGAGGTTTTTGTTCTCGCTGCGCAGGACGCGGACTTCGGCGAGCAACTCCTTGAAAAATTCCTCGCTCGGACCATTTTTCTTTGGATCGGAATGATTCGCCAGGGGTGTGGTTTGGATTTCCGGAAGAATCTCTGGATCCCCGCCGGGGGCGGGAAGTATCCTTGCGGCGGGAGCGCTGGGATAATGTGATACGAATTCCTTCACCGACCAAAAGTGGCTCATGCCTGCGGACACCATGGCCACAAGCATTACTCCGCAGATCAATGGTGGGTTTTTACTCATGGTTTTTCGGGTTCCTCCGGTTTCGGCAGGGAAGCGAGGAGGCGGTGGAGTTCCGAGATCGCGTTGCCGAGTTGCAGCGAATCATTATCTAGCTGAGCGACGGAAGTGCTAAGGATCGCGCTGACCGTGTTTTTCTGAAGGTAACCTTGGGACGCTTCGAAGCCCGGCTCGACCACGGAGAAGTTGTCGATGCCATCTGAGCTGGGGGTGAGAATATGCGGTTTGATGCTGAGGGTAATCGAAGTGCCGGGTTGTAGCTCCACCTCCTTGCGAAAGGCCGGGGCTTGCTCGGACTTTTCGAGAACCCATCCTTCGGGGGTGCTGGAGAGAGGTTTCGCCGGAAAGCTGGCCTTTAGTTTCACTTGGGACGGATCAATCAGGCCGGTGCCTTTTCGGATCGATTCCACCCGAATTTCAAGCTCGGGCTCGGAGGGGATTTCCGGAGCCGGTGTCTCGGCTGTCGTATCCGCAACGATCTCCGGAGCAGGTGATTCAAGTTCCTCAGGTTGGGCTTCAGGTTCTGTCGTCTCGGTTGGTTCTTTGGTGATCAGCGAGGGTTTGGAATCCTCTGTTTCAACATCCGAATTTTCGATTTCGGCGGTCGCTTCCGGTTCTTCGGTTACCTCTTTCTCCGCTGGCGCATCGATCGGCGCGGGTGGGTCGAGAACAACAACAACCTCATTCTCCTCGGTCTTGCCCGCATTTCTCCGACGGTTGAACTCTTCGATGGCTTTCAGGACGGCATCTGTGATGATCCCTTTTTCCTTTGGTTGGGGAGGATTTTGGGCGATGGCCGTAGTGACTAAGGCGATTACGAACAGCAATGGATAAGAGGATTTCATGGTTATTTCTCCGGTTCGCTGAGTTTGATCGTATCGATGGTCTCTTCCGCCGAGGGGCCGGTGGGGGCGAGAGGGTCGTGCTGGTTCGAGGGAAGGGAAGGGCTGTCGGCACGCAGGGCGTTGGACGGGATGGATGCGCCCATCAGGGTGTTCCAATCATTGAGCAGCGCCTTGCCTTCGTCGCGTAGTGCGCGGGTTTTTTCCTGGTGTTCGGAGAGTCTCGCGAGAATAGCCTGGGCATTGGCGGCATCCTCCTGCGACCATAGGAGATTGCGGCTACGATAAAGAACGGGGACATCCACGATGATGCGGCTGACGTCCCCCGAAGGGCTTTCCGCATCGAGGATATGCTGGACACGGATGTTGGTTTCTTCGAACTCCGTGGTGAGGGAAGCGGCAGGCGGGTTTTCAAGCGTAGAACCCGGTTCGGGGAGTTTTGCATCGCCGGGAAGGCTCGTTGGATCGGGAAGAAATTTCTCGGAAACCACGGATGGCATAGGGACATTCGCGGACACTTCCTTCTGTGCAGGAGAGCCCGTGGGCGAGGGGTTGGGCAGGATCACCGGCTTGGTGATGTAGGCGAGGCAGAAGGTTGCGGCTACGGCGGTGCTGGCGAATAGCATCCAAGGATATGCGCGTTGGATTCGGCACGAACCGGTGCGGCGGTTGGTGCTGGAGAACGAAGCCGGAGTGGGGTGAGCCGGGAGGCCGGGTATCGGCTTGGTTGCCTGACTGTGCCTGTCGTCGATGGGAAGCGGTTTCATGGTTTTGCAACGGGTTCCGGCTCTATTGGTATCGCAGCTACGGCATAGCTGACGATGGTTTGGTCGGAAACACCCGGAAATGTGGTTATGGTGAACGACTCACCGGAGAGGCGCAAGTGCCGAAGGGTGCCGTCCGTGGTGGAGGACGCCTGGACACCCGGGATGACCTCGAGCGCACCGGCTTCGGCACGTTGCCGACCGATCCCATCCGAGCGGTAGATTTTGAAGCTGGTTTGCGCCTCATCTTCGCCTTCCGGAGAGACGCGGATCGTCACCCCATCCGTGGTGACCTTGAAGGCGATCGGTTTCATCGGAATCGTGGTCATCTGATCGCCGGTGAGTTTAAAGTGTGCCCGCAGAAGATAGTCGCCGACATGGCGGAACTCACCGGCTGCGACGATCGCTGCATGGAGAAAGATAAGGGTGGTGGGAAGGATGAATCTCATAGTCCGACGTCCCAGAGTGAATCGGTTGTGCTTGACGAGGGGTCATAGATCCCGCCGGAGCCGTTGTTGATGTTGGGAGGGGTGACGGTAACCCGGATGCTCAGCGTCGCCCCGGTCAGGGATTTCACCGTGGGCAATACGGTGGCACGGTTGGGCATGTATGGGATGATTTGTGCCGAGGTGATGCTGCTTACAAGGACTGTCGGGTTGTCCGCGAGAAACAAGCGCTGCGCTGCGTAAACCGTGCGCAGATCCTCTGATGCGGTGCGTCCGAGTTGCCAATTCCCATATTGTTTCGATACAGCAAGCCCGGTGCCAAGCAGCGTGAGCAGCACCATGAGAACCACGGTCATCTCAAGGAGCGTGAAGCCGTTTTTTGATCGGATGCGTTTCATGGCTATTCATTAACGTATCCTGAAGATCTTGCAAAGCTTGAAATTAACTCTCCGGCGGGCCGGTATCGGACTCCATCCGGAGCAGGATTTTGCCACGGCGGTCGTCTGCTTCCAGCCGGAGAAGCGCTTCACGGAAATCCTCCAAAGCGAAAACGGAATCCACCTCCTGTGTGAGCCCACCGCTGAGCAGGAGGGCGGCGAGTCCGGCGTAGAGTGCCTCGATTTCATGGTGCGGCGACTCCTTCAACCAATTGCTGACCCACAGCCCCCGGAAATGGAGATCGCCGAAGATGAGCGGGCCGTTGGGGATGGTGAGGGGTTTTCTGGCCATCGCGCCGTAGGTGATGTGGGTGCCTCTGTTTCCAAGAAGTTTTATCAGGCGCAGGGCGCTCTCGCCTCCGACGGCGTTGAAGGCCAGTTTCGCACGATCCGTGCCGAGCTTTTCCCGGGCTTGTTCGTATCCTACGGGCGAGTCTTCGAAAACCGCGCCGGCTCCCAGGGATCGGAGCTCGGGGGCGAGTTGCTGATTTCTCAGAAAGCACATGGTTCGGACGCCCATGGCGGCGGCGAGCTGGATCACGCATTGCCCGACGCCGGAGTTCGCCGAGTTGAGTGCGACCCAATCGCCTTCCCTGAGCGTCTCGAAATGATGGAGCAGGAGCCAGGCGGTGGCGGGGTTCACTTTCAGCATGGCGGCTTGCAAGGGATCGATGCCAGCGGGGATGCGGATCAGGTTGTCGCCTGTGGTGACGACATGGTTGGCCCACGCGCCGATCCTCGCGATGGGGATGACGGTATCGCCGGGCGAAAATTTTTCCGAACGGCTTTCGAGGACAGTCGCGGCGCACTCCATCCCGGCATGGGCGGGTAGGGTGGGTTTGATGCCGTAGTTGCCTTCGATGAAATTCAGGTCGGCCGGATTGATGGGGGCTGCGTGGATGGCGAGAAGGACTTCGCCGATTTCAAGTGGTGCCGTGTCGAACGTTTCCAAGCGCAATACATCGGCGGGCTTGCCGTGGGTTTCGAAGACGAGTCGTTGGCATTTCATGGCGGCGATGGGTTATTTGCTTGGCGAGGGGGCTCGGTAAAGGCTATCTCCGCGCCGCCATGACACGTTCATCCATCGAGTTATCGATCAAAATCTTCCTTGTCGCGCTCATTCTGGTGTTCTGCTACACCGCCAAGGGTGTGCTCGGGATGTTTTCCTGAGTGAAATCAGGAGGCTGACCACTCGACCGGCAGTTCGATGATCCTGCCTGCGTCCTCGTATTTGATGAAGCCGTGTTTCATCCCGTATTCGTGGACGAAGCGGGTGACCTTCACATCGTAAGCGCAATATTCGGCGATCCTCCGCAGCGGTTCGAACTCGCAAGTTTTCTTGTGCTCCTGCCACCAGCGGATTGCGTCGAGGCCGTCGGCGGATTTCCCGGTGCCCAATGAGTTGGAGGCGACGTTGTCGAGCTTTAGGAAACGACCCATGCGTTCCTTCACATCGAGCATCATGTCGAGATTGAGCGTCTGTTCCTCAAGGTTAGGCAGCACGTAGGCCTGCAGGACGGGGTAGTCGAAGCCGATGTGGTTCCAGCCTACGACGAGATCCGCCTTGAGCAGCTGTTCGGTGAGGGCGTCCATATCCTTCTCCGCGTAGATGACGTATTCGTTGGTGGCGGTGGAGTAAGTGACGGCTACGGAAACGCAGAGCTTGGCCTTGTTCGCGTAGCCGCCGACATCACTGATGCTGCGCTGTGTTTCCAGGTCGAAATAGACGATGTTTTTTCCGCTCACGGGCGGAGTGTGAACGGCGGCGCGGGAACGTCCAACCTCGAAAATCAATCCGCGAAAATCCGGCAGGTCATGCCTTCGCACAGCAGGATCTTATCGCCATCATGCGGGGTGAAAACGGCGCGCGTCCGGTGGGTGCCGGTGAGGCGGGCGAGGGTTTCCGCGTAGCCGGTTTCGGGGAGTTGGAAATGCTGCACGCTGCGGTTGTGAAGGTCGTGGGCGGCAAGCAGGACGGGCGCGGCGAAGACCTGTTTCGCGAGCGTGCCCGCACCCGCGCGGAGCAGGGACTCGGCGCGTTTCGCGAAAGCCTCGGCATCGGTCAGCGCAGCGAGCTTGAGGAGGTTGAGGGCGGCGACGTGGTTCGGCGATGGCTCGGCTCCGTCGTAATCCTCGCGGATGGTAAGGAGCGTCTCGCCGTTCATTTCCGAGGACATCACGTAGCCGATCTTTTCCTCGCTCCATGTTTCACGATCCATCACGGACTGGAGTTCGACGGCCCAATCCAGCCAGCCGCCGGAGGGATCCACGGCGTGGAGATCGATGAGTCCGGCGATGAGGAAGGCGTAGTCGGCGGGAAACCCTTTTGCAGCGCCGCGCTTGCCGCGATGGCTGCGGTGGAGGGTGCTATCCCAGAGATTTTCACGGATGAAGCGGGCGGCGGTGGTTGCGGCGTTGAGGTATTTTTCCGAGTGGAAAGCGGCCGCGGCGTGGGCGAGGGCGGAGATCATCAGGCCGTTCCATGCGGTGATGATCTTGTCGTCGCGGTGGGGCTTCGGTCGGGTGGCGCGGTGAGCCAGAAGCTTGGCGCTGGACTCTGCGATTGAGTGTTCGATCGCGACTGCCGGAAGTCCAAACGCCACCGCGAGATGATCGTTTTCCACTGCGCGATAGAGCGTGTTCTGCCCTTCGAGATCGCCGTGCGGATCGCTTTCCGGGTGGGCGTTTCCTTCCGCCTCGACTCCGTAGGCCATCGAGAAAATCGCGGCGGGCATCGGCTCCAACAGCGAGGAGATTTCCTCCGCCGTCCATGTCCAGAAGGCTCCCTCGTGTTTGTGGGCGTCTCCATAATCGCGCAGGCTGTCCGCGTCTTCGGCGGAGTGGAAGGCACCGCCGGGATCGCGCATTTCGGAGATCACGTAATCGAGGGTGGACTCGGCCGTTTTCCGGAAAAGGTCATCCTGGGAGATTTGCCATGCCCCGATGTAGGCGAGCGCGAGTTGCGCCTGGTCGTAGAGCATTTTCTCGTAGTGCGGAACGTGCCAAAAAGCGTCCACGGAGTATCGGTGAAAACCGCCGCCGAGATGATCGTGGATGCCGCCCAGAGCGATCACGCGCAGCGTTTTCTCCGCCATCTCCCATGCCATGTTCCGCTCGTCGGATTCCGCGGGGAAGCGTTCGCGCAGTTGCATGAGTGTCAGCATGAGGGTGGGGCGGGGGAACTTCGGTGCGCCTCCGAAACCGCCATGATGCGGATCGAACAGGCTTTCGCAGGTATCGAGGTAATCGCCGAACACGGTTTCCGCAGGAAGACCGCGCAGGGTGGTTTGCTCGGTAGCCTCTTTCCGCAGGTGCTCCATGACTCTCGCCGCGCTGCCGAGCACTTTCTCACGGTCGTTTTTGAAAGCGTCTCCAAGCTGCTCGCAGATTTTCGGGAAACCCGGCCGACCGAACTTGTCCACGGGCGGGAAATAGGTGCCGCCCACGACCGGCAGCGCGTCGGGTGTGAGCCACACGCTCAACGGCCAGCCGCCTTGGCCGCTGGTGGCCTGCACGAAGGCCATGTAGGTCGCGTCGATGTCCGGGCGCTCCTCGCGATCCACCTTGATGTTCACGAAATGCCTGTTCATCACCGCCGCGATGGCCTCGTTTTCGAAGGACTCGCGCTCCATCACATGGCACCAGTGGCAGGTGGAGTATCCGATCGAAAGGAACACCAGCTTGTCCTCGCGTTTCGCCTTTGCGAAAGCCTCTTCGCCCCACGGCAACCAATCGACAGGGTTCTCCGCGTGTTGGAGCAGGTAAGGGGAGGTTTCCGTGGCGAGCGCGTTCGGCATGGGGAAGCATAGATTGCCCAAGTCGAGGCTCAAGGCCGATCCGGACGAGAGGAAATCAATATCCGCAGCCATCAGGCTCGCACATCGGGCAGGAGCCTGCTTTGTTGTGTGACGGAACAACGAATCGGAGCCCGCGCCCATGAATTTCAGAGTCAATTGCCAGCTAGAATATACCCTCAAGAGCCCCGTCACGTTCTTTTTTGCGGTCAAAGGCGTCGCGGCCGGCGGGCAGCAAGTTCTCAGCGAGTCACTGATCACCGAGCCTTTCGTGGAATCTGAAGATTTTACCATCGCGGCTGGGATGAGCCGCGTCACCCGGATCAGGACTTTAAATCCGGGCACGTTCAGTCTTACCTACAAAGCGGATGTCAGCACCTCCATCCGGATCGTCCCAGTGGCATCGATTGCGACCGATGGACTCGCCGGTTTGAGTCCGGACGCCGTTCCCTTGTTGTTTCCCAGTCGCTACTGCCAATCCGACCGCCTGCGTCATCACGCACAGGATTTGTTCGGTCATCTGAGTCATCCTTACGAGATCGCCTCTGCCGTCAGCGATTGGATTTTTGATAACATCTCCTATGTGAGTGGGAGCTCCGGCGAAACCTGCTCGGCGATGGATACCTTCGAAAACCGCAGCGGCGTATGTCGGGATTTCGCGCATCTCGGCATCGCATTCTGCCGCTCCATGAATGTACCAGCCCGCTACGTCAGTTGCTATGCATGCCAATTGAACCCACCGGATTTCCATGCTTGCTTCGAGGTTTTCATCGGCGGCTGGTGGTATCTGTTCGATGCCACACGCCTCGCTTATCTCAACGGCCTCATCCGCATCGCCACCGGGCGGGATGCCGCGGATACGGCGGTCTGCACGATGTTCGGAAACCCCGTGCTGACGCTTAGCGCCGTCTGGTGCATCAGCACCGACGCCTCGTTCATCCCCATCACCCGGGATGACCTTGTCCGGCGAAACGAGGCCATCCTGCTTCTCTGAAAAATCCCGCAGCCATGAAAATTTTCGAAGCTTCTCCCGATACATGGGAGCGCATCCATCTGAAACACGTAACGCGCTACTCGTATTCACAGCCGGTGAAATTTCTTCCCCACCGCCTGGTCTTGCGCCCGCGCGAAGGGCATGATGTGCGGCTGCATTCCATGAATCTGACGACCTCCCCGGCAGCGACGATCCGCTGGTCCCGGGATGTTCTGGACAACTGCATCGCCAGCGCGGAGTTCGCCGAGGCCTCCTCCGAACTCAGCATCCACAGCGAATTCATCATCAGCGTGCCGCCCACGCCGGAAGGCGGCGTCTCGCCGATTTTCATCCCGCATCCTTCCGCCATCGAGGGCATCGAACAGCTGGCCGCCACCCCGTTCCTCCAATACATCTACCCGCCGGAAGTCAGCCAGTTGCGGGACTGGTTCGCCCGCAGCGGCCTTGCCCCCGCTCCCGGCAAGACCAGCGCCATCTTCGACGACCTGGCGCTCCTCATCCACCGCACGATCGCCTACAACCGGCGCGAGGAAAGCGGCGTCCAATCCCCGGCCGAGACACTGCGCCTCGCCAGCGGATCCTGCCGCGACATGGCGGTTCTCATGATCGAGGTCAGTCGCTCGCTCGGTTACCCCGCACGGTTCGTCAGCGGCTACATGGAAAGCGACAACTCCAAGGTAGGCCGCGGTTCCACCCACGCATGGGCTGAGATCTATCTGCCCCAGCACGGCTGGACCGGCTACGATCCATCGGTCGGCAAACTCGTAGGCTCCGGCCACATCGCCGTCGGCGTGAGCCATCATCCGCGCGGTGTCATGCCCGTGATCGGCGGATTCCACGGGCCTGCCGGTGTCGGCAGATCCCTGCACGTTAACATCACAACCCGGCGTGTTCCGGGATAAGGAAAACGGCTTGCTGACAAAACCTGACATTGCAGCACGGGTGGCAGAACTTAAAATGCCGCACACCGCCTCCGCAGCACTCTCCAAGGCATGCAAGCACGAGTTGCTTATGCAGATGGCCGAAAACGTGCTGTTGCCTCCGAATGTGCGGATAAGCGCCATTGCCGAGGATTCCAAACTCGCAGGCCACTATGCGCCAGAGAAGCATGAAATCGATGATGCTAGCGCCCACATCAAAAGCGCACGGGAACGTGTCCTAACCATCGCCTCGCCACTCAACAGGTTCGCCAAGCAAAACTGAGAGCTATCAGTAACAGATGTCTCGCAAGGCTCGATGCGTAGTGCGGTATCGCCTAGAATTGGCTTCCATAGGCAGAGTCCACGGGGTATCCGTAGCGCATGAAAACAAAGCTCTTTCTCCTGTTGGTTTTGTCCGTGAACGCCTTTGGCGAGACCCTTCCTCCCGATGCTGCGGCTCTCAAAGCGAAGCGCGATGCGAAGATCGCCGAGATCAACCAGCTTTACGCCACCGCCCTTGAGAAGCTGATGAAGAAGGCCATGGCAGAGGGGAATCTGGATACGGCGAAGTTGCTGGAGGATGAGATGAACGAGGCCGCTCCAGATCCGTTTGTGGAGAAGACAGCGGTAGCGGCCAAAGTTACGGACTCGGCCAATCCCATTGTTGGTAAATGGAAATGGGGCGAGTCTTTGGTTGCTGAGTTCACGCCAGATGGAAGGGCTACGGCGAAAGGTTACAGCGGCGTATGGGTTGAAAAGGAATCCTCCTCTTTGGAGCGCAAATACACTGTGTCTTGGAATGATGGGATTGTTATAGATTACCTGATAATTCTCCAGGACGGGGAGAAAGCCCGCGCCAAAAACTCGAACGACCAAAAGTTTGTTGCCAGCAAGATCAATCCGATTGAGTAGGGCCGTTTGAGAAACAAAAAAAGCCACATCCTTTCTACGGCGCAGGCATCCACTTTTGATCTTACCGCGCTTGCTGCGTGCTGCCAGAACGCTTGTTCTCCGCCAGCATACTATCTCTCCTTAGCATCGCGGATTTCCTCCCGCCTGTCCACCCAGCCGGGAGCGGTGTCGTCAACCTCGTCGCTTTCCCACACGCCGAACTCTGCAAGAATCTGAGTCACCATGTCCACATTGGAAGGCAACGATTTCTGCGGACACTCGTCGGACGTTCCCGCGTCCTGTTCCTGTGCTGCTTCCTTGCGGCTCTCCAGCACGCTTTCCGCGTAGTCCGAGTAAGCCCTGTCCATGTAGGCTCCGGCTTCCTCCGGGGTCATGCCCTCGGTGATCTTCTCCAACTCGCCGGACAGGTCGAAAACGGCGTTCTGGTCTGCCTCCGTCTGGAAGATCGCGGGATACTTCGCGATGGCACGGGTGATGGCTCGCCCTAGGTCGGGGCGGTTGCGGGTGGACTTTGAAGTATGGCTTGCCGGATCGAACTGGAACTCCGCCTGCTCCTTTTCCGCCTTGGTCTTGGCGGGCTGGTTCTTCTCGCGCTGGCGTTGCTCGTAGTCTGGGGCGAGGTCATTGAAGTCTTCCCAACTCGGCCAACCAAGCTCTTCCAGAATGGTGTCGTAAATGTCTATGCGTGGTTTCGGATTGCGCTCTTTTTTCAGAGCTTCGATCCTCGGGATTTAGGCCTTACTTCTAGGCACAAGGTCTAGATGCGGTATCCCAAGCTTATCCAAGATTTCATTCATCATGCGGCTGTTTGGGGCGCACAATGCAGAGTTGCGGCATTCCTCCTCTGATAGGTTTTGCGATTGATTGGCCACTTGCCCGTATTCTATGCGGCTACGCTCAAGGAACAGCTCGATGAGCTGTTCCTTCGTGAGATCGCGATAGTCCTGCCGTGCCATGAACGGGAAAGGTCTAGCGGGAAACGCGGACACCCGGCGAGAAAATCCTTTGGGGGAGTGGTGATGATTCGGAGACACTGGCAAAGTTTCTTGTCATGGGGCGGCGTTTCCCAATGATCGGGGAATCCGATGGAAAAAGATCCGATTTTACAACGCCTGATCAAAGGGGATCGCTTCCCTTATGCCCTCCTACGGGCGGAGCGCGATGCGGTCGAGGGCTACCGGAAATGGTGGTGGATGCAGGCGGATACCGCCAGCCTTGATCGCCCCAAGACGCTGGTTGATGAGGATCCGATCCTAATCCCCACTTGCGAGAAGAAATCGGTGGATACTTTCTCGGATGACTTCATGTTTTCCGACCCGCTGCGCAACCTGTTGGAGCGCAACATTCTGCCACGCGGGGAAAGCGTGAACCGGGCATCCTACCACCAAGCGCTTGCGGATCATCTGACGCAGTTCGGTGTGACGGGCGAGAAACCCGCCCTGATCTTCACCGGGGGCGGATACGGGGCGGGGAAAACCAGCGGCCTTCAATTCCTGGTCAGGGCGGGCAAGTGTCCGGTGAACATCCCTGTGTCGGCATTGCAAGGGGTGGATTACTGCAAGCAGTTGCTGCCCGAATTCAGTCAGGTGCAGCGCGTGGCGGATGGCAGGGCGAGCGAGATCTGCCAGACGGAATCCAGAACCATCTCGGACTTGCTTTTCTGCCAGCTTGTCTCGGAGGGCAGGACTTTCGGCTGGGATTCCTCGATGTCGGATAAAGTAGCGACTTTCAAGAAGATCGAATTCGCCCGGAAAAGGGGCTACCGGATCGTTCTCCTTGCGGTGCTTACACGGCTGGAAATCGCCATTCCCAGAGCGATGCAACGTGCCAAGGAAACAAGGCGCTTCGCCCCTCCGAAGTATCTGGAACCCTCCCACAGGGCTTTCTGGAGTAATCTTCCCGATTACATGGAAGCGTTTGACGAGGCGCTTGTGCTGGAGAATTCCAAGGAGAAAGAACACGGTGGCCCCTCCCTGTTGGCGAGAAAATCCGGGGCGGAGAAAGTTGCTAAGATATTTGACCGGGCTACGTATGAGGGCTATACGTCCAGTGTCACCGACGGCTAGCCGCCGGAAATCCCCGACTGACAATCACCATGGAACTACCACACAACACCCCTGACGGCGCACCATTGCTGTGCGATGTTTTGGGGTTAGATGCCGGATCATACGACCGGTTTCTCACCTCGAAGACTGAAGCCCTGAAAAAAGTCGATGCGAACGCGGAAACCCGCATTCGCGAGGCTCTTCTTGCGGAGATGGTCTGGCCTCAGTGAGTTTTTAGGCGGCGGATTTCGAGCCAAGTGCCGCCACGCAACGACTGGAGAGGCAGCGCGATTTACTGAAGAAAGCAGTGTCATCGTCACTCCACTTTCGATAAGACTCCCGTTCAGATGGAGAGGATTCCAATCGCCCGCTCTGCCTTGTCAGCGGTCAGCCCACGCGCCGGATTCGTGAAAACGCACCTGCTCTGATCGAGAATGGATTCGATGGCCAGTCGCTCGTCATCGATCACCACCCAGCGCGACACTACGGGATGCGCGTCGAGCCATGGCCGGATCTAAAGTCCCCGGCGGTGGAGGCGGGATACGCTCGGATCCTCCCGAAGATCGGGCGTGCCGTCGATGGCCAGATTCTCGGGAAAGCCTTGCTCCGTCCACGGCGCGTGAAGCCGGTTCACATGGCGCGGCAAACGCCAAGTCGTGGAGAACACGACCTTTGCCTGCGGCATCGCGGAAAAGCTGGCGGATGTTCTTCGAATGGGGTGAGAGAAGATGGTAATGCGGTTTCCCCGGATTCTTCACTAAAGATCCCATAAAGACTTAGGAGTAACTTGGTGGAAATGTTCCCATTTTTGTTCCCATTTTGGGTTTTTCCATCGAATCGGAGCCTTCTATCCCTTATGGAATAAAGGAAGTGGAGCGTAGCGGATTCGAACCGCTGACCCCTTGCATGCCATGCAAGTGCTCTACCAACTGAGCTAACGCCCCGTTACCGGGTGACCGCCATTGCGGCGGTGGGGCGAAGGTTTAGGTGAGGAAGCGGATACGGCGCAAGCCGAAAAACTCAGAAACTCGAAACTTTAAACTCTAAATTTCAAGGAAGAGGGAGATCGATGCGAAGAATCCCGGATCGTTACGATTCGGGATTCTTCCTTGAGGTTTAAAGTTTAAAATTTGAGGCTTAAATCTTCATCAGATCCTCTTCCTTCGCCACGGCGAGTTCGTCGATCCTCTTGGTGAATTTGTTGGTCAGATCCTGGATGGCCTTCTCGTGGGACTTGAGGGTGTCCTCGGTGAGGATGTTGTCGGACTTCATTTTCTTCGCCTCGTCGATGCCAGCCTTGCGGGCACCGCGGAGGCGGACTTTGGCTTCCTCGGCGAGGGTCTTGATGAGCTTGACCATGTCGCGGCGGCGTTCCTCGGAAAGTTCCGGGATGGGGACGCGGATCGAGCGCTCGGCGGCGGCGGGGTTGAGTCCGAGTTTGGACTCGCGGATCGCTTTCTCGATATCGCGGGTGGTGGAGGGGTCGAAGGGCTGGACGTTGAGCATACGCGGCTCTGGGGAACTGATCACGGCGAGGCTTTTGAGCTTCTGAGTGGCTCCGTAGGCGTGGATGTAAACATCGAGGTTATCGATCAGGGCGGGGGAGGCTTTTCCGGTGCGGACTCCGGAGAAATCCTGGACGAGATGGTCGATCCCGGCGGACATGTGGGCTTCGACTTCCTTGATAGCGGTGGCTGGATCTTGGGGCATCGGATTGATGATTGTTGATTGATGATTGTTGATTTTGGATCTCCTACTCGCCGTGGACGAGGGTGCCGATGGGCTGGGAGCGGAGGGCGTGGGAGAGGTTGCCGGTGGGGCCGAGATCGAAGATGACGATGGGGATGTCGTTGTCCATGCAAAGGCTGAACGCGGTGGCGTCCATCACGCTGAGGCGGTTCTCGAGGCAGTGTTGGAAGGTGACGGTCTCGAAGCGTTTCGCATCCGGGTTTTTCCTCGGATCCGAATCGTAAACTCCGTCCACCTGGGTGGCCTTGAGGATGACGTCCGCTCCCATCTCGCTGGCGCGGAGGGCGGCGGTGGTGTCGGTGGAGAAAAAGGGGCTGCCGGTGCCGGCGGCGAAGATGATCACGGTGCCCTTGTCGAGCTGGTGCTCGGCTTTGCGGCGGATGAACGGCTCCGCCACGTTTTTCATCTCGATGGCGGACATCACCGTGCAGTTCACGCCGATGTGGGAAAGCGCGCCTTCAAGAGCTAGGGCGTTCATCACGGTGGCCAGCATTCCGACGTAATCGGCGGTCGCGCGATCCATGCCCCTCGCGGAGGCTTTGGCTCCGCGCCAGAAATTCCCGCCGCCGACCACGATCCCGAGTTGAAGGCCGCCATCGACCGCCTCCTTGATCTCGGCAGCGATGCGCTGGACGATTTCCGGTGAGATGTTGTCCGTCGATCCGGGCTCGCGCAGAGCCTCTCCGCTGAGTTTCAGGACGGCGCGTTTGAAGGGGCGTGGGTCTTTTGAAGTGGCTGGCATCTGGCGACAGATTGAACACGCCGGACGCAACCTCCAACTCCGAAGATGCGGGATGCCGATTTTTTTACGGCATCGAAAACTCAGGGCTGCGCTTCCAGAGTGAAAGTCACCTGAAGATCCATCAGGCTGGCGTTGTTCTCGCTGGTGCCGGTGATGGCGACGATGACCTTGAGCGGCTCGGTTTGGGGGGTGTGGTATTCCTCCAGGGTGCGGCGGAGGGCGACGAGCGAGAGTTTCAGGAGCTGGCGGCTGGTGAGATCCACCTCCACTGGGATGCTGAGTTGGCTCACATCGAGTTTCACCAAGAGCCCTGCATCGGTCTCTTCGGCGCCGATACCCACGTTGCAGAGGACGAGCAGGTTCGCTTCCTCGACCTTGTAGTTCGGGTTGTTGGTGGGGAGCTTGTGGGGCGTGCGGATCGCAGCGACAAGGTCTTCGGGAAATGCGCCGGTGAGTGCCATCGGGCGGGCGACGACCGTGGCTTGGAGCGCCTCGCCGGTGTCCGCGATCATGCCGTCCACATCCGTGCCGTGGAGGCTGATCGGCTCGTGGATCGGGATCACGGAAATCGTGGTGGCGAAGATCCGGGTCGAAAGGAGAAGAGCGATGAATGTGGTTTTCACGGCGATAGACTGGCCAATAAGTATGGCCTTTGCGAGGTGAAACTGAACACGAAAAAGCCGCCCGGCGTTTCCACCGGGCGGCTTGTTTAATGGTTCGTGGATACGTTCCCGTTTATGCGGCGGAAGCAGCCTTCTTTTCGAGGGCTTGCTTTGCCTGCACTACGATGGCGGAGAAGGCGGCGGCGTCGGTGATCGCGAGATCCGAGAGGATCTTGCGGTCGGCCTCGATGCCGGCGGCCTTCAGGCCTTCGATGAAGCGGGAGTAGGTGATTCCCTCGGCACGGACGGCGGCGTTGATACGCTGTGTCCAGAGACGGCGGAATTGCCCTTTGCGCCGCTTACGGTCGCGGTATTCGTATTGTTGCGCTTTGCGGACGGCGTCCTTGGCGTAACGGAAGAGCTTCGAGCGGAAACCGCGGAAGCCCTTGGCCCGCAGGATCGTGCGCTTGCGGCGCGCACGGCTGGCGGGAGAATTTGTCGTTCTTGGCATTGTGTTCTGTGGTTATGAGCAGGTCGTTATTGTCATTCATCCCGCGGTCTCACCTGTTCGTGTCTCCGGATTTCCCGGATCAGGCCGTGTGGATGCCGTCCGGAACGCGGACGGGGGCGTGGCTATCGTTTTGTCTTCTATTTCAATGGAAGGGAAGGTTCTCCTTGACTCTCTTGATGTCAGCTTTCGACACGAGTCCGGCCTTGCCGAGAGCGCGTTTGCGCTTGCGGCTCTTGCACTGAAGCAAGTGGCGTTTTCCCTGATGTCTACGCAGGATCTTCCCGGTGCCAGTGACTTTGAAGCGCTTGGCGACGGCTTTCCGTGTTTTTGCTTTTCCTCCAACTCTTGGCATGGGGCGCGAAAACTACGGAACCGAGAGGACTTGGCAAGACAAAAGTGGGGACAAAAGTGGGGCTAAAAAATTCGTCCGACCGGGCGGGTTTCTACACTAGGAAGAAAAGCGATGGCAAAGGCACGCCGCAAGGCGGAGTCATCTCGCCATTGCTGGCAAACGTCTATCTACATTGGTTCGATGTGATGTTTCATCGGCGGGAGGGGGCCGCGACACTGGGCGAACGCCCGGCTAGTCCACTATGCCGACGATTTCGTCGTGATGGCCAGATACCAAGGGCACCGCATCGACGAATGGCTCGACGCGAAGCTTGAGGGCTGGCTGGGACTGAGCATCAACCGTGAGAAAACCAAAGTGGTGAACCTGCACCTCGCCGAAAGCCTCGACTTCCTCGGGTTCACCTTCCGGTATGACCGCGACCTGTATGGGAGCGGCGATCTCAACACCTACTTGCGTGGCTGGAGCAACTACTTTGAATTCGGCTACCCGCGCAAAGCGTTCCGGGATCTGGGTCATTACACGCGCAAGCGGATGGTGACCCACCTCAATCGGCGCAGCCAAAGGAAATACCATCGGTGGATCCTTCCACGTAAAGCATCCATCCTTTCTGCTCGGCCAAGTAGTAATCGGCCATGTGGATGCTTTCGAGAGCCTTTCTGACCTGTGCCCGTGAGCGGGTATCGATGCGATGAGGGCGACCGACGAATGCGATGACGACATCGCGCTCCGCTGCTTCCTGCAAAATAACCTCCGAGTGACTCGCCGCGATGATCTGGGAACCCTGCTCGGCGGCGATCTCGGTAATGAGGTTATAAACATCCCGTTGGCGCAGGATTTCCAGGTGGGCATCCGGCTCGTCGAGAAGCAAGACCGCGCCGGGATTGGCGAGCATGTAACACAGCAGCAGCAGCACCTGCTGGCAACCGCGCCCGGACGAAGACAAATCCAACTCCACGCCCGAGGACTCCTTGTATCCCAGGGAGAGCTCGCTGCGTTC
>JAYTOE010000264.1:0-3755 GCA_043747935.1 Akkermansiaceae bacterium
GAAAAACTGGGCGGACGAATACAAGCCGGGCGGCGGGAAGAAGCGGTGAGGCCTCTCACAGTTTCTCCACTTCTGGCAGGCGGGCCATTTTCCGGTCATTCGTAAGCGCCTTGATGCCCCGTGACGCGTAGTCGTCCGCGATCAGCCGGTCTAGAAGGCCGCAGCCTGTTTCAGCCTTCAGCGCCGTGAGCACCGCCGACCCGTTGAGTGGCGAGCAAAGGCCGCTTGTAAGGACATCGAACAAAGCGGATCTCGCAGTATCTTTCGCGATTCCATAGTGATGCTGAAGCGCGATGTAGGATTCCCCGATGACTTGGTTGGATACAAAGAACTCCGCCTGCGGCTCGGCTTCCAGGTGCTTCTCTAAAGCCCGCAGCGTCTTGCGGTAATCGGATTCAGGATCGCCTGTCAGGAGTCGGACGAAGACCGAAGAATCAATCCCGTAGCGATGGTTCATAGCGTTGTTCGCGGAATGTTCCCAAATCGAAGGGTTTCGTCCCCTTCCTGATCATGCCCTGCAGAGGAGCAAGCTTAGAGCGGTCGATTCCGCGCGCCCTTAGCAGAAATCCGTCGGCGCGGGGCTGTATCTCCAGATGGCTGCCAGGAGTCGCCCCCAGCGCATCCAGCACCGCAGCCGGAAACGTCACCTGCCTTTTGCTTGTTACCTTGATGAGCATTGGGAAACCCTCTACCACATTACTGATTCCGTCAAGAAGTAAGGTGAAGCCTTGTATCAACCAAGTCCAGACCGAACGATTCCGTCTCACAAACCGCTTCCTCCCCCGCGCACAAGGCCCCATGCTGCGCGGCGCATGACCGACGATCCGAAGATGCTCATGATCGCGCTGGTGGCGGCGGTTTGCATCGGCGTGGCGAAGGCGGGGTTCGCCGGGATCTCGATGGTTTCCGTGGTGCTGCTGGCGGAGGTTTATGGCCCCAAGGCGTCCGTGGGGCTCGCGCTGCCGCTGCTGATCGCGGCCGATCTGATGGCCTACCCGGCTTTCCTGAAACACGGATCATGGAAGCCCGTGTGGAAACTTCTGCCCGCCACGCTGGTCGGGCTTGGGCTGGGTTGGTGGTTGCTCGGCAAGATCGATGACAACATCGCGCGCCGCGTCATCGGCGGCTGCGTGCTGCTGATGGTGCTGATCCAAGCGTTCCGGAAAGCAAAGCCCGTGTTCTTCGACAAGCTGGCGGAATCGCGCGGACTGGGCGTCGCGGCGGGCGCGATGGGCGGTTTCGCCACCATGCTGGCCAACGCCGCGGGCCCGGTGATCCAGCTCTATTTCCTCGCCCGCCGCCTGCCGAAGATGGAGATGATCGGCATCGGCGCGCGTTTTTTCCTGTTGGTGAACATCATCAAGATCCCGCTCAACGCCCGCCTCGCCCTCATCACCCCGGACAGCCTTTGGGAAAACGCGAAGCTCCTGCCCGGCGTGTTCGTGGGTATCGTCCTCGGGCGCCTTCTCATCGGGCGCGTGCCGCAGGCGGCCTTCGAGTGGATGGTCGTCGCTTTCGCCGCCGCAGCAGCCGCGAGGCTGCTTTGGTAAAAATCAGGGCAGCGCTTTCAAGGCCTGGAACGCTTGGTAAGCGAACATGCCCATGAAGATCGGCAGCAATATATCGCCCGTCTGCATGAAATACAAAACACCCACTCCGACGGCGACCGCGATCGAGATGAGAAGCGTGAGCTTGATGCGACTCGGACCGAGGATCGTCTGTAAAAGGCGCCCGCCATCGAGCGGTAGCACCGGCAGGAGGTTCAGCAGCGCCCAGATAAAACTAATTTCATACAGCTTTTTCACGAAATGCCTCGCCTCCATACTCATCGCAGGGAACGTCTGCGCGAAAAGATAGACCACCAACCCCAGGACGATTTGCAGCGTCGGCCCCGCCGCGGTGACCAGAAAAGTCCGCGTCCTGCTCAGCGGCGCACCGCCGCTGTATGCCGCGTATCCACCGAAGGCTTCCAGCACGATCTCGACCTGTTTTCCAAAAGCCTTCGCGGTGAGTGCATGACCGAGCTCATGCACAAGGACGGAGATGAAGCCTGCGATCAGGAACAGGAGCAGCAGGAAGAACGCCTCCTTGCCGTCCACACGCAGCACGCCGCCGATGAACGCCAAAGTCAGCCAGAACCACGGCATGACGCGGATCGGAATGTTGAAAAGGGAAAACTGGATCATCCGCGCCACTGGTAGGGCAGAAAAGGGACATGCTCCACCTCTATTTTCCCAAGCGGGCGTGGCCAAAAAAGTGCTGCCAGGAAACCGCGGCAAATGGGGACAAACTACCGTTGCTCCGATCAAGGCCTGGCGGGGTTCGCTTGCCTCACCTCCACGGCTCCTGACAACGCCGGAAACCAAACCCACCGCGCCCCGAACCGCAACAACAAATCGCGGAGCTCACCTCCCCGCCTCGGCCACCATATCGCGGAGTTTTCCGTTGAAGCCTTTCTCATCAGCGAGTTTCCCGATGGGGATCTCCATGCGCCATCTCCAGTAGAACGGGATGATGGCGGGGACGTTGATGCGCTCGCCCTCGATGTCGGGGCTGCGCAACTTGGCATCCATGGCGATGAGATCCTGGAAAGGGAAGACGGCCCACATGGCGGGGGAATGCAGGTGTTGCGCGATGATGTGCCGGATGGTGTCCGCGCCGAGATCCTCCTCCGGAAACGCCTTGCCTAACATTTCCCATGCGTAGCGGGCGCGCGCCTTGTCGTCCTCACGCCACCATCCGCGCAGGGTGGACATGTCGTGGGTGCCGGTGGTGACCACGCTCATGTAAGGCATCTGGGCCGGGTGGCCGAACTCCGCCTTGTCATCCTTCGGCCAGCGTTGGATCTCTAGGGACAGGATGCCGAGCGTCCGCATCACGCCGGGGACGCAGGCGGGCACCATGCCCAGATCCTCGCCGCAGAGCAGCATGTCGCTCGCGCCGCGCATTGCCGGGAGTTTCTCCATGGCCTGCGCCTCCCAGAAAGCTTCCTGGCGGCGGAAAAAGTAATCGACGTAAAGCTCGCGGAGGCGGCCTTGCGTTTCCCCGTCGAGCTCCCGGAACGAATCTGTCTCCTGCATCGACATGCGCGGGTGGAACTCCCCTTCCTTTGCCTCCAGGAAAAGCACCTCGGCGACGAGATCCATCAGCGAATCACGCAGCCAGTCCTGCTTCGCCGAATCGCCGGGCGCTAGCTTCGCGAAGTGATCCGCGAGCTTGCGCTGGGTCGCGAATTCCTCCCGCAGCGCGTAGCGGCCGTGCCCGAGATCCACGAGGAAATCTTGCCTCACTCGATCCGCGAAATCACCGAACCTCCGGGCGATGATGTGATCCGTGATGAACGGCTCGCAGAAACGCTGGCGGTCGAAGTGGACGCCGCGCGAGGCGAACTCCTCCGCGCGAACAGGCAGCGCGGGATCGAACCAGCCCATGATGCCCTCGATGTGTTCCTGCGGCACCTGCCAGATGCGGAAGAAACCGAGGATGTGGTCGATGCGGTAGGCGTCGAAGTAGCGGCTGAGTTTCGCGAACCGGGAGCGCCACCAGGCGTAGCCGTCCTTTTTCATCTCGTCCCAGTCATAGGTGGGGAAGCCCCAGTTCTGCCCCTTCGCCGCGAAGGGATCGGGCGGCGCGCCGGCCTGCGCATTCATCTTGAAAAGGTGCGGCGAAACCCACGCGTCCACCGAATCGCGATCCACGCCGATGGGAAGATCGCCCTTGAGCGCGACGCCGACCGACCTCAGGTGCGCCACCGC
>JAYTOE010000265.1:0-3067 GCA_043747935.1 Akkermansiaceae bacterium
GGTAGGGCTGATCCGGCTCGGTCGGCCCTGATTGAAAACGCAGGAGCTGCAATCTCGGAAAGGTCGTGAGATCTCGCGGAGGAAGGCTTATTTCCGGGATTTCACTCCCGTCAGATGAATATAGCCGCTTCATTTTCGAAATGGGCCGACCGAGCCGGATCAGCCCTACCGGAAGCTTGCTTCCTTTCGCGCAGAAGACAGGCTGGGAGCATGTTCAAACGCTATTGGTGGATGTTGCTGGTGATGGCTCCGGTCGGGATGATGGCGGGACTCCTGCTCGCGGCGGTGGTGACCTATGTGATGCCGAAGAAGTATGAGAGTTACGCGACGATTGAGATCAAGCCACGGACACAGCAAGATGTTGAGTCCGCTTCTACAACTCAAAGTATAGGCATGAAGACAATTGTCAGCTACACCGAGTTCGACCCAATCAAAGGCCGAAACGCTTTGTCAAAGGTGATCGACTCTCTCGATCTCATGAACCGTTGGGAACTGGATCGCGAAGCGGCTCTACAGATTTTGAAAGGGATTGTGCAGACCGAGAACATCAAGGGAACGGATCTGATCCAAATCAGTGTCCGCCATACAAACAAAGAAGATTCACGGGACATCGCGGCGGAGGTGGCAAGAGCTTACAAGGAATACAGGGATGAAACACATTCACAATCCATGGAGAAATGGATTTCGGAGCTTAGAAAGGTGGTGAGGGAGCAGGAAGATAAGGTGGATGAGCGGAGAATGGCAGTCACAATCCTAGGATCTTCCAAAACAAGGGGATTACGTAATGACCCGGTGGATGAGCAGAACTACACGACCGCGAGACGCGACTTTGAAACGGAGTTGGCCTTGCTCGAAACTATGAAGCTCAAGCTGATCACGGAAGAGATTAAACAGAATTTGCCGAACGGAACCGTCGTGATTCATGACGATCCAGTGATCGCCCACTCCCCGATTTCCCCAAATGTTACACTGAATCTAGTTGCCGGTGCGGGCGGTGGGATTCTGATTTCGCCGTTCCTCGCGCTGCCGCTGATGTGGTGGATGAACCGAAGGAAAAGGTAGGGTCTTGCGCCTTTGGCGCGTCGCACACATATTCCCGCCGACATGAACCGGGAGGAAATGGCGGATGTTTTGGAGAGGATCGCTCTGTTGCTGGAGCTGAAAGGGGAAAACCCGTTCAAGGTGCGCGCGTACCGCCAAGGCGCGGAGACCGTGCTGGCGATGGAGGGCGATGTCGTGGAACTGGCGAAAAACGACGGGCTGAAAGGCATCAAGGGAATCGGCGATGCGCTGCGCGACAAGCTAGGCGAGCTGGCGAAGACCGGTGGGCTGGCTTTTTACGAGGATCTGAAAAAGGAGTTTCCCGAGACGATTTTCGATCTCTTCGAAGTGCAAGGACTGGGACCGAAGAAGATCAAGGCGCTCTATGATGCGCTCGGAGTGGATTCACTCGAAAAGCTCAAGGCGACCTGCGATGCGGGCAAGGTCGCGGGACTGCCCGGCTTCGGCGAAAAAACGCAGAAGAAGATCCTCGATGCGATGGCGGCGAACGAGAAATTCGCGGACAGGTTCCGGCTCGGTTCCGTCTCGGCCATGGTGGAAGGAATACTGGAAACTCTGCGGCTGCATCCCGAGGTTTCGCGGGTGGCGGTCGCGGGTTCCTACCGCCGCGCGAAGGAGACCGTGGGCGATCTCGATTTCCTCGTCGCCACGAAAGAGGGAGCCCTGGTTTGCGAGGATTTCACGACCCTGCCACAGGTGGAATCCGTGATCGCGTGCGGCGAGACCAAGGCGTCCGTCCGCCTCCACAATGGCATGCACTGCGATCTCCGCGCGGTGAAAAATGCGGAGTTTCCCTTCGCGCTCCAGTATTTCACCGGCTCCAAGGAGCACAACGTAGCCCTGCGCTCGCTGGCGCTGAAGAAGGGCTGGTCGCTCAACGAATACGGGCTGAACCCTGTGAACCCGGCGGAAACGCCGCCGCACGCCGATGAGGAGAAGGACATCTATCGGCTGTTGGGTTTGCAATACATCGAGCCCGAGCTGCGCGAGAACCGCGGCGAGATCGAGGTCGCGACGGAGAACAAACTGCCGCGCCTGGTGGAGCTCGCGAACCTGCGCGGAACTTTCCACAACCACACCACTGCCTCCGACGGCAGGGACAAACTGGAGGATATGGTCGATGAGGCCATGGAGCTCGGCCTGCAATACCTCGGGATCTCCGACCACTCGAAATCATCGTGGTACGCAAACGGATTGGATGAGGAGCGGTTGCTGAAACAGTTGGAGGAGATCCGGACGCTGGAGGGAACGCTCGGCGGGTTTCGCATCTACGCGGGCTCCGAGGTGGACATCCTCATGGACGGTTCCCTGGACTTCCCCGATGAGATATTGGAGCGGTTGGATTTCACCGTCGCCTCAGTCCATAACTTCGGAAAACTCGACGAGGACGCCATGACCCGCCGCATCTGCCGGGCGATGGAAAACGAACACATCACCATGCTGGGTCATCCAACCGGGCGCCTACTTCTGAAACGCGACGGCTACGCGGTGGATCACGCGCGCATCATCGATTGCGCAGCGGCGACGCGCACGGTCATCGAGCTGAACTGCAGCGTCATGCGGCTCGACATGGACTGGCGCTGGTGGAAGCGCGCGCGCGACAAGGGCGTGCTGTGCTCGATCAATCCCGACGCTCATTCCCGCGAACAGCTCCATCACCTGGGCACCGGCGTCCGCGTCGCGCGCAAAGGCTGGCTCAGGAAAGAGGACGTTCTCAACACCCGCGGCGTGACGGAGATCGAGGCTTTCCTGAAAACGCCGAAGGCGGAGAGGTAAGGTGGAAATTGCTCACTCAGAATTCTTACACAAAGGCGAAAACCTACCCAAATGAAGAAGAGAACCGCAGATGAACGCAGGTGAACGCGGATAAGATACTGTCGCCGATTTGGTTTTGGGCATTTTGAGAGGATACATGTCTCCGTGTAACAGCCGAGAGGCTCTTTCCTATCTTTTCATCCGAGTTTATCCGCGTTCATCCGTGGTTCGTATTCATTACGTCCCAAGT
>JAYTOE010000266.1:0-5280 GCA_043747935.1 Akkermansiaceae bacterium
CCACAGCCGTCCCACAGGACGGCATAGCTTGAGGCGGGAAATCGGGCTGGAGTTGAGTTGAAATCCCTGCCACTCGGTAGGGTGTTATGAACAACACAAAACCAGCCCGGGCCAATGTGGTCGTCCTCAAGCAGATTCTCAACCTCATTCCTCGCGGATTGATCAGCCGCCACGCCCGTGAGACGGGCGTGGATGCCAAGGCCCGCAGCTTCAGCGTGCTGAGTCATCTTTCCGCGATGCTCTTCGCCCAACTCTCCCATGCCATGGGTCTCAACGATGTTTGTGACTGGCTCCGACTCAAATCGGGTGTGCTGGCGCGCTTCGGCGTGACGCCTCCATCCAAGAACGGTCTCTCCAACGCCAACATGGAGCGCAGTTCGGATTTTGCCGAGAAGTTGTTCTGGTCGGTGCTCGGTCATCTTCAGCACGCCAGTCCTGACTTCGCAGCGGGACGCAAGGGCAAGGGTTTGCTACGGCGCTTCAAGGTGAAAATCCACGCGGTGGATTCGACGGTCATCCAGTTGGTGGCTAACTGCATGGACTGGGCCAAGCACCGCAGGCGCAAGGCGGCCGCCAAGATGCACCTGCGGCTCGATCTGCATAGTTTCCTGCCGAGCTTCGCCATCGTCGATACCGCCAAGCAGCATGACAACAAGCGCGCCCGCGAGGTCTGCGCGAACATCGCGGCGGGTGAAATTGTGGTGTTTGACAAGGCTTACGTGGATTTTGATCACCTTTTCGATCTGGACCAACGCGGCGTCTGGTGGGTCACCCGCGCGAAGGATAACATGGTTTTCCGGGTGATCAAAAACCACAGCAAAGGCCACGAGGATATCATCAAGGATCAGATCATCGAACTCAAAGGCAAGCACAAGGGTATGCAACTGCGGCGTGTCGAGGCACGAGTGGAGGTGGACGGCAAGTGGCGGGTCATGGTTTTCATCTCTAACAATCTCGCATGGAGTCCGCGTTCGGTGTGCGATCTGTATCGCCGCCGCTGGGACATCGAGGTGTTTTTTAAACAAGTGAAGCAGAGCCTCAAGCTCGGCAGTTTCCTCGGACACAGCGCCAACGCGGTGAAGTGGCAGATTTTCACGGCGCTGATGGTGTATGTGCTGCTGCGCTACATGGCGCACCTGTCGGAGTGGGGGCACGGCTTCACGCGGTTGTTTGCCGTGACGCGCTCGGCCTTGTGGGAGCGGCTCGATCTGCTGGCGTTGTTGAAATCCTATGGGACAGCATCGGGACGGTTCAAGGTGATCGGGTCGCTCGATCAGGCGTGGTTGCCAGGTTTTGCGCCCGCAAGGACGTGATGTCATGGGACAGCATCGCCGCGTAAAAACAGGAATATATCAACTACTCGCAAAAAAGTCGCAATCGCCATCCTCCCGAAACGACCTCTGAGCCTTGCAAAATCAAGGCTCAGGGAGCACTATGCCAAGTCTGTGGGACGGTAGTGAATTTTGTCTATAGCAACCAGAACCATGGCTGCACCGGCTATGAACTCGGGAGCAACTTCTGTTTGGAGGCTCCGGGCAGAATGCCCGGGCCACGTGGCGCGGGCATCCTGCCCGCCGCCTGTATTAGCCAAGCTAGTCCGGAGTTCATGTGTGTGAACTCCTCAATTCGACGAGGTCGCTGGATGCACGGTGGTCACCGGCTTGGGATCCTCTACCTTGACGCGGTCGGAGTCGGTGATCATGAATAGCTTCTCTTCCTGTCCTTCCGATGCGGGGTAGGCGGTGGTGCGTTCGAGGCGGTTGTTCGTAAAGGTGAGACCATCCACCGAGTAGATGGAGAGCAGCGGAAGCGGACTGAAGGCACGGAAGAGGTTGTTTTCGATCCTGATATTCCTGTTATAGCGGGAGGTTTTTCTGAATACATCCGCGATGCCGGAACCTACCTGAATGCAACCGGTTCCCCAGATCCCGTAGTTGCAATTGTCAAAGGTGTTTCCCTTGATTTCGACATCCCTGACACCGGCCTGTTCGAACCAGAAGCTGGCGTCGCCCTCGAACAGAATCGCCGCACCGGGTGTGTGGAAAGTGTTTCCCTCGACGACCATTTTACCACGCGATCCTAACAAAATGCCACGCGCGCGGTTGCCACGGATGACGCAGTTCTTGATGAGAACCTCCGCGGTATTCGCATCCGCATCGGCGATGGAATCTCCGACGATGACGTTTTCAGGCAGTGGTTCTACAGTCTCGATGATGGTGCTTTGCTTGTTGATGCGCTCCACGGATTTGGCGATCGCATATCCGTCCTCGCCGAGGCTTGGGCCGTCGACGAGTTCGAGGCGCGTTCCGGGTTTCACGAAATCCACTCCTGCCTGCTGCGGGTGGATCATCCGCACCTCGAAGCGGGTGGGAGACAGCTTCCGCGTGATTTTCGCATAGAGGCCGTGGATGTTGGTGGCGTCGTCCTTCTGTTGCTCGAACAAGCAATCCTCCATCTCGATCCGCCCACGGCAGTTGACAAAATGAGTGGCGTCCGCAGTGGTGCTCACGATCCGCCGTCCACCGGGAGGTGGAGTCACCTGAATCTTCTTCAGAAACAAATCCGCACTGCGCTGGGCGATCACTCCCATGCCGCCGGCATGATGGATTTTCATGTCGGATAGGGTGATGTCCGAACTGTCGGAAATTACGATGCCGGGGCTGTCCCGCATTTCCGCGCCGAATACGAGAATGTTTCCGGGCTTGGCCGAAGCATCGCGAATCATGAGCCTCGCCTGATTGGGAGCGATTTCATTCGCTGCGACTCCTTCTCCTAACTTGTAGTGATCTTTTGCCATGAAGGCGGTTTCCCGCTTGTCCGGATCGAATGCGAGCAGGCTGCCATAAGGGAAGAGCACTTCACCGCTGGTCACGGTCGTTGCGGGACCTGATGCTTTTTTCCCGTCGGTGAAGACGAGCACGCCGTTGCGGATTTCATAGGGAAACTCCGGGGAGAATTCCAAGTCGACAGAGTCGCTGGTGACCGCGAGAACCCGTCCCTCGGAATGGAACGGGCGGCTGAAATCGAACGAGAAATTCTTGAGAGTGATGCCCTTCGAGTCTTCGATCAGGAAGGGTATCAGCGGGCCGTGAAAGATGAAGGTGGCTCCTCCGCCATCGATTTCCAGACCGTTCAGTCCTGTGAGCGGAAAGATCACCCGCTTGAGGCCTTCGTCGTTGTTGCTGATGAACAGGTATTCCTCACTGGCGTTTTCAAGCCAGAAATCATAACGGCCTGGCGGGAATGTCAGCTTGGTCGCCTTGCTGCTCCGGGCCTCATCGAGTGCCGCGCGGACACAAGGCGTCGTATCGCTGCCGTCGGCCTTCGCACCGAAGGTGGCCATGTCGATGGTGGCAGCTTCACGCGCGGTGGCGGATCCGATTGATAGAATTGACGCCATGCAAATGCTGGGAATCAGGAAGTTTCTGATAGAATTCATGTTTTGTGCCGCTGCTAATTCAAGAGCCTTGTGCTTACCGCTTTTCTCAAGCGCGACTACCAGCTCCCTCTGATAAAATTATATACCCCGCCGTGGGATGGCTTGTTTGCATAGTCCATATACTCGGCATACGTGAATGAAGACACATGGCCATCCACCCATAGGATGTTGCCGCGGCCGCCGTGACGATCCGAGAAGGCTTGTTCGATGGTCTTCGGGAAGCCTTTGTTAAAGATCCATTCCCCCCATTGATTTTGCTTTACCGTGTCATGGACATAGGGAGTCGCTTCAGGGTGTGTCACCGAGGCGTTAGTCGTCACGCCATCGCCCGGTCTGCCAAGGCGAAGGTTGGCCGCATAATCGCCCGTATATGGCCACGAAGGTTCATAGGCTTTGCCATGGCCGGATGGGCAGCCGAAGCAGTTTGGCAATGGATCACCCTGGTGGTATGGGACGTATTTCCGCCCCATATTTTCGGCGGCGGCATCATACCAGCACATTCCTTTATCCGTCCATGAAACATCGGCTGTTCCATCCGGAAAGCGCCCGTTGTTGTCCGCGATGTATGAGTGCAAACCCACTCCGATTTGCTTGAGGTTCTGGGCACATACGGCGGCTCTGGCTTTTTCGCGAATACCTTTGGTAACGGTCATGGAAATCACCGCAAGAACGATGATGATGGCGATCACGACCAGCACTTCGGTCAGCGAGAAGCCCGTCGAGCGGGTGCGGGTGGATGGTTTCATTGGATGAGCGTGGTAGATTGCTTCTATTTCCGGGTGACTTGGATGGAACGGAGTAAAGTGCGAGTATTGAAGGATTGAGCGAGCCCCGGAAAACCCATTAACCGGAGCCCGCCCTGAATTACCTCCCTCCGGAGGCAAAATGTTACGAAAGTTGCTAGTTTTCAGTTTGAAGTTTTCAGGAAGAGAAGGAGAGCAGTGCGACGGCAGATGTTTTCTTTCTTCCATTCAAAATCACCGTCTGCGGCGCAGCAGCGCGAGCACTCCGAGTCCACTGAGCAACGCCGCGACATTGGGCTCGGGGATGGCGGTGATGGTGACGTATGTATTGCTTGCGCTTACGCCGCCGTTTGCTCCGGCAGTGGCATCGTTGTAGTCGATCATCCAAATACCTCCAGCATCCGTGAAGGTTCCGCCATCGGAAAGCACGCTGGAGAACGTATCCGTGAAGGTTCCGGTGAGGGCTCCATCATAGGCGAAGAGGGTGAACTTATCGCCATTGGTGTAAGTGCCGATCTGAACCAGATCTAGGATGCCACCGAGGGTCAATGTACCTGTTACATCCCCAAGGTCGGCAGTGGCGCCGCCACCCGTGAGTTCATAAAGGTAGGTGCCGCCGACTGTCAAATTACCGCCGAAATTCATTTGGCCGACGCTATTGCCGATCGCCAAGGTGTTTCCGGTAGTGACGCTGACATTCGGGATGATGGTGCCGTTGCCGCTGAGTTTGCCGCCAGTGCCACTGAAAGAGACACCTTGGCTAAGCGCGGTGGCGGAGTTGTGGTTGAACTCACCCGCTCCGATCGTGATGCCGCTGGTGTTGTTGATGGTGCCGGTGGCGTCGAGTTTCAGAGTGCCGCCGCTGATGAGAGTCGCGCCGGTGTAGGTGTTGGCTCCAGAGAGGGTCATGGTGCCAGTGCCGGACTTCGTGAGCGAGAGCGCTCCGCCGCCTGCCCCGTTTTGAATCACCCCGGCATAGGTTCCGCTGAGATTTTGCGAGTTGCCGACAGTGAGTGTCACTGCCGTTGCATTGCCATTTTCTACGACCGGACTTCCGGGAGTTGCGTTGCTGGCGAGGTTGCTGATGACATAAGAGCG
>JAYTOE010000267.1:0-6450 GCA_043747935.1 Akkermansiaceae bacterium
GTGCATCCGGTAGGTGAAACGTTTGTGGATCTCCGCCGCCATCGCCTCATCCCCTTCCTTGTGCGCGTCCTCCAGTTCCTTCGCCACCCCGGCCACGAACGCTTCCGAATACAACACACCCAGCCGCGCCAGCAGTTCCGCGTCGCCCAAACCTCCCACCTTCATGGGCGGAACTTCAAGCAGGATGTGAACATGGTTGCTCATCACGCAATACGTCAGCACCCGGCAACCGCTGAAGCGCTCCATCATCCGCTATTTTCCATGGGGCGTAATTTCTATGATTTGGCTCTTCCCGTCAAAGCCTCCGCTCCAACGCCGCCGCCACCCGTTTTTCGGAGACTTTCCCCTTCACCTCCACATCGGGGGCGAAGGTCTGCACGCGCCACTCCTCCAGCAGCCAACCCGCGTCCCATAGACGGGCATCCTCAGGCGCTGCCATCCATTCCGTGAACCAGCCCTGCCAGTGATGGCGGACGAGATCCATTTTCTCCAGATCCTTCAGCAAGGGCAGGCTCGCCAAGCGGCCGAGGCGGGAGCGCATCGCGCGCAGCCGCCTCGGGTAATCGAGCAGCCGAGCATATCCGCTGCGCCACGCCCATTTCGCGCGGAACAGCCAGGCGAGTTCCTCCTCGAGGTCGGCGGCGACCTCGCCGTGGTTGCGGTCTTTCGCGTGCGCCGCGATCCATTCCCGCACCTCCCTCACGCTTTCCACAATCCCATCCAGCGCCGCACCGATTTTCGCGGCCGCCTCGTGCCAATGCCCGCGGGCGCTCTCGTTCAGCTTCGCGAAAGCCTCGGGGCTTCTCGGGAAATCGCCGCCCGCCACGCCCTCGGCGGTCAGCAGGATCAGATCCTCGACATTGATGCCGAGCCTGCCCAACTCCACCTTGGCGAGCATCCCCATCGGAAACTTTTTCCGCAGGTAATCCGCCTCCCGCTCCGCCGCCAGAACCAACAACCTCGCGCCGCCCGCACGATGTGATTCACGCGCCTCCTGAAAAATCGTGAACGCCCGCACGCCCACCGTTTTTCCCTCATCCACCAAAGCCGGGAAGGTCGCGCCACCCGCCGTCATCACTTCTTCCGGCAGGCTCTCGCCGTCCCAGCGGCTCATGCCGCGACGCTCCACATCCGCCGTCGCCGCCGCCTCGAAGCGCGCCTTCATCCGGTCAGCGAGTTGCAGTTTGAGCACAGCCACATCGGAGCCCATCGCCAGTTCCCCGCCCTCGTCATCGCAGACCCAAATTTTAGTGATGAGGTGTTCGGGAAATTTCCCTGCATCGAACTCGCCTGCCGGGATCACCGCGCCCGTCCTATCGGAAACATATTCCGCGAGAGCCTGCCCGATGGCGGCTTCCTTCGGTGCATCCATCCAGAGATCCGCGAAGCCCCGCGCGACATCGCCGATGGGTTGGCAGGCTTTTCGATAGTCCTTCGGCAGCCCGCGGAGAAGAAGCTCCGCCCGCGCCTCCAGATTTCCGTCCACGCCCCAGCCCGGCAGCCACGCGGGCAGCACCGGAAGCTGATCCACATGCACACCGATGGTCACGCCATCGTCGCGTTCGCCGGGCGCACAATGATAATAGAGCGGATACTCCTCGCCCTCGTGGCGCAGGGTGTCGGGGAAAAACTCCAGACCATTCAGCTCCTCCCATACCACATCGCCCATCCCCAGCATCAGCGAATCCTCGTTCGCCTCCCGCCACTTGTGAAACGCCGCCGCAGTGCTGATCTCCTGCGGGATGCGGCTCGCGAAAAACCTCACCACTGCGTCCTCGCTCCACAGCATCCCCGGCCTGCGTAGCTTGTCCTCCAAGCCCTTGATCTCCTCGCGCATCGCCTCCATGTGATCCAGGAAACGGGTCTTTCTCCGCAGCCCGCCGCCAAGGATCCCCTCCCGCAGGAAAACCTCGTGCGCCGCCTTCATGTCCACCCGCCCGTAATGCACCCGCCGCCCCTCCACGACGTGCAGTCCGCCGCAGATCACCGTTTCCTTGCCATACACCGCTCCCTGTTTCTCGTCCCAATGCGCCTCGCCATAACGGCTCCGGCAAAGGTGCGGTGCCACGGTCTCCACCCACTCCGGTTCGATCCGTGCCACCCGCCGCGCCCACAGCCGACTCGTCTCCACCATCTCCAAGCCCATCACCCACTCGTTCCGTGTCTTCAAACCGAACAGACCCGACCCCGGAAACACCGCGAAAAAACCGCCCGCCGCGCTCCGGTAAGCCTTGTTCTCCTTATCCCACAGCCCGAACTGCCGCGGCGCTCCCGCAAGCAAAGAACGGTGCAAAGCGCCATAGTCGGGATTCTCTTTAGGGTTTTTAAATTTGAAATTTGAAACTTCCGCCAACTCCTCGATCACATTCCCCCACTCCGTCACCCGCTTCGCATTCAGGAAATTCGCGCCGCAGAATTTCCGCAACTGGTTCCATTTCCATCTACGACCATCGTAGTACTTGGAAACGTCGCGCCACAGGTTCAGTATCGCCATGAAATCGCTGTCCGGATCGTTCCACTTCGCGTGCGCCGCATCCGCCTCGCGTTTTTTTTCCGCCGGGCGCTCGCGCGGATCGCTGGTCTCCAGCGCGGCGACGATCACCGTCACCTCCGCCACGCATTTTTCGTGATGCGCCTCGATCAGCATCCGCCCCATGCGCGGATCGACCGGCAGCCGCGCCAGTTCCTCGCCGATCTCCGTCAGCTCCCTATCCTTATCTAACGCACCGACCTCGCGCAGCGTCCGGTATCCCTCGGCCACCGCCTTGGGGTTCGGCGGATCGAGGAATGGGAACTCGGAAATTTCCGGCAGTCCCAATGATTTCATCCGCAGAATCACACCCGCCAGCGAACTTCGGCGTATTTCCGGCTCCGTAAAATCCGGCCGATCCAGCAAATCCTCCTCCGCATAGAGCCGCAGGCAAACACCGTCGCGCACCCGCCCACAGCGGCCTTTCCGCTGCCGCGCACTCGCCTGGCTCACTGGCTCCACCTGCAAGCGCTGCACCCCCTTTGCCGCGTTCCACCGACTCACCCGCGCCAGCCCGCTGTCCAGCACGCATGCGATCCGCGGGATGGTAAGCGAGGTTTCCGCCACGTTCGTCGCCAGCACGATGCGCCGCAGCCGACCCGGCTCGAACACTCGTTGTTGATCCGCCATGCCCAGCCGCGCGAACAGCGGCAGCACCTCCGTATTCCGATAACCTCTGCCCTCCAGCAGCTCCGCGCACTCGCGAATCTCCCTCTCGCCCGGCAGAAAAATGAGCGTGTCGCCCATCGGATCGATGTCATTGAGCTGATCCATCCCACGCGCCACCAGAGACGCCAGTTCCTCATCGTCCTTGCCCGGCAGGAAAAACTCCGCGACCGGAAACATCCGCCCCGGAGCCTCGATCACCGGCACGCGGTGGATTGATGATTGATGATTGATTGCCGATTGGGGATTGCCTTCGAAGAAAGCGGCGAACGCCCCCGCGTCTAGAGTAGCAGAAGAAATCACCACCCGCAGATCCGTCCGCTTTTCTAACAGCCGCTTCAGATACCCCAGCAGGAAATCGATGTTCAGCGACCTTTCATGCGCCTCATCGAGAATCAGCGCGTCATACTTCGCTAACCCCGCATCCCCCTGCGTCTCCGCCAGCAGGATGCCGTCGGTCATGAACTTGATCCGCGTCTCCCGCGACGTCTTGTCATCGAACCTCACCTGATACCCCACAAACCCGCCCAACGGCACCGCCAACTCCTCCGCCACCCGCTTCGCCACACTCACCGCCGCAATCCGCCGCGGCTGCGTACACCCGATTAACTTACTCTTACTTGAAGTTTGAGATTTGAATTTTGAATTTTCCAGCGCCTCCGCCACCATCTTCGGCAACTGCGTCGTCTTCCCGCTCCCCGTATCGGAAACCACCACCACCACCTGATTCTCCCGGATCGCGGCGATGATCTCATCCCGCCTTTCCACCACCGGCAACTCACCCGGATAATTCCACCTCCCCGAAAAACTCATTCGCGCGATTCTTTCCGTCACCAAGCGAGACGCAAGCCGGTAGTCTAGCTCTCCGCACTTGGCAGGTATTGAAAACCCGCTAGACTCATGGTGGATCCGTTCACCTTATCGCCCCGCGCCTGCTTCCTCCTCATGTCCGCCACCCTCGGCACTACTTCCTCTTTTCTGAAAACTGAACACTGAAAACTAACAACTTCCTCCGCCAACCACCTTCCAACCGCCTCGAATCACTCTCTGGCAATCTCAAGGGCTTCTGGAGCATCCGCATCAACCAACAATGGCGCATCGTCTTCCGCTGGATGAAGAATTACCTCATACGGCTCTTGCCTTGAGTCGAGCGCGAAAGCGTTGCTCTGGTGGCGTTTATCTCGGCACTAGTCCCTTTTCTCCAGCTAGCCTGCGTCTCCACTCCCCCATACTACACCCGGAACATGACTACTCCCAGCGTAGGATTCGTGGCCAAAGCGACTGGCTAAGTGTGTTGGGCGTCTGTTTTTCATCAAACGACTGGTGCCCGCTCATGGCTGTTGGCTCTCCGGTGTGCTCTCCATCCACGGAGGAAAATCTGTGTACATCCTCACCGTGGGCTGTTTGAACTGGGTATCTACCAAGGTCACCACGATCTCGCGCCGCCGCTCGGTGGCTTTCCAACTGACCGACTGGCCTTTGATCCATTCCCCCGTCGCACTTCGAAACTCAACCACGACGGGATACATGTTGTAGTCATTGACCCGCTTCGAATGAGGGAACTGGGCGTATTTTCCGGGCGGGATTTCGGGCGTGGTCGCTCCGGAAATGACGTATCGCACCGGCACCGGAGCCAGATTGATCGCGCGGATGAAGCCCATGCCGAAGGTGCGGGTGTCATCATCGAAGCTCCGCACCTGATAGGTCGGTTTGCCTTCGCCCTTTTCGCCCGGCAGGAAGAGAAACAGTTGCCGGTCGGACTTCCCGATGGAAGCCTTGCCCACCAGCTCCAGCACGGGTTTCCCATCCGGGCCGGCCTTCTCGATGTAAAAAGCGGCCTCGTTGGTTTTGAAAACACCCTGCACCACCGGCGAAACATCCGTATAGAGCGGGACCTCCGGGCCCTTCCCGCCATCCCCGTTGGGGATGACGACCTTTTCGATGCCGCCGACTTGCTCAAGGCACAAGGTGCGGAATGATATCTTGCGTCCTTCCTGAGCGTGGGAAACGACGGCAAACAGGAGGAAGGTGATGGCGAGGTATCGGGAGTGTTTCACGGGAATGAGGGCATGGGGATGGTTCAACGATTTCAGATCTCGGTCGGAGTCAGCCACCTGAACGAGATGATCTTGAACTGACGTCCGAAGAGGATATTGGACGGCAACGCCGGTTGGGCATCTGCGGATTCCGCAGGGTCGAGATACTCGGGAATGCGCTGGACGATGGCCTCGCAATAGGCGCGTGCCGTGATCTTGCCCGCGGCGTCGCGGGCATCCCCAGAGCTGCGAATTCGGAAGGTGTCGGACCGAACGGAGACGAACGAGCCGATGGCGGACAGCACGTCGCCCTGAGTGATTTCACCCGGAGTGCCGGCACCGGTATTTCCGGTCACGGCGGCCGCATTTTTCCACCCGTACCCGGCCACGTCGGCAGGGGCGATGGCGAGGGCATTCGCCGCCATGTTCGCATTGACATTGGAGCGGTTCAAAGCCGCTTGGATCGCGCCATTGTTGGATAAATCGCCGGCAATTCCGAGGCGCCGGTTCACGAACTCGGACATCGAGAGGAAGGGGCCGCGGGTTCTCACTTCCGCGACGATCTCCTCGGCGAGTTTTTTGACTTCATCCGGCGTGAGTGACCGGTAGCCGTTCCAAAGTTTCTCCCTGGCGGTAAAGGTGCTACTGGCGGCGGCAGGCCGGCGGACGCGCAGGAAGGGAACTCCGGTGGACTTCTCGCTCGCGCCGGTGGCAAGCGGGATATCGTTCTCGGAAAGTCCGGAAAGCACGGCGATCCAGGCGGGCACCGAGGTGCTGTTCACGTTGAAGCCGCCTTGCGTCATGATGTGCGCCGCGGATTTCTTGCCGCCGACCGTTAGGGCGTCGGTGCTGGCAACCGTCTCCAACTTGCCGGGTGGCAGGTAGGCGATGTTGCGCTTGTTTGGCAGACTTCTGGTGCTGGCGAAAAATTGATCGGCCAAATTTTTCTGCGTCATCGAGGAAGCGCCCGCATAAGCCGTGCCCTGAAGCGTGGACAAGGTGGAGAACCAGTATCCGTCCCACAGCCGGTCATTGGCCAGCCATGAATGGTCGAGGACGATTCTCGATGAATTTGAATTCGGTTTGAGAAACACTTCATTGGATGGAAGTGCCGGATGGGCGCGGGACTCACCGACCGTGTAAGTCACATAGGGCACGCTGCCGATGCTGCCGCCATTGGCGTGGCGGAGCTGGGCGATGGACTGAAGCGGTGCCATC
>JAYTOE010000268.1:0-11055 GCA_043747935.1 Akkermansiaceae bacterium
CCATGGAAGTGGCGATTTCGGAATTCAAGGCGAAGTGCATCGAAATGCTTAAAGTGACGGCGGCGGGTGGTGAGGAGTTGGTGGTGACGCTGCGGGGCAAGCCTTTGGCACGGGTGGTAGGAGTCCAGGCAAAGCGGCAGAGGGTGCTGGGTGGTCAGCGCGGGGCCGTGGATCCTTCCATGCCCGATTCCGTCATCATGGATTCGGATTTTGAGGGGGATTGGGAGCCATGACCCTGCTTCTGGACACCCATGTTCTGGTGTGGGCGGAATCGCTCGACGACAGGCTGGGGACGGATACCCGCCGCCTGTTGTTGGATCCGGCAAATGATCTTTTGGTTTCGCCAGTTAGCAGTCTGGAGCTTTCCCGATTGATCGCCTTGTCCCGCTTTTCGCTGCGGAAGCCGCTGGGCGATTGGTTTGAGGAGGCGCGGCGGAACCTCGGCTTCGAAGATGCGCCGTTCACGCACCGGATCGCGATGGCTAGCTACGAGCTCCCGGGGGTATTTCATAAAGACCCAGCCGACCGCATGCTCGTCGCCACCGCCCGCCAACTGGATGTGACGCTGCTTACCGCCGATGATGCGATACTCGGGTATCCGGATGTGAAATGCCTAGATGCGCGTGGGTGAGCAGGGCGCTATCGGGACATTCTGGCTCGGCAAGGGCGACCAAGTCACTCAGCGATATCCTTCATCGCCCCGGCCTCCTTGCAGAGGAGTTCGACCAGCGGGGCGGGATCGGGCAAGCCGTGGGGATGGTGGTCGCCGCCTTCCTTGGGGAAAATTTTGAAGCTCCCGCCGGATTTTTCCCAGAAGTCCACGAGGGGCTTGGCGTTGTCGGCGTAGGGCACGGTCCGGTCGGCGGTGCCGTGGACGGAGATCAGGAAGACGCCGTCCTTGATGGCGGGCGCGAGGCCATCGGTGGGGCGGATGGATTTCTCGACGGCTTCCGCGTCGGTGGCGAAATGGAACTCGGTTTTGTAGCGGCCCCAGTCGCCCTTGCTGCCGCCGCCTTTTTCGGTGAGTGGGAAACCGCCGGGCCAGGAGCGGATGTCGCAGACGCCGTTGTCGAGGCAGAGCACGCTGACGCGGTCGGGGTGCAGGCGTGTCCATGCGTTCACGTAAAGCCCACCGCGCGAGATGCCGAGCAGGGCGGGGCGGGGCGAGAGGCCGCGTTTGCCGTGGAGTTCATCGTAAACTTTCTCCCAGACTGCCATCGAGGCGGGCGAGCCGAATTGGTTGCTGACGTTCACATAGGCGACATGCCAGCCCTTTGCGACGAGGGCGTCTTCGAGCGAACGGAGGTGGCCGGCGAACTCGCCGACCCAGAGCCATGGTTTGCCGGGTGCCGCCTGCTCAGGGACTTTTAGGCTGAGCGTTTTGCCTTCGATGGTGATTTGCTCGGACGCCACTTCGGCGAATGCGGCGGATGAGGCAGCCAGCGTGATGGCGGCGGCGATGAGGAGGCTGAGTGATTTCATGGTTTTCGGAATGGGTTTGCAGAATGTCCCGCCCGCTCAATCCGGGAAGACGATAGCGCGGTGGCCGTCGATGAGGGTGCGGTCGTGGTAGCTTCAAGGAAGAGCCGGGTAGAAGCGGGCGGCTCCTTTTCGGAGGAGGGGGTCTTGGTTCGAGGCTTTGTCGATGAGGTTTTCGGGGGTGTTGCGTTTTTTCCAGCCGTGGTAGGTGGCGAGGGCTTCGAAGGCGGCGTTGAGGGAGCCTTGCATGGGGTTGTGGAGCTTGAGTTCGGCCTCGATGTTTTCCGGGAGGCCGGTGGGGTAGAGGAATTGCCTAGAATCGAGATCGCGCAAGCCCTGCGGGTAGAGTCCCGGGGCGCTCATGGCAAGACCCATCAGCATGTAATGCGGGTGCAGCCAGCGGGCACCCATAACCTCGGTGCCGTTGGCGGTGTAGCCGCCGCCGGGCATCCCCGCCTCGCCGCCGGAGAGTCCGAAAATGCCACTGGCGGCTGCGGCAGAGTCCGGCCAACTGGTTTTCGGGTAAGCGATCTGTGCGGCGAGAAGTTTCCCCCGCACATCCGGCCAGGAGATCGCGGAAACAAGGTCGGGCTCGCGGCGATCGAAGTCGGGGTAGAAGAGGCTCTGGATTTCAGCAATGAAGCCGACGCCTCGATAAGGCTGGCCGCTGGGGATCATTTTCCCACGCGGCTGCCGGCCGGGAATCATGGCTTCGAGAGCCAGGATGAGCGCCGTTTCGCCGCCCCAGTCGCGCCAGCTTGCGGCCAAGGGAGTCTTTCCGTCTTCCAGAAAACCGTGTCCGATCCATCCCTCGGCGTCGGTGACTGCGTCGAAATCAGTGGCTGTGATCATGCCTGCGACCTCGGCGTTCATTTCCGGCAGGTCGAGTATGCGGGTGGCGAGCAGGAGCGATTGCAGCGCGATCGCGGTGTCCACGGTGCTGAACTCGGTGCGAGGCACGATCATATGCCGCCCATCCTCGCCGCGCCGGACAAAGTGAGGTAAAAATCCCGCGGCGGCGGGAAGCTGCCGGAGCGCCGCGATCGTGGTGGAGATTTCCTGGACGACCTTTTCCTTTTCGAGAATGCCTTCCTGCACCCCGAGCGCGCTGGCTAGGGAGTGCATTCCGGTGGAGGCGATCGAATCGAATTCGCCGGTCGGGAGGTGGCCGCGGTCACGGGTGAAGCCGCTGGCGGAATCGTGACAACGGCGGAGCTTTCCGAGGGAAATTCTGAATGCCCATTCCTCCAACGGCAAGTCCGGGCGCTCCGCCATGAAGCCGATGGAGGAGAGTTGAAGATCGCAGCCCGGCTCGGCGATCCAGTTCATGAACTTGAGGTCCGCGGGCAGCCCTGCGGATATGGGAAACGTGAGGGTTGTGGTTTCCGCGCTGTCGAGGGTGACGCTGGTATGCCAGACGACCTGCCGGGTCACGTCCGCGAGCTCCAGGCGGAGGACGCCGCGCCCGCTCGCATTCAAGGCGAGTTCCCGGATGCCACATCTGTTTTCCGCGGCGCTTCCCAGGCCGTTGAGATCGGTGGGGTCGAAGGTGCGGTTGCCCTGGGAGGCGAGGCCGGCGAGCGAGTGCCACGCGCCGGTCCATTCACCGGCCGGCTTCACGCGGATGATGCCGCCTTTCGAATCGATCCTGCCCTCGCCCAGCCCCATCCATCCGAAGTCGGATCCGAAGTGGGTGAAATTTTCGAAGGGGTTGATCATCGGTGCGGCGTCGGGCCGGTCGCCGGGGAAGGAGATCGTGTAGTCGATGATCGGCTGCCAGACGAGCTTGCTCTCTGCGGGGCAGGGTAGGGAAAGGGCGAGGAATGCGAGGGCGGCGCGGAGCATCGAGACGAGCTTCGTAAGTAATTGGCGCGCTGGCAAGGATTGGGATGGTGCGGTGGAGGGGAATCGATTAGGCCGTTGACGCATGGAAATCAGAAACCGCGAAGCGCAGGAGCCGTTCACCACGAAGGACGGCTCGACGATCATCAGCCTGCTGGACTCCGCCATCGCGCCGGTGAAAAACCAGAGCCTCGCCGAGGCGTGCTTGCCGAAGGGTTGCTCGACGCAACGTCATTACCACAAGGAGAGCGAGGAGTTTTACTACGTGCTCAACGGGCGCGGGCGGATGGAGATCGATGGCGAGGTGGAAACGGTCGGCCCGGGCGATGCCGTGCTGATCCCCGCCGGGGCGTGGCATGAGATCACGGCGGAGGAGGAGCTGGTTTTCCTCTGCTGCTGCGCGCCGCCGTATCGGCACGAGGATACGTATTTCGAGTAAAAGTTCAGATTGCGGGGTGCCTTTTTTCGGACAGTTTAAGGAATGCTCAAAGTCCTGTATGCGGCGATGGTGTTTCTTGGGCTCAGCTTTTCATGACCCCGACGGATTTCTCCGAGGGCTTCGCAAAAATAGTTCCAGATCAACCGAAGGACGCTTCCAAATTCTACGATCCCGAACGACACGACTATTTTCCCGCCCCGGTAGGAAATGAGCACCTGTTCGAGATGCGGACATACACCACCACTCCCGGCCATCTACCGAATCTCCACGCGCGTTTCCGGGATCACACGCTCGCGCTTTTCAAAAAGCATGGGATGACAAATCTCGCCTACTTCCAGCTTTCTCCGGTGAAATGATGCCCGTCGCGGGAAATGCGGGCTTTCCTTCTCGGCGTATCGGTAGGATATTTCGCGCGGTGAAATTCCTCTTCTCACTTATCTTCGGCCTGTCGCTATCGCCGCTTCTGGCCGCAGATCCGGGGGCGGCGGCTTTGGATTTCCTCGGAAAAGTCAGGGACGGGAAACTGGATCTCCAGCCGGGTGGGGACACCGCTCTGCTTGAGCATATCACGGAGGGGAAACGCGAGAGCATCCGGAAACGGATCGCGAGGCTGGAGACGGAGTTGCGCGGCGGGGAGCTGGAACTCGGCGAAGTAAAGGAGGACGGCGGCTTCGCGGCGGCGATGATCCGCAAGAGCGGCGGTTTCGACTCCGCCGAGATGCAGGTGTTTCCCGTCGCCCTCGTGAAACGCGGCGACAAGTGGCTGGCCGCACCGGTGCCCGCCTCGTTCCAAAACGCCGTGGCCGGATACACCGTGCCGCTGAAGGAGCGGCTTGCCGCACTCGAGAACTGGATGATGCGCGAGCGGGTGACCGATCTGGAGAGGCTAACCTCGGAAACGGCGAAGAGAACGCGCGAGCTGATACGCAACAGCATCGTCGGCGAGGATCTGGAAGGCGATGACCTCGGGAAAATCGCCGACCGTTTCCTGGAGGCCTGCGCGAAAGGTGACCGCGCCGCGATCCTCGGCTTCCTCGGCGGCTTGTCCGATCCGCTGCCTTCGGATTGGGCGGATCGGCTGAAGGCTTCGAAGGCTGCTGTCAGTGAGAATCCAGGTTGGAGGTGGTTGGTGTCTCCGGAGGTCGTCCGGGTCAGGGTTCTGGAGGAGCGAAATGAAAAGGACGGGTTGGTATCCATCGCCTGCCTTGATCCGAAATGGGCGGCTACCACCGGGATCAGGGGCGTGCATCTGGCGTTTTCCCGGGATGAGGCGGGGCAGTGGAGGATCGATTTGCCCGAGTTCTTGATCTCAAGCCTGGTGGATTCCGACGATGGCGATTCCGAAACGGAACTGCTCGATGGTTTTTCGGAAAAACTCCGTGAGGGTGAGCCTGCCCTATACTCGGAATCCGCGCGTGCGGCGGAGGTGGCATTGGTTAGCACACTGAAGTCCGGCGGTTTCCGCGAAATGCTGCGCCGTATCGATCTCGGCGCTCGCCCGAAGGAGGGCACCAAAGCCTGTGTCGCGGCGGCAGAGGCATGGTGGTCGCTGCGCGAGCCGGGAGCGTCCCGCATCCCTGTGGATCTGGGATTCCGGGAGGAGGGCTTGCTGGCGGTGTTCGCTTACCAGTGGTTTTCAGTGAGTGAACCGGATCGTTTTGAATTGAGGTCGCTCATTTTCAGGAAAACGGACGAAGGCTGGGTCTGGTGTCCCGGCACGATTCCCAAAGCGTTGAAAGGGGATCAAGAGACCCTGTCAAAATGGATCGAAGACAAGGAGCCGGAGTGGAGGCTTTCATGGAGAGAGGCTTTGCTGCGGCCCAGTGTGAAGCTGGACAAGGTTGATTTCACGAAACAGCCGTCCGATGAAGAGGCCGAAGCCTTGGTCGGCAAATGGCTGGATGCATTGGAAAAAAAAGATCTGGGTGCGGCGTTGGCCTGCTCTGCATGGTTGAGTGACGGGCAAGAGATCCCGATGAACACGCTTAGGAATATCAGCTACGAACTCAGCGGAACGAATCGTGGTGAGCCGCAGCTCTCCAAGCTTCACCGCTCAGGTTCATGGGTCGCGGCCACGATTCGCCGGGTTTCTGAGGAAAAGACGCAGGATGCGTTCCTGCCCATCGTCATGACCCCGGATGGCGCACGCCTGCTGCCGGAGATCGACCTGATCGCGGAAGACTCGAGAACCAGGAATTTCCTGAACAAGGCGGCCTTCGAGAGGCTTGGGAAAAATGTGGAGGCAGGTCTGGCCGGGGAACTGCAAAAACTCTTCGAGGCGAGCATGAAAAAGGTCAATTAGGGTTTATTTGAAGGGTAGGTCGGCAGTAAATTTTAAAATACCTCCAAAAAATCTTGACTATTTATCAAAAATAGCGGAAATCTCTCTCCGAAATCAAAGTTATGACCCCCCCCCGAGCCAATAACCAACAAAACGCAAGATCCGTTATCCATGGTGTGCGGAGCGGTATGACACTGCTCGAACTCACTGTGGTAATCCTCGTGCTGCTAACCCTAATTTCTGTCCTTTTCATCGGAGCCCGAGCTTGGAAGAAAGGATCGGACAAGGCGATGTGCATCGTGCAGATCCAGAATGTCCAGAAGGGTGTAAGGAGTTTCTCCAACCTCTACGGATACTCTCCGAGCCAGAGCGTCACCGGTCTGCAGATGCGAGTGATCGGATTGGGGAAATTCATTGAAGATACCCCGGAGTGCCCCGGATCCGGCACCTACACTTACGGGCAGGCTTTCGGGGTGGATACGATCCCTCCCGTCGGTCAGCTTTACCTAGAGTGCTCGCTTTCCGGTACGAATGGGCACATTCCATCGAATTACTCCGATTGGTGAGTGTGGGGCGATAGGATTTTTTCTGAATCGACAATCCGGGAGCCTGTGCCAGATTCGCGGGTAACATTCACTCCACCGACACCCACTCCATGACGATATCCACCAGACTACGCAACGCGACAATCGCCATCGGCCTTGTCGCCCTTTCCAACCCGGCTTGCGCGCAGCAGGCGGATTTCAACGAGGTGGGCAAGCAGATGGCGATCATGTTGCAGAACAGCCACTTCGCCAGGCTGCCTTATAATGCCGAATTGAGCCGGAAATTTTTCGATGACTTCCTGAGGGAACTGGATTTCCAGAAATTGTATTTCACTCAGGAGGACGTGGACGGTTTCAGTGCAAAATACGGCGACCGGCTCCACACGTTGATGTTGCAGGGTAATAGCATGGAACCGGCTACTGAAATCTACGCGGTATTCAAGGAGCGGGTGGCTTCTCGCGTCGGGGATGCCAAAATGCTGCTGAAAGGTGATTTTGATTTCACCGGTGACGAGTCGGTGACGATTTCCCGCAAGGAGGCTGACTGGCCCAAGAACGAGGCGGAAGCCAAGAAGATCTGGGCGGCACAGATCAAGGAAGCGGTGCTTTCGGAGACGTTGCGGCGCGAGATGATCACGAGGATGGCCAAGGAGCAGAAAAAAGCCGATCCCGGCGCCGATGACTTGGATCCTCGCGAGAAGGTTTTACTCCGATACAAGCGCCTTCTCGCCGGGGTGCTTGATGTCGATGACGAGGATGTGGCCAACTTTTTCCTCAGTGCCGTGGCGCGCGCCTACGATCCGCACACCGACTACATGAGCTTCCGCGAAATGAACCGTTTCAAGGGAGACATGAAGAACGAACTCGTCGGCATCGGCGCCCTGCTCCAGGCAGAGGAGGATGGCGCGACGATCATCAAGGGCATCGTCGTCGGCGGCCCTGCGGACAAGCAGGGGGCGCTCAAGCTGAATGACCGCGTGGTGGCGGTCGATTCGTCGAACAGCGGAACGGCGGAAGGGATGACCGACATCATGTTCATGCCGATCGACAAGGTCGTCGAGCTGATCCGCGGCAAGGAGAGTAGCGCGGTCGCGCTTAAGGTGGAGCCGGCAGGCGGCGCGCCGGGCGAGACGAACATTGTTGTGATCAAGCGCGAGAAGGTCGAGCTCAAGGACGAGCAGGCCAGTGGTGAAATGATCCACATGAAGAACAAGGATGGCGAGATGCGCAGAATCGGTGTCATCACCCTGCCCTCCTTCTATGCGGACTTCGACGAAGGTACGACACGCTGCTCGGTGGACGTGGAACGTATCCTTCAACGCCTGATGGAGGAGAAAATGGACGGCCTCGTTTTCGATCTCAGAAACAACGGCGGAGGTTCACTGGAGGAGGTGCGCCGGATGACCGGTTTCTTCGTCCCCAGCGGCCCGGTGGTGCAGGTGAAAAACACCCTCGGTCAGGTTCAGGTGAAGGATACGGACGGCGGGAAGCCCATCTATAGCGGCCCGATGGTGGTGCTTGTCGACAAGAGCAGCGCCTCGGCCAGCGAGATCCTGGCCGGCGCCCTGCAGGACTACAATCGTGCCGTGGTCATCGGTGACAGCTCCACTTTTGGTAAAGGCACCGTCCAGCAACCGATGGACATCGGCCGAATGCTTCCTCTCTTCGCAGTGCGCGACAAGGCGGGTTATCTGAAAGTCACGATCCAGAAGTTCTACCGTCCCTCCGGTTCCTCCACGCAAATGGATGGAGTGGTTCCGAATGTCGTCCTGCCGAGCATCATGGATGCCCTGGATGTAGGCGAGGCGCACCTCGATAACGCCCTGCCGCATGACCGTATCCGCCCGGCGGCGGATTTCCGGGCACTCGACGCACAAGCCCTGTTCCTTCCCAAGCTCAAGGAGCTCAGCCGCGAGCGAGTGGAGGCATGCGGTGATTTCGCTTACGTGATCGAGGACATCATCAAGGCCAAGGAGCGAATCAAGGCCAACCAAGTTTCGCTGAACAAGGCGGAGCGCGAGAAGGAGTTGGCCGAAGCGGACGTGCAGAAAAAGGAGCGCAACGCGGAGCGCCGTGCGCGTTTTGCCAAGCTCACTGAGGAAGACGCGAAGAACTTCGTTTTCCACAAGATCACGCTCGACGACCTTGAGAAAGGCGAGGATCTCAAGCCTTACGATCCATCCAAGGAAAATGCCGACTACATGCGCCGCGCCGTGGATGAGACGGAAAGCCTGGACGATACCCCGGAGTGGGCATCCGGCCTGAACGCCGAAAAACGCGAGGCACTTCAGATTATCAAGGATCTCGTGGAACTCACGGAAACCGCCAAGTTGGTAGGCGTTCTGAAAAGCGACGGCGGAGTGCGCTGATGTCGGTCATTCCGGGGCAACTGACGGAAATCCGTCAACGCGTTCATTTCGCTTGCGAACGCGCGGGGCGGGAGTCGTCTTCCGTGCGGTTGGTGGCGGTTTCAAAAACGTTTCCCGCAGCGGACATCATGGAGGCGGTTTCGGCGGGGCAGCGCTGTTTCGGCGAAAGCAAGCTCCAGGAGGCGGAGCCGAAGATCGCGGAACTTCCGACCGGCCTCGAGTGGCATTTCATCGGCCGGGTTCAGCGCAACAAGGTTCGGAAAATCCTCCCGCTTTTCCAATGTATCCACGCCGTCGATTCCCTGAAGCTTGCCGTTTACATGGATGTCATCGCCGGGGAACTCGGGCTTTTTCCTGAGGTTTTCCTACAGGTCGACCAAGCAGGGGAAGAAACGAAAGGTGGATTCTCCGCGACCGAACTCACCGAAGCGATGCCGACCTTGGCCGGACTTTCCAACCTGCGTGTGGTAGGACTGATGTCGATACCGCCTACTGCCGAAAATCCCGAGGATTCGCGGCGCTGGTTCCGCGAGCTGAGGCAACTTCGAGATGATCTGTGCGGAACATTTCCGATGGATCTACCCTCCCTAAGCATGGGCATGAGCGGGGATTTCGAGATCGCCGTGGAAGAGGGTGCGACGCATGTCCGCGTCGGTTCACTGATCTTCGGAAAACGAGAGCACAAGGTGGAGGGGGAACTCGGATGAAGGGCTTTGCGAACGTCTGTGTCATCGGCGGCGAACTGGCGCTATCTCTCGACGACGGGAGCGAGATGTATTTTCCCCTCTCCATGCTGAGGAGGGCTTGCCCCTGTGCGGCTTGCCAGGGCGAACCCGATGCATTGGGGCGCGTGATCCGTCCTGTCGTTGAATACGGACGGGGCGCTTTCGACCTCAAAAACTTCGAGTTGGTCGGCGGTTACGGCGTCCAGCTATTCTGGGCGGACGGGCACGGCTCCGGGATCTACAGTCTGGACTACCTGCGGAAGCTCGACGGCCTTCTCAGAGGGGATTGACGGGAAAAGGCTCCGGCTACCCGCGAGGGGCGACCGGAGCCTTGGTTTAGTGATTCGGATGTCCCGATTGCTGTTTACTCGGACAGAGTCGGGGGAGCGACTTCGACTTCCTCGGCTTCCTTGATCTCTTCCGTCGCTTCGGCGGCGGCTTCCTTGATCTCACCCGTCGCTTCGGCGGCGGCGTCTTTTGCTCCCTCGGCTGCCTTTTCAACAGCTCCGGTGGCGGAATCGGCCATATCTTTCACCCCTTCGGCAGCCTTTTCGGCGTCGGCGGAGACTTTCTCCACGGTGGTTTCGGTTACGACCTCCTTACGGCACGACGCGAGTGCGAATACGAGCGGGAGTGCGATGGTTGCGCTTATGATTTTCGTTTTCATGGTATTGGTTTTCACACAGCTTTCTTTGCTGTTAATACCATTTTGTCTGAATCGTCGGCTGAGTCAAAGAAATCCTCAGATTTCGCCCGTGATGGTGCGACCCGGAGCCCGCAGCTCTGGAACTTCCCGAATTCTCCGCAAGTAAGTTGAAAGCAAAGCTTGTGATCGCCCCGATGCGGGCTTACTTCGTCGCCGTCCGCAGATGGACAATCTCAAATCATGACTACCTTTATTCTCTGGTGCCTCGCGGGTCTCGCGGTGGGTATCGTTTTCGCCTCTTTCTTTGAATGGACTTTGCACAAGTATGTGATGCACCGCCCGGTCTGGAATTTCCGCTACGCTTTCCAGGCTCACGCCGTCGTCCATCATCAGGTTTTCAAGGCGGATCAGACCTACCATCTTATCGACGAGAAGGACAAGGAGACGATCCCGATGGCTTGGTGGAACGGCCCGGTCTTGATCATGATCGGTGCGATTCCCTTCTCCCTGCTTTCTTGGGCGATCGGGCAGTGGGGATTCGCTGTCGGAGGCGTGTCGGCCTTCGCCCTTTATTATGGTTTCTACGAATACATCCACTGGTGCATGCACCTGCCCAAGGCGCGCCGCGTCGAGAAACCCTCGTGGTTCCGCAAGCTCAACGGCCATCACCTTCTGCACCACCGCTACATGCACAAGAACTTCAACGTCGTGCTCCCGCTGGCGGATTTC
>JAYTOE010000269.1:0-15296 GCA_043747935.1 Akkermansiaceae bacterium
TACCTCAAACTCTCCTAAAAAACCAAAAAACAAACACACCAAAAAAACTCTCAGCAGAAGTCAGAAACAACTTTTACAGAAAAAAAATTGCGCGGCCTTGGGTTTTAAAGTTGGAATCGGGAACGGGCGTAGCGCCCGCTCCACTGCTAGGCTGCTTCAAGAGCGTCGGATGCGGCAAGGGTGGTTTCCTCGACTTCGCGCAAGATGGCGGCGGCATGGATCAGGCCGTAAGACGTGAAATCGTGATAGTCGGTGTAGAGCCTTGTCGCCCAGGGGTTGCGTGGGTTTCGCCCCCGGATCGCACGGGCGTTGTTCCAATCGGCTTCGTTCACGTGATACCTGCCGCCATTGCTGTTGATGACCATGAGATGACCACCGGCTGGATTGTGGATTTCGATTTCCGACCTGCCGCCGAGAGTGGGGATGGTGCTGATGGCGGGGAGAACCTCGCGGAGTTGTTTGTAGGGCATCGCCTGGCTGGGTGCGGCAGATTGCCGGATGGAATTTCCTGAGCGTGATGGCTTGCGCTTGGATGGGCGGAAGCGAGGGTCGGACTTAATCATGGGACGAGCGAGATCGAGAGTCTCCTTGATCCTGCTTTCGACAAATCGAGCCATCCGGAATGGAACCGTCGCCGTGCCATGGGATGCGAAATAGAAACCTTTCGCGAGCCTGCAACACTCGGGAGTGCGATCTTTCAGGATCGGCGCGGCAAGGTGAATGGCATCCAGAATTTCGACCCGACGGTCTTGGAATTCCTTGGACGAGTCGATGCCATCAAGGAGTTGCATCAAGGGGAGCAAGGGGTGGTTGGCGTATGTTTGTCGTGTCTTCATATTGGTGTTCTGTCGTTTGTTGGGATTCTCAGGTGTTTGTCTGCTTGGTGATTGTTGCGGCGACCGTAGATTGACTACGTCCATCTCCGCTGCGCTCCGGTTGCCCCCACGTTCATGCCGCGATTTTGCCGGAATTGGCGTGGAGATCCGCGAGGATGCGGTCGCGTTTGCGGCGGGCGGATTCGGGGTCGGGGGTTTTGAGGGAATAGGCGGGGCGTTTGGATGTTCCCTCGGTGGATCGGAGCGTGAAACGGATCCACCAGGTTCCGTGGTTGTTCCAGAGGTGGTGGTTGGGGTTGTTTTTGGTGCGGCGGGTGGCCAGGTGGTGTTTCGTGGGCATGGTTTGAGTGTGCGCTAGTTTTTATTTTCCATGGCTTGGTGGCCGGCGGGGTTCGGTATGGCCGTATGGTCGGCTAGTTTTTAAAAAGCCCGGGCGGGCTGCTCGCAGGCGTGGTTCTCCCTTGTGGTTGGTTGGGAGCGGGATTCCCGGGCCAGATGGTGGCTCTTCGGGCGGCGGGGGCTGCGTTTTTCCCGGATGATCAGGGCACAAAAAAGCCGCGCACGGAGGTATTCCTGTGGCGGTCGGCGCGGATTCTAATCAAATTTCCCTATTTGTCAACAGGGTAGATAATTCGTTGATAATGAGCTGTTTATGGATATGAAAAATGGATCAGGCTTCCGTCGCCTCCGGGTTTCTGGGGCGGAAATAGGCGATGATGCTGCTCTTGGGGTCTCGGATGCACCATTGCACGTGGGTTTTGTCCCTAAGCTTCGAGCCATTGAAAAGTTCATTCCCCTCGATGAACGGTGCCCGAACGGAATCATAAGGGCGGAGTTCTTTGGCTTTTCGAAATTCGTGAACAAAATTGATCACCGCGCAATCCAGATGGCGTTTCAGGAGATCGGCATCATCATCGTGGGCGGATTCGTTGACCGGGAGCGGCTGTCCCAAAATCTCGCACAACTGTCTGAAGCCTTCGAAGGCTTCCCTGACCTGTTCCAAACTCGACTCTTCGGCCAAATCCAAACAGTTTCCCGGATCGATGATTGCTCCCAAGATTGCAGGATTTTTGATTTTGCTGCGCTTAGAGCGGGCTAGGGATTTTGCCCAGGAAAGAGCCCTGGCCGGATTGTTCTCCCAGAAATAAGCGCCCGTCCCGAGCCAGTCGTATGAATTGTGACTTGGGCGCACTTCGCAGATCCCGGCGAGTATTTCCTCGGCTGTTGAAGAGTCGCAGCCGTGATAGCCAAGGATCAAGCCGGGATTTCTCATCCGCCGTAGCGTTTGGTGAGGCCACCGCTTTCTTTAACAAAACCATGTTCGACCAGAAATTCCTTGGCTTTGCCTTCCTTGACCAATGTGCCGATGAAGTCACGAATCATGCGCGTCTCTTCCTTGCGCCGCGCATTTCCATTGGGGTTCGATTTCGTCTTGGCCATGGCGGAATGGTAGCGCAGCATGCCGCTTATGACGACTGGAAAATTCAGGGAGCTAGCAGCCCCGGTATCCGTCTGTGGTGATGAGGTTTTACCGTTGGCCTTTGGCGATTTGGAGGCGGTTTTCCTGGTGATCCGCAATTCCGAAGGGGTTTGGGCCAAAAACTCGGCACGCGACATCACCGGGTAGGAGGCTTGCGCTCTCGCAGCGCTCATCCTCTCTGCGATCTTGCGGTGATGTTCGGTTTTCGCTGCCATCTGAATTCAATGTGCGGGCAGGGTAAGGGAGAAATGGGGCATTATCAACTTCGAAGATACAAGCCGCAGACTGATGATCTTGAAGTGCGAACCGGAGAACTCCGCTCAGGCGGGTTCCGCAATGCTTACGCTTCCGCCCCTGCCCCTTCCTGTGGTGATGAGGTTTTGTGCAATGAGTGATGCTTTGACTTGGTCGAAGGAAGGCTCGTCCCAGCCGAGGGCGGTGCGGAGGGTTTGGTTGCCGGAGCTGTTGCCGAGGGAGCGGAGGGTTTCGAGGAAGAGTGACTCTGCGTTTTCGGGGAGAGGGGTGGATGGGGAGGCTGGATTCTCGGGTTTTGGAACCCCGGATGCGGATTCTGTTAGGATGGTTGGATTGGCATGGCGGATGAAATTCTCCGCCACGAGACGGGTTTCGCGGGCACCGAAGCCGATGTAGGCGGCGGGGGTGCAGGTGAGGACGAGGACTTGGAGGCCGCGGGTGGCGGCGAGGTCGAGCATGGATTGGAGGGAACGGGTGCGGTCGTCGTCGCTGTAGGCGAAGGAGTCGTCGAAGAGGATGGGAAGGCAGCCGTTGTGGGAGGCGGCGAGGATTTCGGCGGTGGCGAGGCGGACGGCGGCGGCGACCTGCTCCTTGGCTCCGCCGCTGAGGGTTTCGAAGGCGAAGGTGGGGGTGCCGGGTCGGGTGATGCGGATGGTGGATTTCTGGCCGGGTTCGTTCCAATCGACATCGATGCGAACGCCGCGACCGTAGAGGCATTCGAGGTAGCCGGCGACGCGGTCGGCGATGGGTTGGGTGACGCTGCGACCTATGGATTCCCGGGACTCCGAGAAAAGCCGGTTTAGCAGGGCGATGGCATCGGCGTGGCGTTTTTCGCGGGCGTGTTCGTCGCTGGCGGTGGCGTGGCGTGCCCTGGCTTGGAGGAGATCGGCCTCGGGGTCGGAGGTGCCGTCGGTGGCGAGGGTGTTTTGGGCCACGGCGAGACGCATGCGGGCGTCCTGTTGTTTGGTTTGCTCGTTGGTGATTACGCGCTCCAGACGGGCGACTTCCTGTGCGAGGCGATCGGGGTTGAGATCGGCGAGAGAGGCGGTGGTGGCGTCGAGGGTGATCTTGGCGGCGGCCTCGCTCGCGCTGGCCGTGGCTATAGCTTGGGTGCGGGTGGCGGAGTCGCCATGATTCTGTTCGAGGATGCGGGCGGAGGTTTCGAAATCCGTGATCTGAAGGCGCTTGGCAACGAGGGTTTCCTGGGCGGACTGCCTGGCGCTGAGTTTTTCCTGATGGGTTTGGTTGGTGGCTTCGGCTGCGGCGCGCAGGGATTGCTCGCTATGATCGGCGGATTGGAGGGTTTCGCGGGTCTGGGTTTGCCAAGCTTGGGCGGCGGCGAGGGACCCGGGCAGTGTGGGGGCTTGCTCGGAGGGTAGGGCGGCGTGGCGACGTTCTACTTCCGAGATGGCGGCGGCCAGTGCGGTGGCGGCTGTGGCGAGGGAGTCGGGAAGATCGCGGGCACCGAGATCCTTGAGGCGGGACTGGGTGGCGGAGATTTTTTGTTCGAGTGCCTGGCGCCGGGTGAGGATTTCGGCGGCCTGCCTGGAATCGGCGATGGCGAGTCGGGAGAGAAGGGATGCGATCTGCTTTTCCAGGTCGCTGACCTTTTGGCGGGATGCGGCGAGCGAGTTGCCGCCGCCGGGCAGGATGCGCAGGCGGGTGCCATCGGCGAGGGAGAGTTCCGAGGTTTCGGTGATGACACGGGGGCTGCCGGGGACGAGGGCTTCGTTGTCCAGCAGAACGGCTTGGGGAGAGGCGATCAATTCGATGCCGGTGGCGATGGCTTCGAGAGCGCTCTGGGCCTGGGCTTGCCGGGCTTCGAGGTTGCGGAGGGTATCGAGCTGGGTTTGGGAAACGGCCGGCAAGCGCGAGAGGGTATCGCGGTCGGTGGTGAGGGATCTTTCGATCTCTGCGATGTCCCGGGCCTTGGTTGTCAGCGCTTCGTGGACGGCGGCTTTTTCGAAGCGGGTGACGCAGGCGTTGGCGAGATCGTGGTGTTGGCGGGCGAGGCGGAGTGTGTTGCCGATGGCATCGACGGCGGTTTTGGCTTCGGCTGCTTTGGCGCTGGCCGCAGTAGCCTGTTCGGTGAGGACGGCGAGTTGTTGTTCGTAGGGGACGAGGGCTTCGCGGGCGGCGGCGGCCTGGGCGAGGATGCTGCGGATTTGTTGATCGGATTTGGTCAGGTCGTTCAGTGCGGCCGCAGCTTGGGAGTGGAGGAGCTTTTGATTTTCCAGCCGGGCACCGAGTTCACGGGCCTTGGCGAGTGAGGCTCCGGCGGTGGTGAGCTGCTCGCGCAATCCGGGTAATGCGGCCTCCGAGGCAGCGATCTCGCGGGTGGCGGTTTCCTGCCCGGCGATGGCGGATTCGAGGCGGGCTTTTTGATCGGTGGCGGCGTTGAGCTTGGCCGTGGCGTCGGCGAGGGCCTTTGTGGCTATGTCGAGGCGGGAGCCGGTTTTGATGGTGCCGGTTTTGGTGAAGAGGGATTCGTGGATGATGCGGATTTTCTCGCGTGTCTTCTCATCGGTTTCCGACTGCATGACGGCGGCGAGGCCGTTTTCCTGAAGGCGTTGGATGAGTTCGTTGCGGTGGGCGATGGCGTGGGCGGAGGCATCCGCACCCGCCGTGCCCTGCCAGACCCAGAGGTGCGCCCAGCGTGTGGCGAGATCATTTTCGCGGTTGGCCATGCCTGCGGTGTTTCCGGTGAGCTCGGAGAGTTTCTCCTCGGCGGAGTCGCCTTGCAGGCTGATGCCGCTGCGGGATGAGAGACGCGCGGTGCCCTTGGTGGAGCCGGCGAAGAGTTTTTCAATGGTCCAGGTATCACCGGCGGCTTCGAATGTGAGTTTCACCTCGGGATGTCCGCCGTGGGTATCGGAGACCATGGATTTCTGGAGATCGCCACCCGCCTTGTAGCGCATGAAGAGCGCACGGTGGATGGCTTCGGCGAGGGTGCTCTTGCCGGTTTCGTTCGGGCCGCCGATGAGATTTCTCTCGCGATCAAACTCGACGGTGAGATCGCGGTGGACGCGGTAGTTGCGGACGGTGAGGGAGAGGAGGAGCATGGGGTAAAAGCTGAAATGCTGAAAACTGAAATGCTGAAATTTGGATCAGCGCAGGGCGGCGTGGAGTTCGCGGAGAGCAAGGCGGGCGACGTCGGCTTGGTCTCCTGTGGTGAGGGCGATGAGTTTGCCGGCGACGGATTCGATGAGCGGGTCGGAGGGGCGGTTGGCGAGGGCTTGGATTTCCTCTTCGGTGGGGGCGATGGTGACCTGATCGTCGAGTTTGAGGCGGAGCAGGCGTGCTTCGAGGGATTCGATGAGTTCAACGAGACGTTGCGAGGTTTCGATACCGAGGCTGCCAGTGAGGGTGAGTTTCAGCAGGCTGTCCTGACCCCATTCGCCGATGCGTTCTTCGAGGGCGGCGCGGAAGGCATCGAAGCCCTCGTCTTCGGAGAAGCGGTAGGGGAAATCGTTCCAGCGGAAATTGCCGGTGTTTTTCTTCTCGATTAGGGGTGCTTGGCTGCGGGCAGCCTGGACGATGAGGATATTGCCGGGGTCGTTGTCGCCGCCTTTCGGGAAACGGTCGATTTCCGGGGTGCCGGCATACCAGGCTTTGGTTGAGATTTGCTTGGTGCCGTGCCAGTCGCCGAGGGCGATGTAGTCGATTTCTGAATCGGGAAGCCGGGTTAGGTCGATGCGGTTGAGTCCTTTCGAGTCCTCGTCTTCGTCTTCCTGGGTGGACTCGAATCCCTGCACGCTGCCATGGGCGAGAACTATGCGAGGGAGGTCGGTGGGGAAATCAGGTGAGTCGAAGGCGCTTCGGATCCAGGCGGTGGGATCGGCGTTGTCGTGTCGGCGGAGCAGTGGTGCGGGGTAGATGACGGCGTCTCCGAGGAAAAAGGGCTTTGTGGTGAGGATAACGTGTAGGTTGGTCGCACGTTGTTCGCGTTCGCGGAGGAAGAAGGGTTGCTCCCAGAGACTGCCGGGGCCGCCGTGGTCGTGATTTCCGGGGATGACGAGGACGGGCATTTTCATCGCGCCGATGGCCTCACAAGCGGCGGCGACGGTGGAGTTGAGCGGACTGGGGCTGTCAAAGAGGTCGCCGGCAACGAGGATGAAGGAGGCGTTGGCTTCATGTGCGGCATTGCCGATGCGGCGGAGGCAGGCTATGCGCTCGTGTTGGAGGCGGGCGCGTTTGCTCTCGTCGGCGACGCGCTGGTAGGGCTTGCCGAGTTGCCAATCGGCGGTGTGGAGGAAGGTGACGGGCATAGTAGTCTGATTGATGGGTGAGATTCAGGAGAAAACTGTGGGGGGATTCAGTAAAATTCGGCTGGTGGAGGGATAATCAGAATCGCGGCGCAGGGCTTCCGCTTCGCTGGTTGATGGAGCGGGGCGCGGATTGCCCATCATGTGCTCATATCCGTGACATATTCGCATTGGTGCATGTATACCTCGATACGGGGCAATGCTTCCTTCATGTGTTCGAAGCGGTGGCTTCCCCCTTCAAATAGGAGCACGGAACACTTCATGCGGGTGAAGTGCTCGAACGTTTCTTTCGAGTCCAGCAACTCATCGCATTCATCGAGCAGGATCAGGGGGAAAAAATATCGATCCGTGTCGAAGCTCTTGCCGACGTAGCTTTCGGTGGTCTCTTGGTTCAAGGTTCGGACTTCTCCGGTTTTGAAGTTGGTCAAGGTCTGGCCGCATAGCGGGGAGAGGACTTCGAACGGTTTCCAGGCAGGGTTGATCATGACGCACGGGTAACCCAGGCGTTTCGCCAATTCCGCTGCGTAGAATCCTCCAAGGGAAGTGCCAACGATGGCCGCGTTTTCGCAGAAGTAGTCCGGGATCAAGCCGCACAGGTGCTTCATGATGTTGTCGTAAGTGTCAAAGGAGTCATAGCTGATCAGGATGACCTCGCCGATGGTTTTGAGTGTCTTGACCTTGTCGGATGACTCGTCGGCACCGCTGTTGAATCCGTGGAGATAATAGAATCGGGGGTTCATGAGGTGGTGTGGTGATGGTTGCTGTTATTCATGCGGGCCTGCGCTTTTGCGTTTCGTTTCAATCCGGGTGCGGCTGCAAGAATACGGTTCGCTTCCTCAAACCATCGGCGGGTGTTTTCCGCGCCGGGGTTTGTGGCGCGGTGCATGGCTTGGATCATGAGATCGAGGGAGGCGTGGGGTCCGTCGGTGCGTTCGTTGTTGTTGCAGGCTTCGGCGAGTTTGCGTGTAGGGAGGGAGAGGATGACTTCGCGGGGCTTGAGGCGGTCGGCGGCGAAGATGGCGATGCCGTCGAGGTCGGTGGACTCGCCCCAGCCGTGGATGCCGAGGCGGATGAGGAGGGAGCGGATTTCCATGAGGCGGGCTTGGTGGTAATCCCAGACAGCGGAACTGCCCCCCGAATGATATTTTCCTGACTGGTGGTGGCGGGCGAGCTGGATGGCTTCATCGAGGGTGAGGCGTTTGTTGCGGGGGATGACTTTGAGGGGGTGGCGGGTGAAAATTTCATGGCCGAACTCGCGCCGAAGGCGGTCGAGCGTGCGGGGATCGGGCGGGAGATCGAGGTCGAGAATGCGGGTGCCGGGCTGGAGCTCGACGCGGAAGAGGACGGGGCCGAAGTGGAGTGCGGATTTCCAGTTGGCGGTGCAATAGGTGCCGTGGCCGAGGGCTCCGCCATGGAGGATCCAGTCGATGCCTTGCTTGGCCATGTCGCGGAATTTGTGGCTTTTCGCCGTCCATGACCTGTCGCTGAAACCGTGGCGCAGGATCTTGCGGGCGCTGTGCTTGCTGGTGCCGTGGTAGAGGAGCATGTGGGGTAAATGCTGAAATGCTGAGAACTGAGATGCTGAAATGGGTCAGGCGTTAGATGCGGGGATCATAATCGGGATCTTTGGGGGTGTTTTGGCTTGTTGTGGTTTCGATGGCCGGGAGGACGCGGAGGATCGCTTCGTCGAGGGCGGGGAGGGAAAGGACGAGCTGGTTTTCGATTTCGGGTTTGAGGGTGAGGTGCTCGACACCTGTGAAGGCGCTGAGCAATTCGAGGGAGCGGGGATCGAGCTGGGTGCGCAGCCATTCCCAGCCGATGCCGGCGCGTTCGCAGTCGTTCCATTGGGCGAGTTGGCCGATGTTGCCTTTTTCATCGATGGCGCTGAAGAGGTCGAAGTTCCCGTCCTGATGGACGCGGTAGATGCCGCCGATGCGGTAATTGTGGTTGCTGCTGTTTCCGATGATGCGGATGCGGGTGCCTACGGGGAGTCTGGACATGGGAGGGGTGGGTTGGCTTCAAGTTTTGCGGCGCAACCGAGGATGCCCTGTTTCAGTGAGGGGATCTCGGAAACGAGCGCGGTGGTTACGTCGTCGCGGAGTTTCAGTCGTTCGAGGCCATCGAAGGCGGAAAGCAGGGCGATAGCATCGGGAGGGAGCTGGTCTTTGAGCCAGTGCCAGCCGATGTCCTTGATGATGGCGCAATCAGCCCAGCGAATCGGTGAACCGACCTTCCCGGTTTCGTCGCGGGCGCGGAGGGTGAAGCCGATGTGATCAATATCGGCAACGAGGTAGGTGCGGCCTTCCTCGTAATCGTGATGCTCGAACATGCCATTCGGGCGGATGCGTGTGCCGATTTGAAATGGGCATGGCTTCGGGGGTTTGCGTAATCCTTGTCTCATGGGATACTGTTAACGAGGGTAGTTGGTTTTCTGAAATCAGGATCGGGGCTTGGATTTGGGAACGGGGATGGCGCTTTCGATCATTTGCAGATTCTTATGGAGATCGGGCTTGTGGCCGGTGCCGGTGACACAATTGACGAGCATGGAGTTCAGGTGATGGCGGGTTTCCTGGATGAGATCCGCGTCGGAGCATTCGGAGAAATCGAGGAGCTTTGCGAAGTCGCCGGGAGTAGAACCGGCGGCGCGGGCGGCTTGGTTGGATGCAGACTGGTAACGGGGATCGCGTCGGGCGCAGGCTTCGAGGAGAAGCTTGAGACGATGGAGGGATTTATCGATGAGTGGCATTGGGGGCTGGATAAATGTGCGATCACGCTGGGGTTATGATGGCCGCCGGGATTTGGTTTTATGGGTGGGGATGGGCGGGCGCTGGATTTTTGGAATGTTGACGCGGACGCGGCGGGGCTTGGTCAGCATCAGGTGGCCGGGGAGTGGGAGGGTGAGGTCGCCGGAGGCGATGATCTGGCCTTGGAGATCGTAGAGGTGGAGTTCGCCGGGGAGGCGGTGGTAGAGGAAGCCGCCGATGATATGGAGATCCTGAGCGTGGGGGTGGGCACACGTTTCGGGTTGGGTGGCGATGACGGCGGCCATTTCCTCTGCGGTGGGAGGATGGAATTTGGTTTTCCCGCCTGTTTTGAGCTGCCGGGTAAGGTGGTAGGGATCGGCGAAGCCGGCGGTGGCGAACCATGACTCGGGTGTTTGCAGGGCGTAGAGGCAGGGACCTTGGCTGCGGTAACTGTTGAGAAGATCTTGTGCTCTCCTTTTGGTTTTGAGGACTTTGTCGCGGAACGCGGATTGTTCTTCCTCATAAATGCGGTAGCCCTCCCATGGGACATCCAGGGCTTTGAAAAGACGGCATAGAATCCATGTCTCCGGATAGTCGTCGATGAGGGTTTTTTCGAGGAGCTTGGGCGTGATGGGTGTCTTGCCGCCGGGGCGTTGCATGCGTTGGCATATTTCATCGAGGCTGAGGCCGCTGGCGTCGATGTAGGGAAGGATGTATTCGGCGTGCGTTCGGGTGAAATGGACTTCGGGCAGCTTCGGGTGATCCAGCGCGTCGATCACCCATTCGGGCAATGCAGGGGTAGGCGGGCTTTTACGGAATGGATGAAAGGCGGATGTGGGCATTCGGGAAGGGTTGGGATTTTTATCGGAAGCTGCGGAAGGCGATGAAGGCGGCGAAGAAGCTGAGGGCGGAACGGATGGCGTAGGTAGCGGTGGAACTGAGGTGGTTGAGGAGATCGAGGATGGGAGTCTCAATGGAAAACCTCGCCGGGACGAGCATGGCGAGGAAGAAGAGCGGAAAGCCGATGAGGGCGAAGCCGGGTTCCTTGAAGTCATCGGGAGCCATGAGTTTGTAGAACGTCCATGCGCCGAAGAGCGCGATGATGATGCCGAGCGGGTAGAAGAGCACAACGGCACCTGTGCCGATTAGGAAGATGGGGAGACCCGTCCACCAGGGGAGGTCTGTTAGGAATTTGAGGGGGCGCATGGCTGGATGGATCGGGTTAAGGGTTTCAGGGATAGGTCAGGCTGGAATCGCCTTGGGTGATGATCCGCCCATCGACACCGAAGAGTATCATCTCCTCCGGCAGGCGATGGTATTGATATGCCCCGACGAATTTCCTATCAATGCGACAGAGCCATTTGACGTCTGCGGCGATCGCACGGGCGACTTCTTCGGGAGCGAGGGGCGTAATGTTCTGGTCAGCCGATTCGAAGGGAACCCTGGCGGCGGTTTGGTAGAAACCACCTATGTAACCCGACTTGTATGGGCGATTGTAATTCGAGATGGCAAAGAGATGAGGCCCGAACCTGCGGTAGCTGCTGTGGGCACGTCGGCGCTTGGCGTCGACACAGCGCAATTCACGGAACGCTCCTTCCTCCGCGACGATGTTCAAATAGCCTCTATCCGTGATGCCGAGACATTCGAAAAGCCGTCGAAGAAATGGCTCATGGCAGGGCTCGCCGTTCAGCGCGGCATCGATGTAGCGGAAAGTTTTGTTTTGGTTACCACTCCACTGGAGTTTTCCAAGCAAAGCGCTTCGGGAAAACCCCTGCGATTTCAACGCGGCGCGCAAATGAACGGCGATGGGTCGGTTCGAGTTCCGGAATTCTTCCGGCTCGCGGTCTTGGAGAAGAGTCGAGAGAATCGTATCTGGCAGCGTTGGCTGCGAGAGGTCTGGTTCGTGAATGTGCTGAACTGTGTTGATTGGCATGGAAGCGTGTTGCGCTATTGGCGGTCAGGGTAATCTAGTTTTCAATTTCCCGTGATTGGGGAGGTCTGCACGATATGAGTGAGGTGAAGCCACGGATCGATCGAACCGTGCGCGGCGATTTCCTTGGCGAAACCGGTGCTCATGTAGGATGGGTCAGGCATGATGCCTACACGTCCGAGATCAAGGCGGTCGGCATCCCAGCAGGTGGCGATGGTGGAATTTTCGTGGTGTTTCCCATCCGTATGCCAGGTGCAGGCTTCGTGCAGGAGTTCGAAGTGATCGTCGGGTAGGTCGAAGTGAATGCCGCGAAGCTCCCTTGCGAAGTCCGCTCCACGACGGCCGTGGTTCGGATCATGGTTTTCATTTTCCCGGCGACTGTCGTGAAAGAGTGCGAAGAGTTGGATGACCGGAAAAATGGCTCCGGTTCGTGTGGCCAGGATTAGGGCGTTGCGCTCAACGCGCTTCCAGTGGTCGGGGCCGTGAACGCTATTGGATTCCCGGTGATGGGGTGCCGCAATGACAATGGACCATAGGGAATCGAAGTTGTTGGGCATCGGGCTATGCTTTTACCAGAAACCTTTGGAAATAGCAAACTGCCCGCACCGGCTTGTGTCATAGGGATCTGGCAAAGCCTCAGAATTTGAAGATATTGATGAGACCGATGATTCCCTGGCGGAGTGGGCGCATGATCTCGGGAGCGACGACTTCGAGGATACGAATGACGATGATGAGAGGGATGACCACGATCCACAGGGCTACTCGGAAGAAGAAGGCAATTACGCGGAAAGGGAAAAGGAAGAGGGATTTCATGGGAATTGTTAGGGTCGGAAAAATGAAAGCGGGGCGGAGACGAGGCCCCACCCCGCTGGGCGATTTCAGATTGTGCGGATAGTCGCGCCGGTCTTGATGTTCACGATCCGGATGCGGCCGTTGGGTTGAGTCAGATGTGCCTCGTCCCCTTGTACGGCCGCATTGCTGAACGGCCCGGGAATGGTTCTCACGGTGGACCCGTTCGATGTGTTGACGATCTTTGCGCGCGATCCTTCGATTTTTACTGCGTATGACATGATGGTGTTTGTTTTTGGTTTGGTTGAAATGGAGGCTCGTCTGTTAGACAGGGTCAGGTTTGATTCGGGTTGCCTGTTTCCGACAAGCGGTAAGCCAGTTTTTAATGTCGCTTGTGTCATATCAGATGGAGCGATTCCCTTTCCCCCTCGTGAACCAGCGTTGCGCGAAGTCCATCAGTCGCTCGTCGTTGAGTGCGATGGCTGCGAATTCAGCGTCCTCGGTAATTTCTTCCTGAAGGCACTGAAGGATGATTTTTTCAATTCCTTGCATGAGAAGGTTGGCGTTGTGAGTGGCAAAGAGGTCGTTGAGACCATCCGGCTTTCCGGAAAAGTCCGGAAGGCAATCGTGCAGGTATAGCCAAAGGGTGCGACGAACGCTGCCGATATGGCGCTTGGTTTCCGCGATGGCATCCAGACAGGGGCAGCCGTGATCGACAGCTGTGAGCAACTTGAAGTGGTGAAGGCGCTTGATGTAGGCGGTGCGTGAAGCGGGGTAACGGGTGTCTCCGTTGAATTCCGTGGTGAACGGGCTGGGCTTCCGGCCTCGCTCGGCGCTGGGGTGGTAGTATTGGGGCAGGAGTGAGGCGAATTGCGTGATTTTACTTTGGATCATTCTGGTTCGTGGTTTCGCCCGTCGCCTTCATGGCGGTGGCAGAACCTCAGAATGGGCTAGTTTTTAACCAGCAATTCGGGGGCTGCGAAGGTCAGTCCGGGTAGCTCGTGGCTCGGACCCGGTCGATGTAGTCCACCCAGATGGGAAGTTTCACGCCGAATGCGGTGCGGAGAAGGGCGATGTCTGAATCATCCATGCTCCGGCGCTTTGCCCAGAAAGATAGAACCGCGACATCCGTTCCATCTTCATCGGGCACTCCGAGCCAGATGCGGCCAGCTTTGTTGCGGCGGCGGCTTTCACCGAGAACACCGGTGAGGCGGCTTCGGAAGCGATCGAACTCCGCTTGGGTGAGTTTTCCCACGAAGTGGACGCCGTATTTTCGGGCTGTTTTCAGATCGCTGGCGTCCTTCATCGTGCGGAAGCAGGAGATGATCTGGATATGCGCCGCGTGCGACCAGGCCACCGTTTCGCCAACAATGAAAAAGGTGCGTGCGCAGGCGCTATCGATGCCGTAGATTCTCCCCGCGAGGATGAGTTTCTCAGGAGAGAAGGATAGCCGTTCGCGAGGTGGGGTGGTCATTTCGGAGGTTAGCAAGGGCTGATCATCATTGGATCAAGGTGGCGTATTCCTGCTGCGTGAGAATTCGGAGAGCGGATTCCAAGGGGAGACCGGCCATGATGATCTCTTTGGCGGCGGTGATACGGCTGTAATCGGTTCTCATTAACTCGATACGGCGTATCTCCGGTTCCCAGAGAACCCATGCGGCGCGACGATCGTGCTCTTCGCGGGGCTGTCCGACCGAGCCAGCCATGATGACGAAAGGTTCGTCCGGCGGGACACTGAAGGTGGTTTCGTTCTCCCAGTCGATCTGCGCCGTAGGGTGATGGAAGATTTCCTGTTGATGGGTGTGCCCCAGGAAACAGACCTTCGATTCCTGCGAAGCAAGCAGATCCAGGCTGGGTTGTGCATGTTCGTAGGTCTCGACGTAGTCGAACTCCTCTGGATCATCGAAGCTGGCATGGGAGATGAAAGCCCCTTTGATGGGGCGGATGTAAGGCAGTTTTGAGAGCCATTCGGCTTGTTTATTGTCGATGGCGCGGGCCGCGTGCTCGAAGCCCGCGAGGAATCCGGATTTCACCCAGCCCTTCTCCAGAATGCTGCGGTCGTTGTTGAAGATTTTCAGCGCCTCGAAGTCATGGTTGCCGAGGACGGCGGTGGCGGAGACCCGCATGCAGAGTTCGACACATTCGGCAGGCGATGCGCCATATCCGACGATGTCGCCTAGGACGGCGATCTGCGTGACTCCTTTGGAGGATGCTTCCCGTAGGATGGCGTTGAAGGCAGGGAGGTTTCCGTGGATGTCGGCGAGGATTGCAATTTTGGACATGTGTGTGTGGGTATTGGGTGTGTTCGTGAAAGGCCAGCGGGCAGCTTCGCACGGCTGTCAAGCAGGCGTGAACATCTTCTAGTTTTTATGCCTTGGGTGGTATGGGAAGCTTCTGTTCTGATGACGGAGGGGTGTTCGGTGGATTGGGATTTTCCCAGGAATGGGTTCACTGCAACGCGTTGTGTGGCGGGATTGAGAGAGAGTCGCTCACATGAAGCAACCGCCACTCAGTCTCGGTGAATTTCGGGAAGCAATCGCTGACGTGATGAACAAGATCTTGAAACTCTGGAGGGGGTGCGCATGCGCTGATTTTTCAGTTTGTGTTCTCCCTTGAGGGCTATTCCTCGGAACCAGCTTGCACCGATGGTGCTTTCCATGGTGTCACAGCATAGCAAGCGAGGATTTGCGTTCGGTGGATTTTTTGGCCAAAGGAAACCGAGGGTGTCAGGTGTTTTGAAAAAGCGGGATGGCAGGAGGCCCGGAACAGGTGCAATGAGCGGGGGGCGATGTCCCCGACCCCCTGCCAAATTATTCCCGCGCCCGGATTCAGCCGCGACGGCGGCGGCGCAGCGGTGCCTCGGAGGGATGATGGCCTTGGCCTAGGCCGTCAGCACCAAAGAGGGCGAGGTGGACGATGGTTTCATCGACCCGCAGTGCGGCACCATGCCCCCAGCGGAAGCGCATCCGGTGGTCGCTACCCAGTCCCGGGGTGGCG
>JAYTOE010000270.1:0-6735 GCA_043747935.1 Akkermansiaceae bacterium
AAACCCATGGTATGACGCGCCAAACCGATACCTGCAAAGCCCATACCGCCGCCCATGATCCCCGGATGCTCCCCCACCTGCTCGCAAAGCAGGAAATCCGCCCGCTTTGGGAAAACATTTCCCCGCTCATTTTCACCGCGAAATGCGGCGAGGCCGTCACCATGGTGCGGGCGATCGAAGACGCCGCGATGAAACAGGAGGCCGGCCTCGGCGGCATCACCGAGCAGAAGGATCATGAGGAAACCGAACTCGAGGATGCCGACTTCATCTGGAAAAAACTGGATGGTTGGCGACCGAAGATGGCCGCTACAAGGCTTGGATGCTGATCTTGTGTTTCGTGCAGAGGCTGAGGACTTTTTCCTTTTCCAACAGAAGCGTCTTGCCCGCCTCGATGCCGATGGCGGTGACACCGGCCTCGGCGCAGGTCTCGATGGTCTGGGTGCCGATCACGGGGACATCGAAGCGGAAATCCTGGTCGGGCTTGGAGACTTTCACGAGAACTGCCTCCTTGTTCCGGCCAAGCTCGCCACCGCGGCGGATGCAGGCGTTGGTGCCCTCAAAGGCCTCGACGGCGAGCACGGTTCCGTGGCGGACAACGACGGACTGACCGATGTCGAGTGCGGAGGTCTGCTTTGCTATCCCGAAGCCATATTCCAAATCTTCCAAAGTCCGTGGTTTCGCCGGCGGCCCGGCGACGTGACCGGCGGGCGGGAGGTGATCTTCGAGGAAGGTGGTGGCAGGGAGCAGCGTGATGCCGTCCTTCGCCATCTCATCGGCGATGGCTCCGAAAAGTGTCTCCGCGTTGCGTTTTTTCACGCGGGCGAGCATCATCAGGATGCGGAGATCAGGGCGGAGGTCGAAGAGATTTCCCGGCGAGATCTGCCCCATCATCACGGCCTCCTTCACTCCCTCCTTGAGGAAAAATTTGATGAGCTTCGAAAGCTGTCCCACGCGGAACCACTGCATGACATCGACCTGCGGCTCCAGATCGGGGCGGGTTTCGTTTTCAAATGCCACGGCGATGAGACGTGACGAGGGCTCGGCCTTGCGGGCGGCGCGGACGAAAGTTTCCGGATAAAATCCGTTGCCTGCGATAATGCCGATGCTCCGCGGTGTGTCCATTCTGCTGCTCGGGAAAGGGGAAGTAGCGGCTGTGGGACTCGAACCCACACTCTTTAGGAACTCGATTTTGAGTCGAGCGCGTCTACCATTCCGCCAAGCCGCCGCTAGACAAGTGGTATGGGCGGGCGGAGCCGGGAAATCAAGCGCTATTCGGCGGGCTTATCTGCGGCGGGAGCGGCAGGCTTCTCCGCAGCGGCAGGGGCGGGCACGAATGTGAGGCCGACTCCATTAATGCAGTAGCGCTTGTCGGTGGGGGTGTCGAAGCCCTCGCCCTCGAAGACGTGGCCGAGGTGGCCGTCGCATTTCGCGCAGTTTACCTCGATGCGCACCATGCCGCCGGAGGTGTCGCGCTTCGTGACAACGTTTTCGGCTTTTGCCGGATCATAAAAGGAAGGCCAGCCGCACTCGGAATCGAACTTTACCTTCGAGGAAAAAAGCAGCGCCCCGCAACCCGCGCAGTGATACGCGCCTTCACCCTGATGCTTGAACTCCTTGTAAACCTCGCTGAAGGCACGCTCGGTGCCCGCTTCGCGGAGGATGCGATATTGCTCGGGTGTGAGGATTTTTTTCCATTCCTCATCGGTCTTCACCACCTTGCCTTCGGGTTCTGCGGGAGCTTCGCTGACGGTTTCCATGGCTTTGCCTTTCTTGTTATCGTCCGCGCACGCCGCACCGAGAGTGAGTATGATTGCGGCGATGAGGTGTGTGATTTTTATTTTCATACTCCATGCGATGCGCTCGCGGCACCGGTTATTCCACGGACGTGATTTTCACGCGAACTGCTCCGCCAGCACGGCCTTGCCGTAATCGCGGTTCAGGCGGGCGATGTGATCCACGGAGATTTCCTTCGGGCACGCGGCCTCGCACTCGTATTGGTTCGTGCAGTTGCCGAAGCCCTCCTTGTCCATCTGGCGGACCATAGAGAGGGCGCGCTTGCGGCGCTCTGGCTGTCCTTGCGGAAGGTGGCCGAGGTGGGAAACCTTGGCGGCAACGAAAAGCATCGCCGAGGCGTTCTTGCAGGCCGCCACGCAGGCACCGCAGCCGATGCAGGCCGCCGCGTCGAAGGCGCTGTCCGCATCGTCCTTGCGAACGGGTATCGAGTTCGCATCGACGGCGGAACCGGTGCGGATGTCGATGTAACCGCCAGCCGCGATGATACGGTCGAAGGCACCGCGATCTGTGATGAGATCCTTGACGATGGGAAAAGGCTGCGCGCGGAAGGGCTCGATCCAGATCGTATCGCCATCGCGGTATTTCCGCATGTGCACCTGGCAGGTGGTGATGCCTCTTTCCTTGGAATGCGGAACGCCATTGATCGTCAGCGAGCAGGAGCCGCAAATGCCCTCGCGGCAGTCGTGGTCGAAGTGGATGGGATCCTCACCTTTCTGGATGATGCGCTCGTTGACGATATCGAGCATTTCGAGAAACGAGGCCTCCGCCGGGATGTTGTCCGCAGCATAGGTTTTGATGGAGCCCTTGGAGAGGGGGCCGGTCTGGCGCCAGACTTTCAGAGTGAGATTCATATTGTCTGGACGGACGCTAGACCACCCACCCGATGTCCGAAAGTGGAAATGTTCAGGAAAATGACCCGGCTGGTGAATGGTCAGGATGAATCCCTATTTCGACCAGTTCAGGCCTTTTTCCGAACGCCATGCGCGGTAGGCTTTGAATTTCTCCTTTTTCGTGAGCTTTCTACGTTCGGGATCCTCGTTGAGGAACTCTTCGAAATGCGTGCCCGCAGTTGCCTCTACCTCATCCGGAGGGTCGACACTATCCGGCGTCGGCTCGGAACTCTCGGGCTTCGTATAGCGGCTTGGGCGGGAGAGCTTTGCGTAAAGTGCGGAGAGCTTTGAGTTCATGATGAACAGAAGCAACAGAATCAACACCAGCAAACCCGTCGCGACATAGCAGAGGATAATGATGGAGAGCGGAAAGGAGGATTCAATGGAGGTCGGGGGCATGGTGGCGGATTTCTAGGAATTTACGGTGGAAGCGATTTCCCCGTCGATCAGTTTGGTGCGGAGAATGGTGCCGGATTTCGCGGATTTCACACTGCGGAGGATGGAGCCGTCCTCGTTGAGGGTGATGGAAAAACCCCGCTTGAAGGCGGACTCCGGCCCGAGGGTGCGGAGCATGTTTTCAAGGCGCTTGAGCTGCTCGGTGTTCTGCGAAAATCCCTGCGCGGCGAGATTCCGCAGATGCTTTCGCAGGGAGGCGAGTTTCTCGATCCGTCTCTCCAGGATGTTGGCCGGGTGCAGGGCGCGGTGGCGTATCGCGTATTGCTGCAGGAGCTGCCGACGACCGAGAAGCGCCGCCTCCCCCGCCCCGGCGAGGTCGTTGCGGAGGGTGTCGAGGCGTTGCGATGGCTCGCGGAGAAGGTGCCGCAGCGAACGGGAAAGGCGGTTGCGGAGATTCAGGAGTGTCCCGCGCAGCTCCGCGAGATCCGGCACCGCGATCTCTGCGGCGGCGCTCGGCGTCGGCGCTCGGAGATCCGCCGCGAAATCGGCGATGGTGAAATCGATCTCATGACCGACCGCCGAGATGACAGGGATTTGCGAAGCCGCAATCGCCCGCGCAACGACCTCTTCATTGAAACACCACAGATCCTCCAACGAGCCGCCGCCGCGCCCGACGATCAGCACATCGCAGCGCGGATAGCCGTAACGCTCCGGCGCGTTGAGCTTCCCGATGGCCTGCGCGATTTCCCGCTCGGCTCCTTTTCCCTGCACCCTCACCGGGAAAAGCACCGGCTGCACCCACGGCGCGCGCCGCGTCAGTATATTGAGGATATCCTGGATCGCTGCGCCCGTCGGCGAGGTCACGATGCCGATGACCCGCGGAAAAACGGGCAGTTTCTTTTTTCGCCCCGTATCGAAAATCCCTTCGGCGTGAAGTTTCCGCTTCAGCGCCTCGAAGCGCGCCTGGAGATCGCCCAAGCCGGAGCGCTCCGCCTTTTCCACGATCACCTGAAGCTGCCCGCGGGCCTCATAAACCGTCGCCTCCGCGAAAACCCGCACCTTCGCGCCGTTCTCCAGCGCCTCCGAGCCTTCGCGGTTGCGGGCATGGAACATCGCGCACTGGATCTGCGAGCCCTCGTCCTTCAGCGAGAAATACCAGTGACCGCTGCCTTGTTTGGTGAGGTTCGAGACCTCGCCCTCGATCCACAGCCTGCCCACCTCCGCCTCCACGGCGCGCTTCATTTTCCGGACAAGTTGCGTCACGGAAAGGGCTTTCACCGGCTTCTTCGGGATATCGGAAAACAAATCCACAGGCGGGACTTTCCGACATGCGACCGCCTCCGTCCAACACCGAACCTCCGCAACGCCGGAAATTTTTCCCCACGGACTCCCGGAAGCCGCAGAAGGTCGCGAAGCCCTCTTCCTTGAAGTTTAAAGTTTAAAAGTTGAAGTTTCGAGCCTGAGGGACTCGTTGACATCTAGGGCTGCCCCGGACATTTTCCCCCCGTGAACACGATGACGATTTTACTGGGAGCCACCTTCGCGCTACTGCTTGCGGCGGTGGTGCTCTCTTTCCAAGGCATGAAGGAGGGTGTGAAAAACGCCCCCCAGAATGAGATCGCCCGCCTTCAGGCCCAGCTCGACCAGCTCCGCCTGGACCAGGATCGCCTCGTCTATGAGAAACAGCTCCAGCAACTGCGCTCAAACCCTATGCCCGAGACAGGCGGCCCTTCTGAGATGGAAAGAATGAAGGCCGAACTCGCTGCGAAAGAAGACGAGATGGCACGGCTCGCCGAGGAAAAGGCCGACGCCGAGAAAAAAGCCGACACCTACCGCGACGAAGCCGGCTTCATCGGTGGGCGCGAGCTTGAGAAAAAGGATGACGAACTGCGCCGTGCCCGCCTGATCCGCGATGCCCTCCTCATCGGTAAAGTATCCTCTTTCATCGCGAATCCGGAAGTCGGAGATTTCCTCACCATCGAGGTGGTCATACCGGAGCAGGTGCAGTCAGGCACCATCCTCGCGATCCGCCGCAACACAGGCATCCTCGGTCGCGTGAAAATCAGCGATGTAACCGCCGAGGGAGCCATCGCCAGCCCCATGCCCGGCTTCGGCCAGGTGCCGCCGCAGGCCGGTGATGATTTGATCATCCCACCGCAGCTCTAAAATCAGGAGATCATTATATGCAACAGACTACCGTGGGATTGATATCGCTGGGGTGCGCCAAGAACCTCATCGATTCCGAGGTGATGATCGGCCACCTCGCACAGGCCGGCATGATGCTCACCCCTGATGCCGAGCTAGCCGACGTGCTCATCGTCAACACCTGCTCGTTCATCGATATGGCGAAGCAGGAGTCCATCGACGCGATCTTCGGCGCGGTGAACGATCGCAGCGAGAACCCCGATCGCGCGAGGCAGAAGATCATCGTGGCCGGCTGCCTCTCGCAGCGCTTCGCGAAAGATCTCCCCGGCATCATGCCGGAAGTGGACGCTTTCATCGGCCTCGACCAGATCACCAAGGTCGCGCCCATCATCCGGAATCTGCTAGGCCACGACAACGCCTCCGAGGTTAGCAAAGATGAAGGCCCCGCTGCCACGAACGATCCCCGCGATTTCGTGACGCTGAAGCCGAAATACGTCCCGGACTACACCACCCCGCGCTTCCGCCTCACGCCGGATCATTACGCCTACGTGAAAATCGCCGAGGGCTGCAACCACACGTGCACCTTCTGCATCATCCCGAAAATCCGCGGCACGCACCGCTCCCGCACCCAGGAATCCGTCCTCCGCGAGGTCGAGGCGCTCGTGAAAAGCGGCGTCAAGGAGATCAACCTCATTTCCCAGGACACCACCTACTTCGGCATGGATCAATGGGAAGGCCAGCGCCCGAACCCCAGCTCACCGGTCGATTCCTCGAAGGGAAATTCCCTCTGCACCCTTCTGCGCGAGATTAACAAGATCGAAGGCGATTTCTGGGTGCGCCTGCTCTACACCCACCCGGCGCACTGGTCGGACGAGCTCATCACCACCATCGCCGAGTGCGACAAGGTCGCGAAATACGTCGATATCCCGCTCCAGCACATTTCCGACCGCATGCTCACAGCCATGAAACGCGTGACCTCCGGCGACTACATCCGCGACCTGCTGCGCCGCATGCGCGCCGGCATCCCCGGCCTCGGGATTCGTACTACGTTCATCGTAGGTTTCCCCGGCGAGACCGAGGAGGATTTCGAGGAGCTTCTCGATTTCATCGAGGAATTCCGCTTCGAGCGCGCCGGGGTTTTCCAATACTCCAAGGAGGAGGGCACCCGCGCCGTGAAACTCGACGGCCACCTCCACCACATGACCCGCAAAAGCCGCTGGTCCCGCTCCATGTCCGCCCTCCAGAAAATCGCTTCGGAAACGAACCAGTCCCAGGTCGGCAAGAAAGTCCGCGTCCTCGTCGAGCAGAAAGGCGTCGGCCGCACCGAATGGGACGCCCCCGAGATCGACGGCTCCGTGATGGTCGATGAGAAACTCCCCGTCGGCTCCTTCGCAGAAGTGAAGATCGGCGACTGGCGCGGGTATGATCTGGTCGCGGCGCGGTAAGCCGTGGGGGCGATCTTCGGTCGCCCCTTAATTTGATGCTACACCACGGGGCGACCGAAGATCGC
>JAYTOE010000271.1:0-12979 GCA_043747935.1 Akkermansiaceae bacterium
AAAGAGGCTCGCGTTCTGGAGAACGCGGCTCCGGAACAGGAACTCCTCACCCGCCTCGTCGCCCTCAACCACGCCCGCGCCGCCGAGGAAAAGCGCGGCCAAATCCGCTGGCTCCGCCCGGAATACCAGAACCGCAGCGGCGATCCCCGCACGCCCACCCAATCCACCCTCCCCGGCACCGAAACGGAGTCTTCCCAATCCCCAATATCCAATATCCAATCCCCAATTTCTTGGCCCGACCGCCTCCCCGCCCAAGTCACCCTCATCCGCCAGCTCCTAGCCACCGACCCCACCGCCACCCCCGAACAGCTCTCCAACCGCTTCGGCCGCAAGAACCCGAAACGCACCGAGCAGATCGAGGGGATTATCGAGACCCTGCGGGGCTTGGGGCAGGTTTGAGATGCGAGGGTTCCGCTGCCAGCGGATTCGTTTCTTGCCGTGACCCCGGTTTCGGCTACTGTTGCAGACATGCAATCGACCACCGCAAAAAAACTTGCCGCAGTTGAGGAAAAGCTCACCGAATTGAACGTGCTGGGTAAGAAAGTCAAAAAGCTGGAGAAGGAAGTAGCCAGCTTGAGTAAGAAGATTGAGGCACCGAAAGACTGGAGGCTCATGGTCGGCCGCCTGGCGGACACCAAGATATCCCGCGAGGCGGTTGCCCTCGGGGCTGAGATCCGCAGGAATCAAACCGATCTTTGATTCCATGCTCGTTCTGGATAGCGATCATCTCACAGAACTCGGGTTTCGAAGCTCGGCTGGCCAAAGACTCTCGAAGCGTCTCGGGCGTTCCGATCTCCCGGCAGTGATTTCGATTGTTTCGTTTCAGGAGCAGATGGCCGGGGTTCTTTCCAGGATCAACCAGATCAAATCCGCCTCTGTAGGCGAACTGGTATTGGCCTACGAATCCTTGGCCAACATCAGCGAATTTTTGGCAGGCTTCACCCGCCTGCCATTCGACAAGGAAGCCGCCGCACACTTCCTGAAGTTCCGCAAGCAAGGCGTCCGAATCGGCACCATGGATCTCCGGATCGCATGCATCGTCATGGAGCACGATGCGGTTTTGCTAACACGCAACACCAAGGATTTTGAAAAGGTGCCGGGGCTGAAGTACGAGAACTGGCTGGAATGAGATTGTCTGCATTTGAAATAAAACCATGAAAACCGCAGCACCAATCCGCAATCCGCATCCCGGCGAGACGCTCAAGGAAGCGCTCGAAGACTACTGGATCACCCAATACCGCCTCGGTCAGGACTTGGCCATCCCGCACAGCCGAGTCCCCGCGATCATCAAAGGTCGCCAAGGAATCACCGCCACCACCGCGCTGAAACTGGGCAAATACTTCGGCACCCCGCCCGAATACTGGCTCAATCTCCAGCACATGCATGACTTGGCGGCGGCACGGGAGGAACAGAAGGACGCGCTTTCAAGAATCTGCCCGATCATCGCCTAAACGCAACCAGTCAAACCTTAAAGGCACCAATGGGCGAACCACTACCACCGAACGCTTTCATGCCCATGCATTGGGCGTTAAAAGCCGAAATGCGAGGACTACCCGGAGATCCTGGAATGGAGGAGGAAGTCGCTTACTGGATCGAAGAACTCGGAGCTTGGTTCGCGGAGGATGAGGAAGAGGCGGAGACCATCCGCGAGGCGATGGGGGAAGGGGAGAAGATATTGTTCGGAAGGGATCTGGAATGAGAACCTTCCCGGACTCTCCAGCTACATCGCAACGATAGAAACCAGCAAGCATCCGCGACCTCGGCGGGCGGTTGGACGCGCACCGCAAGCGCCAGCAGGAAGCGCATCCCGGCCTCACCCTCACCGGCATGTACAACGTCCTGGAAAAGCTGCGCTCCGGTGAAGCCCTCACCGCCAAGGAAAAGCAAATCCACGACCGAGGCCTAGTCACCCTCCTCCGCCAGATCCACGAAAAGCTGGATGCGGCGGTTCTGGAAGCGTATGGCTGGCAGGATTTGGCGGAGCCGCGTTCTCCAGAACGCGAATCGAAAGAGGCTCGCGTTCTGGAGAACGCGGCTCCGGAACAGGAACTCCTCACCCGCCTCGTCGCCCTCAACCACACCCGCGCCGCCGAGGAAAAGCGCGGCCAAATCCGCTGGCTCCGCCCGGAATACCAGAACCGCAGCGGCGATCGCCGCTCGCCGGAGCAAACCCAACTCCCCGGCACCGAAACCACCTCTTCCCCATCAAAAATCCAAAATCAACAATCATCAATCGGCAATCGGCAATCGGCAATCTTCCCCCCTGGCCTGACCGTCTCCCAGCCCAAGTCACCCTAATCCGCCAGCTCCTAGCCACCGACCCCACCGCCACCCCAGCGGAACTCTCCAACCACTTCGTCCGCAAAAACCAAAAACGCACCGACCAGATCGAGGGGATCATCGAGACGCTTAAGGGATTGGGGCAGGTGTGAGACCGGGGCGATCAAGCTAGGGAGTGATAACCCGGCTAGTTTGGGATATGACCACAGAGGACACGGAGAACACAGAGATCCTCCTGCCTTATCTACAGGTTTCGAACCAAGACCTCCGTGGTCTCTGTGTCCTCCGTGGTCGTAATTCTTCCATCCATGAACCGATCCCTGCTGCCTTCGCTGCTCCAAAGGAAAAACGGACTTGGACTTCCCCCAGCTTGATCGCCGTGGGAGTAAGACCCAAGCTGCATTCTTGCAAAGCCGCCCGATCCGTGGCAGATTCCGTTTGTTGTCCAATGAACACCAGCAAGATCAAGAACCCGAAAGCGGCAAGCTACCTGAGCCGGATCAGGATCGAGCACTCGAAACCGTCATCCATGACCTCCGCCGAATTTTATCGGCAAATGGAGAACCGATGGGGATGAAATTGATACCGATCTCATCGAAAGGCACTTCGCGCTCTTCGAAGGTTATGCAGAAGAAATAGGCTATATTGGTCTTCGACATGCGACCGGCCAACGTGTTTGTCACGGAATCAGGCATCATCATCCCGGTGGATTGCATTCCGGTTAGAATGCCGTCTGGTAAGCGGAGTTTTTCGATAAATGACGCTGGCTGCCCTCTGCCTCAGACGTTCATTTTCACATCAGCGCCTCCAACTTCGCCCGCATCTGCTCCTTAGTGATGCTTGCGCCGACGAACTGATCCTTGACCTCGCCGTTCTTGAAAAACAGCAGGTTCGGCACCGTGCGGACGCCGTAGCCTGCCGCCAGCTTCATGTTTGCCATCGCATCGATCTTGCAAATCTTCGCAGTGACTTTCATTTCCTCCGATAGCTGATCCAACACGGGAGCGAGTTGCTTGCAGGGGCCGCAATGCTCACTCCAGAAGTCCACCAGCTCCGGCAGATCGGAGTCGAGAACCTCGGTTTGAAAACTTGTTTCGTTGAGTTCGGTAGCCACGCAACGATGATGGCAGTGTGGGTTGGTTTGTCAAACGGCAGCTTGTTTCGAAGATCTGCCCGTTTACGTCAAATACTTCTGTTTAGAAGCCTTCCCCTTCCCCGCGCTCGAAGAAGCCCCACTCAAGCAGCGCATCCGCGACCTCGGCGAGCGGCTGGACGCGCACCGCAAGCGCCAGCAGGAGCAGCATCCCGGCCTCACCCTCACCGGCATCTACAACGTCTTGGAAAAACTCCGCAGCGGCGAAGCCCTCACCGCCAAGGACAAGCAAATTCACGACCAAGGCCTCGTCACCCTCCTCAAGCAAATCCACGACGAGCTGGATGAAGCCGTCTTGGAAGCTTACGGCTGGGGGGATCTCAAGACACAAGACTTGGAGACACAAGACACAAGAAAAGAGGAGATGCTGACGCGCCTTGTTGCGCTTAACCACGCCCGCGCCGCCGAGGAAAAGTCCGGCCACATCCGCTGGCTCCGCCCGGAATACCAGAACCGCAGCGGCGATCTTCGGTCGCCGCAACAATCCCACCTCCCCGGCACCGAAACCGAATCTTCCCATTCAAAAATCCAAAATCAACAATCATCAATCATCAATCCCTCTTCAATCATTAATTCCTCTTCCCCCTGGCCAAGCAAACTCCCGCAACAAGTCACCCTAATCCGCCAGCTATTAGCCACCGACCCCACCGCCACCCCACCGCCACCCCAGCGGAACTCTCCGCGCACTTCGGCCGCAAAAACCAAAAACGCACCGACCAGATCGAGGGGATCATCGAGACGCTCCGGGGATTGGGACAGGTGTGAGACGTGCGGGGTGCACCTGCTACCGGAGGGTATGATTTCATCCGGTAGGGCTGATCCGGCTCGGTCGGCCCATTTCCAAAATCAACCGCACCGCTCACTCTGGCGGGAGTGAGATCCCGAAACAAAAAGCCCGCCTCTCCGCAGTTTCACTACCTTTCCGGGATTACGGCTCCTCCGCTTTTGATCAGGGCCGACCGAGCCGGATCAGCCCTACCGTTGTGGGATGAATTGGCCTGCGGATTAAGACCCATCACAAAGGTCTCATGCGTTTCCGCCGCTGCTCAACCATGTAGCCGAATGGCTTCTTTTGGACAGCGGTGAGATTCTTGATCTCCTCCCAGCGATTCACCACCTCGTAGATGCTGTTCCAGTAGCCCCAACCGGACTTGGGCGGCTTGAAAAAGAATAGGCCGATCTTATTTCTCCGGCACAGCTCCCACTGAGCCGCGATGCGGTGGATGTTCAAATCCATCGTCAGGACGACCCCAGCCTATTGACTCCGAACTCAAGAGCCGGACTGGCCCCAAAAGTCCCGATTCCATGAGGGGCGCTTCGGGCTCATCATGATAGAACGGATACAGGGTCCAAGTGAGGCGTTCCGCCTCTGGCAGCTTGAGATCCCCTAGCAAGCGGTTTTTCCAGACGTTGCTGACTTTGATCTCCACCTTGTTTGCTCCGGGCTTCGCGACATTCGTGATATCCACCAAGTAAGGCGGCTTCCAAAGCACACCCAATGGCTGATCGTTGACAAACACCTCGGACAAATAGCAGACCGTGCCCAGATCCAGATGAACGCGCCTGCCTTTTTCAAGATGCTCTCGACTCACGTTGACCCCTTGCTCATAGGTTGCCGTGCCCGAGAAGTATTTGATCCCTGCTTCAGGTCGGTCGGTCCATGACTCAAGGCGATCGAAGGAAACATGGCCTGAGGGAGCTCCGCGTGCCTCTTGGAAAGTCACTATCCATTTTTCAGGAACTAACTCGGGAGCGATGATATCATTGACCACCACTTCCGCCCTGACGCCATTTTTGAAATCAGCCGCATACGTTCCATTCTCCCATACGGTGAATCGAAGGCGATCACCGTCCAAAGAGATCGGCTGTCCGTCTTTGGTGAGTTTCGTGATGGAATCTTTCGGTTCTGCGGCGCGTCGGAAGACAATAAAGCGTGAGCCATAAGGATCCATTTTCATGGGAACGGAGGTGACGCTGCCATCATCCGTGTATGCAGCAAGAACCGTCTTGTTTCCTGTGACCGGGTTCCAGACCTCCGGAACCATGCCGGTCACACGGAATGTGAGCGATACGTCTTCGGTTTGATCTTTCTGATAGGAAACAAAATAGAGTTCTCCATCAGGTAGCTTACGGTGGATGTAATGCACGTCGGCGGTTCCGGCGCTGAAATCAGGCAGGAGGGAATCCCCGGACATGATCGTTTCAAATGTTTTGCCGGTGATGACCCGGCCTTTGCCCACACGACGTTCACCGGACCCGGCCTCTGTCGGCCATAATTTGGCCGCTAGTTGCTGGATCTTATCATCCGCAGAAGGAAAGCCATCCAGTGACGGCGAGCGGGACGGCTTCGGGCCAATCACAGTCGCACCAGCATCAACCAACTCGGCCACCTTTTCCAGCGCAGCGGGGGTGTAACGCGCATGCTCAGGAAGCACCAGGTAGGCGTAGCGCATTCCGCCAGGCAGCGCGACCATGCCATTTTCCACCGTCATCGTATCGAAGGTCGTGCGGTCGCAGACATCGTAGTCATAGCCCTGTGGCAGGACGGGCAGCATTTTCTGGCGCGGTTCTAGCGCGTTCGGAGCGTAATACCACGCGCTGCCCGGAACATCTTCGCCGTAATAATAGCATACATCCGCGAAGAAACGGCCCTGACGCAGCATGTATTGGCAGCGGCGCAGGTAGGTGATCCATTCACGGCCCGGCTCCCACCATGTGTTCGTGCGTTCAAGGTTGAGCCCGAACTGGCCGAGACCCATTCCCGGCACACGGTCATCGGGCTGGTGCACATAGCGGTGAAATACGATCTCGTTCATTCCCTTGCAGAACTGACGATCTCCGACGGGCTTCAAGGTGAAAGGGTGTTGGGTGAATCCATCATGATGCCCGAAGGAAGTGAACGCCTCACAGGATATCACCTTCTTGCCATAGACGTGCCCCGCAGCGGCCGCCTCCTTGGTATTGTCCTGGCCGCCCGGCCAAGCCGGGTATTTCGCACTAGGGGTGCCGCCTAGCCAGAATTCTCCCTGCGGGATGTCCATCATGCCCAGCAACTGGATCTGGTCGGACTGGATGGGGATGCCGATACCTGGAGCTTCGGCTGATAGTTTTAGTCCTCTCCTGTTGGCATAATCACGGAATGCTCCGTAGAAATTGTGCGCGATCAGGTCGCCGATGGTGCGGCGGTAATCCCAAAGAAAGCGCTCGGTTTCATCCACGCTTCCTACGAAACGACCCGTCAGGGCGATCAGCCATTTACGAAGGTGGTAGCCACGACGATCCTTGAATTCCTCAGGAAATTTCTGTGTCCATGTCTGGCAGCCGGACTCCCAGCTATCGATATTCATCTCTACCAACACTTTTCCGACCAATGGCCCGAGACGCTCCAATGTGGGTTTCACGATTCCTTCTTCCATGTGGAATTCGAGTGCCTCGATACTCATTTTGTCCGACTCCAATCCGCCGGCGCGCTCCGATGCCGGGTGGATTTCGTCCCCGTTGGTGGTATGGCCGAAGCGGAGGATAGTCCACTGCCCGGCGGGAAGATTGCAGTTCAGTGTCCCGTCCGGTTGCAAGGAATCGGTGAGATCGAGGACTTGATCCATCCGGACGAGTTGCTCTTGTGGGACTACCTGGGTCGTTGGATTGGAAACCGGCGGTTGCGTGCGCTGGCGCCCCGCTTTGGTATGGAGCTGCGTCATCCGGGCGGATTGGAAATTGAGTTCATACAGCTTCATGCCGATGCTGATCGCGGGCGCTGTGAATTCCAGCTTCACAAAACGTGTCGATCGATCCGCAAAGCCCTCGATGATTTCCTCGCGGCCTGGCATGAAATGGTTGCGCCAACGGTGATTGGTGCACAGTACATCCCAAGTGGTTCCATCTTTGCTGGCATGGAGCTTGGTGATCTGACTGGTGCTGTCTTCCTGCATTTGCATGATCAGCGAACGGATCGTGATGGGTTCGGCAAATTCAAGGATGATCGAGCGACTTTTCTCGTCCGCCTTCCATGCGGGCAGCTCCACAAAGGTCTCAGCATCCCCGTCGATTGCGGCCGACCAATCGATGGCCGGAAGATCCGAGCTGATCTTTGGCTTGAGCGATGCCATCGCTTCCGCTTCGCTCGGCAGTGTGGGATAGGCCAGCACGGCAATGTCACGGTAGTATCCGTGGTTTTTCCGAGGCTGCGGCAGGTTCACGGCGCCATGCAGCGGCCCTTGAACAAACGCGTGCCGCCAGACGATTTCCTGCATGGATAGCTCGGGAGTGATCCACGGGCCGCCGGCCACCCAGCCGGCGCAGCTTCCCATGCTTAATTCGAGTCCCAGCCGCTCGCATTCCTTGGCTGCAAACTCCATTTTCTCCATCCAGGTCGGGGTGCCAACGACATCATCCCCGGTCGGAAAACTGAGCCCGCCCTGCGGCAGATTCACCACATGCGCCCCCTTGTAGCCTATCGCCTTCATGGCTTCCAAGTCCTTGGTGATCCCTTCCTTGCTGACGATTTCATTGATCCAATGCCACCAGGTGCGCGGGCCGTATTCAGCCGTTGGATTGACAAATCCTGCATCCAGAGGTTCCGCTGCTTCTTGTGCGATTGTGATACCGCTGGAGACACAGGCTATGGCAAGCAGTGTCTTTATTGACGTTCTTTGATTGATTTCCATATTTATGTTAAAATGCGTCCCTGCCTGACCAAAAACGAGGCCGCCGACCCTCCAGTCAACGGCCTCTGAATTCCAGAGATAACCCATTAACTCCGGGAAATCCTTATGCCGTGCGGCGACGGCGGGAGATCAAACCGAGTCCGGCCATGCCCAGAAGAACCATACTGGAAGGCTCGGGAATGGTCGCCACAAGCATGAGTTTGTTTCTGAGTTTCATTTTTGTTTTGGTTTACGGGGCTGAAAGGTTTGAATTTTGAGGTTTTCCCTGTCGCGAACGGTTCCCTCGTAGCCGAGACGACACATCAAAGATGGCATTCTTTCCGGGTTTGGGTATCCTCATTATTGAGGATATCCGGAGCCGCGGTGTCGCTGAATGGACAGAGAATTTCAGTGACCGGCACCGGCTCCGATGTAGTTGCCATAACCGATGACGACCGTGGAGAGCACGAGACCGGCGAGGCCGAGGAACAACAGACTCCTGGCCTTGGCGCTGGCTCCCTTCCACTCACCCAAGAGCAGGCCCCACAGGGAACTGAAGAGGATGATCGAGGCCATGTGCAGAGTCCAGGAGCTGAACTTGTAATCGCCCATCTGGGTTTCGCCCATGGAGTAGAAGAAAAACTGGAAATACCAGGTCACCCCTGCGGTGGCGGCAAAGAGGTAGTTGAGCAGAAGCGGAATCCGTCGACCGCCACCATTGCGGGATGCAGGCAACCGTTCAGCCATTTCGACAGCCGGAGCGTCCGTGGGGTTCTCAGGCACGGTTGCGTCCTTGGCATGGGCCGCGTGAAGTTGCTCGGTGGCGAGATACTCATAGCCCGTGCGATTTCGAACATTGAGGATCACGCACCAAATGAAATTGCTCGTGAATCCCCCGAGCAGCACGACGATCAGCACCGGCAAGCCGCTCCATATCGGGTCGGTCCCGTGGGACCGGGAGATCTCGCCGATCCTGTCACCAGCGGAGAGACCGAACGCGAAGCAAGCGCTCATGATCCCTGAGAACGTCGCGACCACGATGCCCTTCTTGAAATTAAACTCGCGAACAGTCGTGCGCTTCTGCTCCTCGCTCATCTCTCCTTCCTTGGTCTTGCCGGCCAGGGCATTGATCATGATCCCGACCACGCACACGAAAAGACCCGCCAGCACCCAGCGACCGCCCGCGGGCTCGATGAGTTTGCTCACGAACTCCCCTTTGAAGAGCGGTGGAATCAGCGTCCCGAACACCGTGCAATAGCCCAGGGCGACAGCCATCCCGAGCGACATGCCGAGGTAGCGCATGGTCAGGCCGAAGGTGAGGCCGCCGAGCCCCCACATGACTCCGAAGAGATAGGTGAAGAACCATGTCGTGCCAGGCGTCTCGCTGAGCACGGCGATCACGTCACGTGTGTTGATGAGGGCGAAGATCCACGGCGCGATAAGCCAGGAAAACACGCCGGCTACCAGCCAGGCGGTCTCCCAGGACCAACGTTTGACGCCCCGGAACGGGACATAGAAGGAACCAGCAGCGAGGCCGCCGATCCAGTGAAACAAGACACCGAGTAATGGATTCATAAGCGAGTGCAGGAATGAGAATCTTCAGGTTTGAATGGCCGGCCGCGGCATCAGCCCACCGTGGCCACTTCAATCTCCAACAACTTGCCCAGCTTTTGGATTTTATGGGCGAGATGTCCGACACCGACGGCGCAATGGTGCGCAGGACCGTGCGCGTTCCAGTCGTTCACGAATTGACGGGCTCCGATACCAAAGCGGTAGCGGCTGTTGGTGTTGCCGATCTCCAAAATCGGACCGGGGACGGATTCGGCCTCGGCCACGAGCAGCTTCAGCCTCCCCTCCCCTGCTTCCACCACGGAAAGCAATGTCACCGGGCCGTGCTTCACCGACATCTCCACCGAGAGCCCCCGCCCCACTTTGCCATGATAGACCTTGAGCGGGCGAACCTTGGTCTTGCCCTCGGCGATGGCGATGTGGCCCGGGCCATCGTGGCCCATCAGCACTACATCGTCCGCAAAATCCATCGCATAGTATTCCGTGAACGAGCCGCCGGCCCCGAACGCGTCCATTATCTTCATAGCTTGCACGTTCTTGACCTCATACTCGCCGGCCACCGGGACGCCGCGCGCCGTCAGCAGCGAGTTACCCAGGATGATGGAGCTGATGGCATCCTCGTTTTCAGCATTGCCCGTGCCGCTGTAGAAGTAGGCCATGGAGCCGAGATCGTGTTCGCTGACGAGCCGATCCAGCGCCACCGAGGTCTGCGCCGCGCGGGCGAGCTCCGTCGAGGGACAGTCCTTCTGCACATCAAACATCTTACCGAATCGGGACACGCGATCCTTGATCTGCTTGGCCGTCACCTCGCGGCGCAGCGCCGCGAGTTCGTCGACTTCGAGGATCTCGATATGGCCGCCAAAGGTCGCGCACTGCAGTGTCGTGTCCGAGTAGATGTCGAGCATCCCCCCGTAGTAATGGCCCATCAAACCGAGACGGTTGTGGAACATCGTGTGGCGCACGCGTGCGGCGTCGATCCACGCATCCACCTCGTTCCAGCAGGGCGGATCGTCGTGCAGCATGCCCGTGACCTGATGGAAGTCGATGCGGGCCCGCCGAAAGACGTTGGCGATCTCCGGTACGGGGCAAGCCGCGCAATAAGCCAGCCACTCTCCGGTCATGCGGGTTCGATCGCCGAGAGCGTTGAACTTCGCGTAGTCGATGGCGGCCGATGGTGCGAGGTTCAGGATGATGACCGGCACCTTCGCCCGCTGCACCACCGGCAGGACCGTGGACGAAAGCGCATAGGTGGTGACATGCAGGAAGATCAAATCGACATCGGCGACGCGGAAGGCGTGGCCGGCGTCGAGTGCCTTCTCCGGGGTGTCGATCAACCCCAGGTTGACGATCTCCACGTCCGGACGTTCGAGCTTTTGGTGGACGACACTCAGGTAGCCCTCCAACTGCGCCTTCAGTCCATTGAACTGAGGCCAGTAGGCATCGAGACCGATGCCGAAGAGCCCGACCTTCGTGAGCGGAGTCTTTCGGCGGGACTTCATATCCGGACCCTCCAGTTGTCGGCCCACAATTCGGACAAGCGCCGAGCTTCGTCCGGTTTTTCGCCGGCCAAACTCCGGCGCTCCAGCGGATCCGACTTCAAATCGTAGAGTTTAATTGTTTCGGGTGCCGAGGCGAAGGTCTCGCTCTCCTGAAACTGCTTTTCGCTGCCCAGTTTTATCACTGTCTTTCCGTGGCCGAGGCCTTGAGGGAGGCTGCTAGGAATTTGCTTTCTGCGGGCGGCACCGGAAAGAGCCATTGGGTCGGACCGGATGGCGGGGAAATGGGGGTTGATTTCCGCAGGAGTCCACATCTTGGTTTCTTCCGCAGCCTGTGCCGCGCAAACTACCAGCACGGCGCAGGTGAATGCATGGTTTCGAAGTGTTGGGAGCTGTCTCATCTTGTTGTTCATCGGTGGATTGTTTCAGTGCCGCACTCAGCGGGGCGGTTCTACATTTTCATTGCGACATGATCGCGAAGCCCACCCCACATGGCAGCCAGGCAAAAGCGTCCCTGCCTGACAGAAAAACGAGGCCGCCGACTGGAAGGTCGGCGGCCCCTGAATTCCAGAGAAAACCCATTAACTCTGGAAAATCGCTTTATCACGGCGGCGGCGGAGCAGCGCAATCAGGCTGATCGCTCCGAGCAGCGCGGCGCGTGGCTCGGGGATGGCCATCAGCGCGATGTCGTTGCCGCCGGTGAAGCTTGGAGAACCCGCAGAATCTCCGTTGGCAAAGTAACTGATCTTGAATTCCTTTCCGCCGATCATGCCTACCGAAGCACCGTCCACCAGCCCGGTGAAGGTGCCGGTGATGGTATCCGAGGCCAAGCCATCGTTCAACAGGATGAAAATCAGATCGCTATTTGCTGCGGTGTAACCAGTTGATGTCAAGCTGAGGGTGCTACCTGTGATGTTAACCGTTCCTGTTACATCCACCCGGTCGTGCTGGGTTCCTGCGGTGAGACCGTTGATCTCGATAGCCAGTGTTCCGTTCTGGATGTAGTTGCCGACAGGCTGGATGCCGGGGCTGTTGCCGGGGGCGTGTGTGCCTCCCGTCTCAATGGTGAGAGCGCCCACCATGCCGGTGCCGCCAAGGGTCGCGCCAGATGCAACAGTCGTCTGAATGCTCGTGGAGACGCTGCCATTCACGATCAGCGTGCCGCCGCTATTGACGTTCGTCGCGCCGGTGTAGGTGTTGGTGTTTGTGAGGGTGAGCGTGCCACTGCCGGTCTTGGTCAGGGCGAGAGTGCCGGCGGTGTCGGTGATCACGCCGTCGAAGGTGCTGGTCGAGTCGTTATCGCCGACGGTCAAGGTTGGCGTGCCGCTGATGCCGTCCACGGTGCCCGTGCCGGAAAGGCCGTTGATGGTTTCACTGAAGCCGTTCATCTTGAAGGTGCCGGCCGTGACGATCAAATTGCCTTTGAGGGCACCGTTGGGAATCTGGTTGGCCGCACCGAGAGTCAAGGTTTCCTTGACGCTGCTGATGGTGGTGTTGCCCGCATAGCTGTTCGCGGTGCCGACGTTGCTCAGGGTGACGTTGAGCGTCCCGGTGCCGTTGCCTGCCAGAAGCGTCAGGCCCGAGATGCCGGAAATCGCCCCAGTCACGTTGATCCCACCAGCGCCGCTGCCGCCGTTGCGGAAGTTGGCGGCAGCCAGATTGGCGTTGATCGCTCCAGCAATGACGTTGTTACCAGTATCAACCCGTAAGGCTCCGGCTGCGTCGGTGTTCCCGACCGCACTATTCACCACGATGGCATTGTTGATCGTCGTATTGCCACCATTGAACAAAATCTGCGCGCGGTCAGCGGCAGTGACGCCGAGGGTGACCGCCCC
>JAYTOE010000272.1:0-27302 GCA_043747935.1 Akkermansiaceae bacterium
CCGAGCGCACCTAGCGACGCGAGACCTTGGATGACGGAACGGCGGGAAAACGAATCGGGCGTGCTCATGGTCACGCACGTTCGCAAACCCTCCCGCCCGTTCAAGGCAAAAGCCGCCGGAGGCCTTGGATTGCAGATATCCTTCCCATCTTTCGGAGCAGCGCTCCGGTTGTGGGGCGATCCACTCGCAGCCCCCCAAGCGTTTTTCGCACTCGCCTGCGCCTTCCGATTCTCCAAACTTGCGACATGCCAAGCACCGCCGCCAACGATTCGGGTACCCAGCGTTACTGGGCTTTCATCTCCTACTCTTCGAAAGACCGCCGTACCGGCGAGTGGCTCCACCGCCGCCTGGAGCGCTACCCCATCCCGGATCAGCTTCGCGGGACGAAAATCTTCGATGGGGCTGTTCTCGGTAAAAACCTGCGACCCGTTTTCCGGGACCGGGACGAGCTTTCCGGCTCCGCGGATCTCGGTCCCGCCATTCTCGGCGCTCTTCGGAAATCCCACTTCCTGATCGTGATTTGCTCACCCAACGCCGCCCGATCCGCATGGGTGAATAAGGAGATCCTCGATTTCAAGGCGCTCCATCCGGACAACCCGAAACGCATCCTCGCCCTTATCCTCGCGGGGGAACCCAATGCCACGGCGAACCCCGGTATGGACGATGCGCTGGAGTGCTTCCCCCCCCGCGCTTCGGTATCCGGAGGAGCCCCTTGCCGGCGATCTCCGCAGCGAGGGCGATGGCAAGGAGCGCGGGTTCCTCAAAATTTTGTCCGGCATCGTCCAGCTCGATTTCGACGCGCTTTACCGCCGCCACGAGCGCTATCTCCACCGCCGCCGGATGATCGCCGCCTCCGTCGTGGGCGGATTGATCCTTGTCCTCAGCGGCCTGACCGCCTACGCGGTCGTCCAGAAGCAGGAGGCGCAAAGGCAAGCCGGGAACGCCATCAGCCAGCGCGCCGAAACCCAGCGGACAATGGCCACGGGTTTCCTCCGATCATTCGGCCAGAGCCGGGGCGAAAAGCTCAGCGGTACGGAGGAGGCCGCGCTGATGGAGTTGGCGGCGGTTTCCGAACCGGATGTGGCGGTTAGGAAAGACTTCATCGGGCGGCTTCTCTGCGAACCCGAGTTCTGCCGGAGACTCCTAACCCGCAGCGAATGGGTGATTCATGCCACGGTCGGATTCAATCCCACGCTGAGAAACCTGCTTTCCGACCAAGCTCGCGAGATCCTCACCGACGCATCCGCCGGGCGCATCCAACGCGAGGCTGCCGCACTGACCCTTGCCCAACTCGCCGATGAGCCAAGGGAAGTCTCCATGGTGTGCGCGGAACTTGCCGCATGGCTCGCGGATAGAAAGTCAACCACCCCCCTCGCCCTTGCGGCGGAGATCGCGGAGGCCTTGCCAAGCGTGCTGCCCGCCGATGACGTCCGCCTCCTGGCGGATCTCCTCACCGAACGCATCGGGAAAATCGGCGGCACCGCGGATGAAATCGAGATCGCACGCATGTTCGTCGCCCTCGCCCCCTCCTTCGACGCCCTGCGCGCCGATGGAGCCGTGGGTGCGCTGATCGGCCGCATGCTGCCCTCCATCAACGCATTCACCCTCGATCCCTTCAGCGCGGCGGTTACTGAGCTCTCGCCCCACATCTCGCCGGAGCGGAGGAAATACCATACCGTAGGATTGGTGGAGATCATGCGCACGGAGCCGAATGTAAACCGTGTCAACGCCGCCGGTGCGGCCTTTCATTCCATCGCCCCCTCGGTGCAACCCGCCGAGGCGCAGGTCATCGCTGCCACCCTCTCCGCAGCCATCCAGGCCGCCGGTCGCACACCGCTCCACGGCCTGCTCGTTGGAGCCGCGTTCTCGAGCCTCGATGGCGTGGATGCGGACATGTCCGCCGCGGTTGCCGCCCGCCTCACCGACATGTGGGCTGAGACGCCCGACGAGCTTGAGACGGAGGCATATGAGTTCGCCATCTGTCGCCTGCTGGAAAGGGCGGATACTGCAAACAGGGCTCGAGTCGTGGAGCACTTGATGCGCCGCCTTTCCGCCGGGTCATTCGCAGCAGGAAATCACCGGAAAACCATGATCCTCTTGGTGGCGGAGCGCGCGGGACAAGCTGCTCTCATCCCTCACCTTGGGGATCTCCTCGATTTTCACATCGCTTCGAATGACTTCTGGATCATGGAAATCCTATTAAAGGCGCTGGAAATGGAGGCCGAGACCCTGGATCCGGGTGTGCGGGCGGGCGCGTTCTCCGGCCTGCGAACCAAGGCCGATGCAATAGCCGACCCGCGCGTGCGGGAGATTCTCCTCGCCGCCATTTCCGGGAATCCCGCCGAACCCGCCGGGGAACCCGAGGCGCTCTTCAAGGCCGAGCTCGCCCAGATCCTCAACCCGAAATTCGGCCTTCCGCCCAGCGCGCCAACCGGATTCCGCATTGTCGATGACGGAACTCCCGTGGGCTTGAAGGGATGGAACCGGACGGTGGAACGCTCCACCGGCTATGACGGTCGCGCGACCCAGGCCAACCCGGCCACGCTGTCCTTTTCACCACCCGACTTCAGCCACCTGCGAGGTATGGCCGGAAAACTGGAACCCTCCGCCGTCGAGGCCGCGCGCCTTAAAATCCTTGGCGCCCTATCGCCCGAAAACAGCCTGATTTTCGCCTGCCGCCTGGGAGCGGCCGCGCTCGCCCTGGATCCTTCCCCCACCCGGGACGAGGCCGACCGGATCGCCGAGAGCCTTTTCGTCATCATCGCCGCCGGACAGCACGCTCACTATGTCCTTCACACCATACCGGTCTTCAAAGAACTCATACCCCATACCGGCGATGCAATATCGGATCGCGTGATTACGCAAGTTCTCGACTTCATCCGCCAAGGCTACCCGCCCGCCGCCGGGGCGGATCTCAGACAAGCGCTTGTCGCCGCCAGCAAGCGAGGCGACGCGGACACGCTGATCGTCCGGCTTCTAGCCATCATCCACGGAGAGTCCTACCCTTCCATCGAGGCGTGGATAGCCCCCCTGGCCGCAGGCCTTTCCCGGGAGGAGCTCGTAAACCTGCTCAAAAATCCTTTCTGCATCGGGGAAGCCCGCCTCGTCTGCAAAGACATCCTGCTCGAACGCCTGGGTCATCTCCCTCGGGACGTGAAAACCGAGGTCGGCCTCGCGGAGACGCTTCGCCTCGCCGCCGCCGCCGGATGCAAGATCGAGACCCCATGGCGCAACATCCATAGATGAATTCCCCGCAGCCCAGAATCTTCGAACTCGCCCAAATTCCTGTTACCCTTCCCTCCATCCCCATGAAACCTCTCCTATTCCTCACCCTCCTGCTCTCCGGCCACTGCCTTGCCGGGAAAATCATGTCGTTCTACTCCTCCACCGAGGGCAAGGTCGTCGCGGTCCTCAGCGATTCCGCATTGGAGAAGGAGCCGGAGATCGACCACTTCGAGCACCTCTGCCCCGGCTACGGCGGCTACGAGCTCCTCCACCGCAGCGGCGACGCCCGCAGCTGGATCGACGTCCGCTTCAACGGCAAGACCAGCGATCTCTACGCCGCCACCATGGAAGCCGGACGCGGGCACTTCGTTTTCAAACAGAACGACGTCGTCGAATGGCGCGGCGTGCTCGAGGGCAACGTCTTCACCCCCTTCGCCATCATTTACCGCGTCACCGCCCAGGATCCCGAGGATCACAACAAGCACCACTCCACGCTCATCGTCGTCGCCCTCAACAAAGGCGACGCGAAACTCCTCGGCACCGCCTTCGGGAAAAACGAGGACGCGGAGTCGAAGAAACTCGCGGATATGATGAAGCCGTGAGGGGCGCGCGCCCATTTTGCTTCCGGCGGAGAGGATATCCGGCTAAACAAGCGTGGAAGCGCGATTGGCAAGAGCGCCCTAATTACCTGTTGGGCAAGAAAACATGACAACGATATCTACAGATTACCTCCGCCCCTTCCGGTGGGCAATCTTGCTCGTCGTCGCCTTTCTACCAATCGCTGCCTGGGCAGAGGTGGGAGCTTTAGAGGTTAATGGTATTGCAGCCAAAGTGAACGGTCGCGTAATAACCAAGAACGAAGTATCATTCCTGCTGACTCCCAAGTGGGAGAAGCTGAAGCAGCAGTTTCCAGATGGAGGAGAAGAGTTTGAGAAGATTCTTGCAGCGGAGAGGAATGCTGTCATTCAGGAGTTGATTGATCGCCACACCACCATAGACAAATTCGCCCATCTGGGGATTGAGATTGTGCCGAAGAGAATCGAGGAAGAGATCCAACGTGAGGTGCGGGATAATTATCAAGGTAATGTCAATCAGCTCCGAGAAGCGCTGAAAGCGAGCCGAATGACGCTGGATAGCTTCCGGACGCTTCTCGGTGACCGTTTGCTTGAGAGCGAGATTGAGAAGCGAATACAAAAAGACAAATAGTGCCGCTACATATTCAAATTAATACCAACGGCGATACCTCCGGAGAAAACCCCATCATTTCATCTCATCCATCTGCGTGAATCTGCGTCCATCTGCGGTTGATTCCTCTGAAAACTTCCGTCGCCATCCTTAGTGTAGGAACCCTAGGCTACTTCTCCCGCCTTTTCCCTTCCGCCTCCGCACATTTCCGGTTAGACGGGGCGAGGCCGGAGCGCCCGCCGGGTGGCGGCGGTTCCGGCAGGGACGTTCCCATCACGCAGATGTTTTACGGCGATTCGGCATTGGGCAGGCTTATCCGGGAAGCGTTGATGATGCTTCTCGACACCCTCGTGAAATCGCCGCTGGAGGAGGATTTCAGCGAAACCCCTGACTGGGACATTGTAGTGCCGGAGGCGCGCCATGCGATCGAGCTTTCACCCGGTGCGATGGCGGAGCTCCTTGCCAAGCTGTGCGCGGAGGTGGCCGGTTTTTCCGAGGAGCATGCGGAGAAGATCGGCGTGCGGATGCGGGAGTTGCCGGCGGGCATGTTCGCGGACTACCGTTATCAGATCGCGGACGGCGACTCCACGGCGGAGCTGCAGATCCGGATGACGAAGCGCCCCGGAAACCGCATCGCGATGGAGCTGCGCAGCTCGGAGGCGGTGATCGGCGCGGTCAGGATGGCGTTCAGGGGGGCGCGTGGTGATGAGGAGGAAGTTCCCGATGAGTGATGTAACGCCTTTCCCCTTTCCACCGACCGCCGCTTTCCCCTAGTCTCGATTCCAATCCCATGAAACAAGCATCCACGATATTGACCACCCTTCTCGCTTCGCTCTCCCTCGCGATGGCCGGGGAGAAGCCCGACCTGAACGCGGACATCGATCTCGACGATCCCGCCAAGGTGGAGGAGAGGATCAACGGGCTCATCGCACGCCTTTCCGAGCTTAGGGTGAAGGCGCCGAGGCTGGAGGTGATCGATTACAAGCTCCTCACGGTGGGGGGTGAGACGAACCTCTCGATGCTGTTCGGGGACAAGCAGAAGCTGCTGGTGATCCACAACATGGGGAAGGAGTGCCCGTTTTGCACGCTGTGGGCGGATGGGTTCAACGGGATCCTGCCGCACCTTGAGGACGCGATGGCGGTGGTGCTGGTTTCCACGGACACGCCGGAGGAGCAGGCCGCGTTCGCGAAGGGGCGCGGGTGGCGCTTCCGGCTAGCCTCGCACAAGGATCTCGCCTACACGGCGGAGCGGACGGGGAACGGCATGCCGGGCGCGGCGGTCTACGAGAAGGTGGGCGGGAAGATTTTCCTCAAGAACCAGTGCCTGTTTGATCCCGGCGACATCTATTGCCCGATGTTCCCGCTGCTTGGCCTGGCTGGCATCGAGAACAAGGACTGGCAGCCGAAGTTCAAATACGGTCCGGATGACAAATGAGAAGACAAAGCGCCTGCCGAGTGAGGTTCATGCCATCTCCCCAAGGATCACCGAAACCGTCGGCTCCACGGCGAAGACCTTTCTCGCCACCGCGCGCACTTCCTCCGGGGTGAGTTTTTCGTAGATTTCCGGGAGGAGGCGGTGGGTGGCGGCGGGGTGGCCGAAGAGGAGGTCGAGGGCGGCGTGGCGGGCGTTCGAGGAGATGGATTGCTGCTGGATGGCGGCTCCGCTGAGGACGGTGGAGCGGACGCGCTCGAAGGTGTCGGCCGGGATGCCTTCGGCGGCGATTTTCGCGATCTCCTTGAGCAGCTCCGTGCGGGCGAGATCGAGTTGCTCGGGCGAGGTGGCTAGATAGAAGGTGAAGAGGCCGCTGTCGTAGCCGAGAAACTGGGTCGCGCCGACGCGGTAGGCGAGGCCGAGTTCCTCGCGGATGCGGCCGAAGAGCGGACCCGCCATGTCGGAAGAGTGCTCCTGAATGAAGGCGAGCGCGTGGCGATCGGCCCCGCTGACTTGGGTGCCGGGGTAGCCGATGGCGAGCACGGCCTGTTTCTTGGGGAGGGTGAGGTCGGCGCTTACTCCTAGGGATGTAGTAGATGCGGGTGCGTTCCAGATTTCCCCGGCGGGCAGGTCTTTGAAAGATGTTTCGAGGAGGCCGATGAGATGATCGGGGGCGAAATCGCCCGAGATGGCGAGGGTGAGGTTGGAGGCGTTGAAGTGGCGGGCGTGGTGGGCGGCGAGATCCGCGCTGTGAATTTTTTCCAACGAATCCAAGGTGCCCAGCGAGTCGAGGCCGTAGCCGATGCCGGAAAAGTGGGTGGCTCGGAGCTGCGAGAAACAGCGGTGCAACGGATCGGCGAGGGCTTCCTCAAGCGATGCGAGCTGCGAGGCCTTTTCGCGGGCGATGGCCTCGGCGGGGAAAGTGGGATTGAGGATCACATCGGCGAAAACCTCGAGGATGGGCAGGGCGTCGGCGGAAAGGCCGGAGGCCTGGACGAGCAGGGCGTTGTTGCCCGCCGAGGCGGAAATGGATGCGCCGAGCGACTCGAGGGCGTTGGCGATCTCGTCGGCACTGCGGGTGGTGGTGCCTTTTGGAAAAGTGGACGCAAGGAGCTGGTTGAGGCCGTTGTTCTGCGAATTTTCCGAAGGCAGTCCTGCGCGGGCGGCGGCTTGGAAATGGATGAGCGGCACGCGGCGATCCGGCAGGAGAGCGAGGCGGAGGCCGTTGGAAAGGGTGTGGGTAGTGATCGCGTGGGAAACGGCGGCGGTTTTGCTGCGCGCGGCGGCGGGGACGTGATCCTTCGGATCGAGCGAAGTGAAGGTCAGTCGGTTTTCGGAAAGCCTCGCGGCGACGCGGCGGATGTCATAGGCGGAGACGGCGTTGATCGCGGCGAGGTGACTGCGGGTGAAATCGAGATCGCGCGCCTCGTGCCAGTTCGAGGCGAGGTCGGAGGCGCGGCCCGAGGCGGTGGTCAGTGTGCGGAACTGGCTGGCGGCGGTCTGCCGTTTCGCCTTGGCGAGCTCTTCCTCCAGCGGGCTGGCCGCGATCTCGCCGATCTCGGAAAGGATGGCGGCCTTTAGCTCGTCGCGTTTCTCCGGGGCGCATTCCGCAGAGACGGCGATGAGCCCTTCCGATCCTGGGCCGATCCATGTCCATGCGGAGATCTCGATGGCGAGTTCGCGCTGGTCGCGGAGGCGGCGGTGGAGGCGGGAGGCCTTGCCGCGCCCGAGGATGGCGGCGAGAAGATCGTGGGCGGGCGCGTCGGGGTGGTCGATGGCCGGGGCTTTCCAGGAAAGGCAGAGGCGGCTCGTCGGGACATCGAAGGTGTCGAAGTCCTCGCGCGGCCCGAGCTGCGCGGCATCCGCCTGGATGTGCGGCTCGGGGCCGGTGACGATTTTGCAATCCGCCGTCAGTTCCGCGACGATCTCGCGGGCTTTCGCCGGGTCGAAATCACCCGAGATCACCATGTGTGTGCGATCCGGGGTGTAGCGGGAGCGGTGGTAGGCGCTGAGATCACCGTGGGAGATCCCATCGAAGAGATGGCGGTGGCCGATGACCGGATGGCGGCGGGCATCTACGGTGAATGCAGTAGAAAGTAGGAGGCGGATCGAGGCGTTGTCGGGATCGTCGAGCCCCATGTCGATCTCGCGGCGGATCACATCCTTTTCCGACTCGAACTCGGACTCAGGGATGTTCGGGAAAAACACCAGGCCGGTGAGGCATTTCAGGAACGTCTCAAGGGAGCGCGAGGGGCCGTCGATGTAATAGACCGTGCGCTCGAAGGTGGTGTAGGCGTTCCAGTGGCCGCCGGCCGCCTGCACGGTCTGGGCGAGGCCTTCGGAGGAAAAATCGCGGGTGCCCTTGAAGACCATGTGCTCCAGGAAATGCGAGAGGCCGGAGCCGAGCTTTTCGCCCTCATGGATGCTGCCTGTGGCGACCCATGCCTGGACGCTGATGACCGGCGCGGCGGGATCGGGATCAAGGATCAGGGTGAGTCCGTTCGGGAGGGTGTGGCGGGTGGCGTGGGTGCGAGGGTATTCCATGGGGCTAATTTCCGGCTTGGCTGGAGGATGAATGGGGCATAAACCGTGGTCATGCAACGGTGGATGTTATGGGCTGTGCTGGGAGCCGTAGGACTAGTGGTAATGTTCTTTGGCGCGCGTTATGCGAAACGTGAATACCACCTGCGCCAGCCCGATAAAAGATGGGTGCCTGTCCCGCTGCGGGCGGATTTTTCCATGGCGGATCAGAAAAAGCTCGCGGCTCAGCTCGAAGAGAAACTGCGCAGCGAAGAGATCCTGCGGGCGGTGGTGGTGGATGTCGGCCTCCAGGCGAAATTCAAGCAGCTCAGCGAAGATGCCGCCGTGAAGGAGCTCAACCGCCGGCTTTTCGTGGATGTTGGCACCGCGGATACGCCGAACGGAGCCGTGCCTTCGATCAACATTGGCCTTTCCGGAACCGGGCATGAGGCAGACATCCTCGACGAGGCCTCGATGCGTATCATCAAGGACGCGTGGCGCATGCTCGGCATCGACCCGGAAACGCGCAAGCCCATCAACCCGGGTGACAGCCCGCGTCCTGACGAGTTTTAGTTGGATCCGGCGGCTTCGATTTCCCCGCTCGCCGTTTTCCTTCGCCGGAGTTAGGCTGGGGTTGTGATGAAAGAGAAAACCGAAGATTCGGAAATTCTCGGGGAGCCGATCCGCGAGCTCGCAGAGCATGAGGGCATCTTGAGCATCACGGCAGATCCCGGGCACGGCAAGCTCGAGATCGATTACGACCCGGCGCGCCTCAGCGAGAGTGATCTGCGGGCAATGGCCTCGGAAGATGCCGCCGACCTTTCCAACGCGCTGCGAAAGCTGAGTTTCCGGCTTGAAAGCTCGAGCAGCGAGGCGGGCGCGCTGAGGCTGGAGAAAAAGGTCGGCAAGGTTCCCGGCGTGCGCCGCGCGACGGCCACCTACCTCGGCAAGGTGCTGTGCCTGACCTTCGATTCCTCGGTCGCGCCGGAGGCCGCCGTGATCGCCGGGGTGAAAGGAACGGGTGCCAACATCGCGCCCTTGGAAATCCGCAAGGCCGAGGACAAGCCGCTCGCCGCACGTATCCGCGTCGGCGAACTGAACGAGGAGATTTCCTGCGGCTTCGGGCTGCTTTTCCTCATCGCCGCGTTCACGGCGGAGAAAATTTCCGGCGTAGGCTGGCTGTCGCACGGCCTGTATTTCGGAGCGTACCTTTTCACCGGCCAGCAGGGCGTGAAATCGGCCATCGCCTCACTCCGCGAGAAAGTGCTCGATGTGGATGTCCTCATGGTTCTCGCCGCTCTCGGGGCGGCTCTTGTCGGCGCTCCCTTCGAGGGCGCGCTGCTTTTGTTCCTTTTCAGTTTTTCCAATGTCCTCCAGCGCTATGCCATGGAGCGCACCCACCGCGCGATCGAGTCCCTGCTGAAGCTGCGGCCTGACACGGCATCCGTGAAACGCGGCGGCGCGGCGATCGAGGTGCGTGTCGAGGATCTGGAGATCGGCGAGACGGTGGTGGTGAAACCCGGCGGGCAGATCCCGGTGGACGGCGAGCTTTCCGAGGGCGAGACGCACGTCGATGAATCGTCGCTCACCGGGGAGTCGATGCCGGTCACGAAGCACGCGGGCAGCAAGCTTTTCGCGGGCACGATCAACCAGAGCGGCGGCATCGAGCTGACCGTCACGAAACGCTCGGAGGATTCGGCGCTGGCGCGCATGGTGAAGCTCGTCGCCGAGGCGCAGGCGGAAAAATCACGCGCCCAGCGTTTTCTGGAGAAAGCGGAGCAGTGGTACGCGATGGGCGTGATCCTTTTCACCATCGGCGTGTTCCTGGTGCCGTGGCTGGTTTGGGGGGAAACCTTCGCCACCGCGTTCTACCGCGCGATGACCATCATGGTCGTGGCTTCGCCCTGCGCGCTGATCATCAGCACGCCGGCGACCGTCCTTTCCGCCATCGGCGGCGCGGCGCGGCGCGGCATCCTGATCAAGGGCGGCTCCCACCTCGAACGGGCATCTACGATAGACATCGTAGCTGTGGACAAGACCGGCACGCTCACCGTCGGCAAGCCCTCCCTCACCGAGATCGTCTCGCCGCAGGGAACCCACGCTTTAGGAAACGAACTCCCGGCGGAGGCGAAAGAACTCCTCCGCGTAGCCGCCGCGCTGGAGGTGAAGTCGGAGCATCCGCTCGCCCGCGCCATCGTCGTGGCGGCGGAGAAAACGGGCATCGCCGCGCCGCCCGCCACCGCGTTCCAATCGACGACCGGCAAAGGTGCGGAGGCCACCGTGGAAGGCAAGCGCTACGTGATCGGCAGCGAGCGCTGGTTCCGCGAGAACCAGGCGGCGGGCTTCGCCGCGCTTGCCGAAAACTCGAAACCCCTCCTCGAAAAAGGCCGCATCTGTGTCTGGCTCGGCCTGCGGGACGGCGACTCTGTGACCGCCCTAGCCGTCCTCGCCATGGCCGATACGATTCGCCCCGAGGCGCGCGAACTCACCGCCCAGCTCCACCGCCACGGCGTGAAAAAGGTCGTCATGCTCACTGGCGATCACCGGCTCGTCGCCAAGACGATCGCCGATGAGGCGGGTATCGACGAAGTCCGCGCGGAGCTCCTGCCGGAAGACAAGCTCCGCGTGATCGGCGAGCTGAAAAAGGAAGGCCGCGTGATGATGGTCGGCGACGGCGTGAACGATGCCCCGGCGCTCGCCATCTCCGACCTCGGCGTCGCGATGGGCGGCGCGGGCACGGACGTCGCCATGGAAACCGCCGACGTGGTGCTGATGGGCGACCGCCTGGAAAACATCCCGCTCCTCCTCAGCCATTCGCGCCGCGCGAGGCGCGTCCTGATCCAGAATCTCACTCTCGCCTCCGCGGTGATCTTCGTCCTGATCATCGCCGCGCTTGGCTTCGCCCTGCCCCTGCCCATCGGAGTCGTCGGCCACGAGGGCAGCACCGTCATCGTCTGCCTCAACGGCCTCCGCCTGCTGCTGATCTCGCGCTCAAAAGTTTGATCCTTGATAACAATGGATTTAACGCGTTATGGCGAGATTCTCATTTTCCTTTTTAAAACGCGCGGTTTTTGCAAAAATTCACGGCTTGTGGAAGCCTGCGGAATGGGATACAGGAGCCGCGCGCAACGGCGTTTCCGCTCATCAAGATTCCACGCACACGCCCCACAACCATAAAAACAACCCTTATGTTCCGAATTCCATTCGACCGCGTAAACTGGATCACCTCCAGTTTCCTCATCGGCACCGCACTCATCGCCCTCATCGGCGCGCCCATCTACCTGTTCCACTACGGCATCGACTGGTTCCAGTTCGGCATGTTCTTCTTTTACCTGTGCGCCACGATGATGAGCATCACCGTCGGCTACCACAGGCTCTTCTCCCACCTCTCCTTCAAGGCGAAGACACCGGTGAAATTTTTCACCCTCATCTTCGGCGCGTGCGCCTTCGAGAACTCCTGCCTGAACTGGTCTTCCGACCACCGCCGCCACCACAAGCACGTCGATCACGACGAAGATCCCTACGATATCTCCAAGGGCTTTTTCTGGGCGCACATCGGCTGGCTGCTTTTCAAACTCAACCCCGAGCCGCCCATCGATAACGTCGCCGATCTCCGCAAGGACAAGCTCGTCATGTGGCAGCACAAATACACCCACTGGATCGCCCTCGTCGTCGGCCTCATCGTCCCCGCCGCCCTCGGCTACGGTTACAACTCGCTCATGGGACTCGACCCGACGCAAGGCGCACTCGGCGGATTCCTCATCGCCGGTGTCACCCGCATCGTGATTGCCCAGCATTGCACCTTCTTCATCAACTCCCTCTGCCACACCGTCGGCAAGCAACCCTACTCCACCAAGCACTCCGCCCGCGACAGCGCGATCATGGCATTCCTCACTTTCGGCGAAGGCTATCACAACTACCACCACGAGTTCCAGCACGACTACCGCAACGGCGTGAAGCCATGGCAGTGGGATCCTTCGAAATGGACTATCTGGACGCTCTCCAAGCTCGGTCTCGTCGAAGGCCTGCGCCGTGTGCCGGACAGCAAGATCCTGCTCGCCGAAATGGGCGAGGCAAAGCGCTCCGCCGTGGAACGCATCGATCTGATCACATCCACGCCCGGCTACTGCGAACGCACGGCGGAAATGCTGCGCCAGCTTTCCGAAAAACTCGCGGCGAACTACCACGAACTCGAGCAGGCCGTATCCGACCGGGTGCAGCTCTCCCGCGAAGCCCTGCAAAACTGGCAAGACGAGACCCGCGCCCTCATGCGCGAGATGTCGCAACTCGCGAGACTCGCCACCGCGTAAGCCGCACCGGCGAAACTTTCCGGAAAGGGGGCTGCGAAGCCCCCTTTTTTGCTGTCCGGCTAACCTTCCAGCGGCTGCCACTCGGAAAAGGTGGCCGCCTGGCCGATCCGTGCGCCCTGTGTGTCGGATACATTCCACACGGTCGCGTTGCGGATCATGAAACGTCGCCCGTCCGCCGCAATGCGGATGCCGGAGTAGTCGTCGATGAAGCCGCTCTCCGCCACGCGTCGGAGCAGCTCCTCCCGCTCCGCGCGCTCGGGTGCCTCCGCCGTTTTCCGCGAGGGCATGCCAGCCAGCCCGAACCAATCCATCGCGAAGAGTTTCTGCGCCGCAAGATTTCCATAGGTCAGCCGCGGATCATCCGCCGCGTCATGCGAAAGCAGGACGAACGAGGCCGAATACGCGAGCATCGCGGCGTCCTCCGCAGGTTCGATCAGATGCTTTCCTGTCAGCTCGTGATAGCTCCGCAGCAGATCCGCCACATGCGCGGCGAGAAAGCCGTTGCCCGTATCCGGTTCCGGAAACATCCCCTTCAGTTCAGGTTCGAGATCGTCTGGAAGATCGCAGTGATCATCAGGTAAGCGAAGGAGCCGATCAGCAGAGCCATCATGATCAGCACCGACGGCATGATCAGCGCCATCACGCGCCGCAAATCATTGTCGAGTTCCTTGTCGTATCGCTCCGCCGCGCGGCGCAGGGATTGGTCGATTTTTCCCGTCTGCTCGCCCACGGCGATGATGTCGATGAGCAGGGGCGGGAAGCTTTCGGAGCGGATCATCGCCTTGGAAAACGCGCGGCCATCACCGACCTGCGCGATCACGCCGTTGAGGCGGGCGCGGAGTGAAATATTCTGCGTGGCATCACGCGAAAGCTCCAGCGCGCGCAGCAGCGGCAAACCGTTGCCGACGAGGTTCGCCATCGTTTCCAAGAACTGCACATAAAATCGCGAGGAGATCACCGCTCCGATCAGCGGCATCTTCAGTTTCATCTCGTCCCACTTCGGCTTGTTCGCCTCGTTTTCCTTCCATGCCTTGAAAAACAGGAATGCGCCGATGATCGATAGCAGGATCACGATCCACCAGCTTTTGATGAAATCCGCAAAGACCATCATCATGCCGATCGCCCATGGGATTTTCCCGCCCGGCGTGCCCTTGATCAACTCCGTCAACTGCGGGATCAGGGTGGTCACGAAAACAATGCCCACGCCCAGCCCGACAAGAATCAGGAACGCCGGGTAGATCAACGCAAGGATCAGGCGGCTCTGCAAATCGGCCAGCGTTTTCAGGTAATGCGCCTGCCTTTTCAAAATGGTGTCCAGCGCGCCCGAGGCCTCGCCCGCCGCAGCCAGTGAGCAATACAACGGCCCGAAACTGGGGCTGACTTTTTTCAACGCCACCGAGAAATTCACCCCGTCGCGGACGATGTTGCGGATGCGCTGCGAGACCTCTTTCAGGCTGCCGAGTTCCTGCCGGTTCTCCATCGATTTCAGTGCCGGCTCAAGCTGCAAGCCCGCGCCCAACATGTCGGAAAGCTCCTCGGTGAAAAGGATCACCTCCGCCCGCTTGAGCTTCAATTCTCCGGACGTGGAGACCTCTTGCTTCTCGCTGGTCTTCTCCTTCCGCCTCACCGGCGCGACCTCCTTCTTCTTCACCGGTGCCGCCTTGGTGGATTCCTTCACGTTCACTGGCCGCAGCCCGCGCTTGTCGAGAGTCCGCAAAGCCTCGGGACGATCCGCCGCCTCAATCTCACCCGTCGCGACGGTGCCGTTCGTTGAAAGCGCTTTGTAGGTGAAGAAGGGCATGGGGAAATGTTTTATGTCTTATATACAACCCACGTTGATGTAAACTTGGGTCTTAAGCTTGTCGGTAATCAGGTAGTAATGCCACGAACCCTCATCTCTACCTCCACGGAATTGTTTGTGTTCGAGCCATTTCTTAAAATCAGGGCTTCCCGGCAACGGACCAATGATTGTGTGGGATGTGCTACTATCACCATAAAATTCATCCTCCTCCAACCTCATCTCACGAATGAGGCGGTCGACCTCAGTGGGTGATGTTTTGAAATAGTAGGTATCATGATAATCCGCAAGGCCCCCGCCGGAGAAGTGAAAGTTGAGCGATTCCATTTTCGCTGGTAGATCGGCCTTTGCCAATTGCTTGAACCGGTGCCTTGGCGTCGGGGGATTTGTAACCAAGCTGGAAATCGACAGCAGGCACATGAGAATGGAGGGGCCGAGCATCCACAAAGTTCTACGCTTTTGGTTGGTTCGCTTTCTGAAGGAGAAATGAACAATCAGAGCCCAAGGAATCAGATAAATCGGCGCTGCGAGGCAGAAAAATGCCAAATGAACGAGGCCAACCATCAGCCCATCGAAATGATTCGTCCATCGGATGGCCTGCTCAATCATGTAGCCAACGCCGAAAAGCGGTAGCGAAAGCAGAAGCGCATAAACCAAACGCATCGGCTTTGCGGGATCATCATACTCCACGGCATCTGTTTCCGAATTCATGGTTTTGCCTGATTTCTAGTCCGCTCCAAGGCTCTTCAAGATTTTCTTTGCCAAGTTTTCCTTCACTTCCGTATGCCTCGGGACGGTTTCGGTGATCCCTGTCCTCGGATTGATCCAGATCGAATGGGAGGCTCCTTCGCGTTTCAGGTAACAGCCAGCCACGCGCAGCTTCTTTTCCAAATCCCGCCTTTTCATCCGATCATCACTTTCTCGCGGATCGCTTCACTGGGCAGCCCTCTCAAAATATCCTCCATCCTGTCTTCAAGCAGCAGCTCGATGGCTTCCTTGAGGCTCGCCTTGGCTTCTTCGACCGTTTCCCCCTGTCCGTTCGCGCCCGGAACTTCCGGGCAGATAGCCCAATAGCCCCCTTCTTCGGCGGACTCGATGATGGCTGTAAATTCTGCTTTCATGATTCAGATCATACTTTGGAAGAAATGCTTCAACAACGGCTAATCCGCTCCACCAATATCCGATGAGGTGACAGAGATGACCTCTTCAATCGTGGTTTCGCCCTGCATGACCTTGTGCCAACCATAGGTGCGCATCGGGACGTATCCGTCGCGTAGAGCTTGGGTTTTCATTTCCGCTTGCGGGCGGGAGTGGGCGACGAGTTCCTGCATGGCCTGGGTGAGGAGCACGACCTCGTAGATGGCGAGACGTCCGGAAAAGCCGGTCATGCGGCAGCGGTCGCAACCTCTCGGCGCGTAGATCTGGCCGGGGATGTCGCGCGGGATCTCAAGATCGATGATGTCCTGAGTGGAGATTTCGCGAGGCACCTTGCAATGCGGGCAGAGCCGGCGAACAAGGCGCTGGGCGAGGAAGGCGCGGACGGCAGCGGAGACAAGGAACGGCTCCACGCCCATGTCGACGAGGCGGGAGATGCCGCCCATCGCGTCGTTGGTGTGGAGGGTGCTAAATACTAGATGTCCCGTAAGTGAGGCGCGGATCGCGATCTCCGCGGTCTCAAGGTCGCGGATCTCCCCGATCATCACGATGTTCGGGTCGGCGCGGAGAATCGAGCGCAGCGCGCTCGCGAAGGTGAGGCCGATCTCCGATTTCACCGCGATCTGCATCACGCCAACGAGCTTGTTTTCCACCGGATCCTCGACCGTGACGATGCGTTTCTCCGGGCTGTTCACCTCGCTGAGAAAGGAATACAGGCTCGTGGATTTTCCGGAACCGGTGGGGCCGGTGATAAGGACGATGCCGTTGGGCAAATGGAGCAGCGCCTCGATTTTTTTCCGCACGAAGGGCTCCATCGCGAGCTTCGCGAGGTTGAATTTCTCTTGGTTGAGGAGCCGCAGCGAAACGCTCTCGCCTTCTACGGTAGGCACCGTAGCAACGCGGACGTCGATGGTCGCGCCCTCGAACTGGAGGTTAATCCGTCCGTCCTGCGGAATGCGGCGCTCGGCGATGTCGAGGCGAGCCATGATCTTGAGGCGAGCGATCACCGAGCTTTGTAGCGCCTTGATGTTCTCCGGCACGGCGATTTCAAGAAGCCGACCGTCGATGCGGTAGCGGATACGGAGGTTGTTCGAGAGCGGCTCGACGTGGATGTCCGTCGCGCGCTGGTCGAGCGCCTCGCGGATGATCTGGTTCACGAATTTCACCACGCTTGCCTCCTCGTCCTCGTCGGCGTCGATCACGTTCGCCTCGTCCTCGGAATCGGAAAGTTGGTCGTAGTCGAGATCGCGACCTTCGAGGATCTGCTCAAAGGTGTCCGCGCCCACACCGTAAAGCCGGCGCAGCGCCTCGTGGATGCGTTTCCGCGAAGCCATGCACCACTCGAAAGGAATGGAAAGCTCCTGCGCCGCCGCCTGATGGGCGACGAGGTTGAAGGGATCGAAGGTGGCCAGAAGCAGCCTCTTTTCATCGCCCTCACCCTCGATGGCCACGGGTAAAAGCCGGTGCCGCAGGGCGATACGCGGCCCGCAGGCCTCGCGGAGCGGAACTGTATTCTCATCCGTCGGGATGTTCGCGAGCCACGGAAGATCGAGGTCGTGGGCGAGCTCGCGGAGATAGCTTTCCTCATCCACCACGGCGGCGTCCAGAAGGTCGTCGATGGGGGAGCGCTGGAGCAGGGCGGCTTCCTTCAGAAGCTCACCGACCGCAGTTAGGTTATCGCATCCGCTTCTGCGGGCTGGTTCGAGTAAAAGTTGGGACATCCGTTCGGGCGCAGTCTCATCTAAATGCCCGCCGCTGGCAACCTTGTCGGTGAAAAGGCTGCAGCCGCGAAAGTGGTTTGCCATTTCCCGCATCCCGGATAGTCTCCGCCCCTTTCCGATCAAAGAAATGACCACCACCGAGAGATTCCAAGAGCACGTCCTGGGCACCTACGGGCGCTTCCCGCTCACCCTTGTCGAGGGGAACGGGACACGTGTGCGCGACGATGCCGGCCGCGAATACCTGGATTTCTGCATGGGCATCGCCGTGTGCTCACTGGGTCATTGCCATCCGCGCGCGGTCGCCGCAATCCGTGAACAGGCGGGCAAGCTGATCCATGTTTCAAATCTGTATCTAACTGATAATCAAGGACTTCTGGCGGAGGAAATGAACCTCGGCCACATCCGTTTGCCGGGAAAAATCTTCTTTTCGAACTCCGGTGCGGAGGCGAACGACGGCCTGATCAAGTCCGCCCGCCGCTACGGTCACCTGAAAACGCAGGCGGATGGCAAGCCGCGCTTCGAGGTCATCACGTTCCAGCAATCCTTCCACGGACGCACGCTCGGAAGCATGGCTGCGACCGGACAGGCCAAGATCCAGCAGGGCTTCGACCCAATGCTGCCGGGCTTCCGTTATCTGCCCTACAACGATATCGCCGCCCTCGAAAACGCGGTGCGTGACGAGACGGTCGGATTTTTGCTCGAACCCGTGCAGGGCGAGGGCGGGGTGCACGTCGCCACCCCGGAGTTTCTCCGCGCCCTTGATGCACTGCGGAAAAAGCACGACCTGCTGCTGATGTTCGACGAGGTGCAGGCGGGCTTCGGCCGTTGCGGCGAGGCGATGGCCTGGCGCGCGATCGCACCGGAGATCGTACCGGATGGGATTTCCTGGGCGAAGGGCATGGGCGGTGGCGTGCCGATCGGCGCGTTCTGGCTCAGCGACCGGGCCGTGGATGAGAAGGGGACGAAGCTTTCCTCGCTCATGGGGCCGGGTTCCCATGGCTCCACTTACGGCGGAAATCCGCTAGTTTGCGCCGCCGCACTCGAAACACTCAAAGAGATCCGGGAAAAAGACCTCGCCGCGAACGCAATCCGCCAAGGCGCGAGGATGCGCACGGCCATCGATTCCTGGAAATTGCCCGTGGTCACCGAAATCCGTGGCCTCGGCCTGCTTTTCGGGATCGGCCTAGATCCGACGCGGATTGCCGTGGGGGAGGGGGAAACGCCCGCCCTGAAAGTAGTCAAATCGTTGATATCCAAAGGGTTGATCACGGTTCCCGCCGGCCCCGATACCGTCCGTTTGCTGCCACCGCTCAACGTCACCGACGCAGAAATCGACGAGGCGCTCACCATTCTGAAGGACACGCTGTCCGAATACTAAATTAAGAAAATGAAACATTTGCTATCCATCGAGGAACTGTCCGCGGATGAAATCTCCACGCTGATCGACGATGCCGTAAGGCTAAAATCGTGGCGCGGGCAGCATACCGAACAGCCTCTGGCCGGGCAGACATGGGCGATGATTTTCACCAAATCCTCCACTCGCACCCGAGTTTCCTTCGAGGTCGGCATCCGGGAACTCGGGGGCTTCCCCCTGTTCCTTTCCGGAAACGATATCCAGCTCGGGCGCGGTGAGCCGATCAAGGACACCGCCCGAGTCCTCGGCCGTATGGTGCACGGGGTCATCATCCGCACCTTCGCGCAACAGGATGTGGCCGATTTCGCGACATTTTCCGACATCCCGACGATCAACGCCCTCACCGACGATGAACATCCCTGCCAGATCCTGGCGGATCTTCTCACCGTCCGCGAAAAGCTTGGAAGCTGGGAGGGGAAGACCTTCGCCTTCGTCGGCGACGGATTCTCGAACATGACCCGCTCCTGGATGTGGGCAGCAAAACGGCTCGGTTTTGCGCTCCGCATTGCCTCCCCAAAAAACTGCCAGCCGCCCGCTGATTTCCTGAAATCCCTCGATAGTAACCTCGTCACCGTCTGCGAAGACCCGCGCGAAGCGGTGCAGGGAGCCCACGTGATCAACACCGATGTGTGGCTGTCCATGGGTCAGGAAGGCCAAAAGGAGAAGGAAGCGGAATTTGCGAGCTTCGAGCTGAACTCGGAACTCCTCTCCGGTGCGGCGAAGGGGCACATCGTCCTGCATTGCCTGCCCGCCTACCGGGGCAAGGAAATCAGCGAGGAACTCCTCGAAAAACACGCGCCCACCATTTTTCAGCAGGCCGAAAACCGCCTCCACGCCCAGAAAGCCGTGCTGGTCGAACTGGCTCGCAACTGATAGAACGCCGCCATGGCAACGGACGACGAACTGATCGCGGCGGCATGGGAAGGGCGGGAGAATGCCTATGCGCCCTACTCCGATTTCAAAGTAGGTGCGGCGTTGCTTGGCGCAGACGGCGCGATTTTCACCGGCTGCAACGTCGAAAACATCTCCTACGGCCTCACGAATTGCGCGGAACGGGTGGCTGTCGGCGCGGCGGTTGCGGCGGGAATCCGGTCTTTCGAAAAGGTCGCTGTAGTGGCGGACACGGCGGTTCCGATCTCGCCCTGCGGGGCATGCAGGCAGGTGCTCGCGGAGTTCGGTGTAAAAACCGTGATCCTCGCGAACCGGACGGAAAGCGTGGTGTTTTCCCTAGAGGAACTGCTGCCTCGTGCCAGCACCGGCATACTGGATCGCCCGTAAAGTTCCACGTGGAACTTTTCCCGCCGCCCAGTCGGTGATTGCGCTCCGGGAAAGCGCCGCCTAGCATCCGCGCCCCGCGAATGTTCCGCTATCCCATAGAATACGACGTGATCGTGATCGGCGCCGGCCATGCCGGGGTCGAAGCCGCTCTAGCCGCCGCCCGCCTTGGGGCGAGGGTGGCCGTACTTACGCAGAACCTCGATACCATCGGCCAGATGTCCTGCAACCCAGCCATCGGCGGTCTTGCGAAAGGTCACATGGTGCGGGAAATTGACGCCCTCGGCGGTGCGATGGGGATAAACACCGACGCCACAGGAATCCAGTGGCGAATGCTCAACGCCTCGAAAGGCGCGTCCGTCCGCGCCCCCCGCGCCCAATGCGACAAGAAAGCCTACCAGTTCCGGATGAAAATGGAGATGGAGCGGGCGGAAGGAGTAGAGCTCCACCAAGGCAACGTCGCCGAGTTGATGGTGGATGGCGAGGATCGGATCACCGGGATCCGCACCTCACTCGGCATGGAGATCGGCGGAAAATCCGTGATCCTGAGCGCCGGGACATTCATGCGTGGGCTGATGCACGTCGGCCTGAAAAATGAGAAGGGCGGCAGGATGGGGGACGCGATTTCCACTGTCTCCGACTCCCTGAAGCAACTCGGCTTCCAAGTGGAGCGCTTTAAAACCGGCACCCCATGCCGCCTGAACGGGCGCTCCCTTGATCTTTCCAAGTGCGAACGGCAGGACGGCGATACTCCCGTGCCGAAGTTCAGTTTCATGGCGGATCGGATTGAAAAGGGGAAGGATGACATCTTCACCCTGAACCCGTGGGGCGATTCCGCGTTCCACGTGGAACAAATCCCGTGCTGGGTCACCTATACGAACCCTACCACTCACGAGATCATCGCCTCAAATCTCGACCAATCGCCGATGTACTGCGGAATCATCGAGGGCGTCGGCCCGCGATATTGCCCCTCCATCGAGGACAAGGTCGTGCGCTTTGCGGAAAAGGAGCGCCACCAAATCTTTCTCGAACCCGAAGGCCGCCACACGCTGGAATACTACGTGAACGGGGTTTCTACTTCGCTGCCCTACGAAGTCCAGCTCGCCTTCCTCCGCACGATCACCGGTCTGGAAAAATGCGAGATCCTGCGCCCCGGCTACGCGGTCGAATACGATTACTGCCCGCCGACCCAACTGAAACCCACCCTAGAAACCAAGCGGGTGGAAGGGCTCTATTTCGCCGGCCAGATTAACGGAACCTCCGGCTACGAAGAAGCAGCAGGGCAGGGGTTGATCGCCGGGGTAAACGCCGCCCTGAAGGTGATGGGCAAACCGGCCTTCATCCTCGGCCGCGACGAGGCCTACCTCGGCGTCATGGTCGATGACCTGGTAACGCGTGGCTGCACGGAGCCTTACCGCATGTTCACCAGCCGCGCCGAATATCGCCTCCTGCTCCGCCAGGACAACGCCGACCTCCGCCTCACACCCCGCGCGGCGGAAATCGGCCTTGCGACGGGCGAAAGGGTTGAGCGCACCGCCGCCAAGCTCACTGCACTGGAACGCGCGGATCGCTGGGTGCGGGAAACTTCCTACCAAGGCGTGAAATTGGATCATTGGTTCCGTCGCGGCGACCAGAGCTGGGAAACCCTCCCCGACGAGATGCGAAATGAATTCCCGGACGAAATCTGGCCGCTGATCGAGACGGATTTCAAATACGAGGGCCACCTCGGCAGGCAGCGAACGCAGATCGACCGTATGTCCCGGCAGGAGGGGCGGCGCATCTCGCCGGATATTGATTTCACGGCCATCCCGGCGCTGAAAAAAGAAGCGCAAATCCGGTTTACGGAGATCCTCCCCGAAACCCTGGGCCAAGCCGGTAGAATCCCCGGAATCACTCCGGCGGATATAGCCATCCTCACGATCTGGCTCGAAAAACGCGAACGCTCCGGGAGCGGCGCGATTTAACTACTATAAATCCAGTAATTAGACCCCGCCTTGGAAAAGCCGCCTCCCATCCCGCGCAACCTCCCGCTCGCCATCCTCATCGCGGCGAACCTCATCCCTGTCATCGGCGTGCTGTGCTGGGGCTGGAGTGTGTTCGAGATCGTCGCTCTCTACTGGTTCGAGAACGTCGTGATCGGCGCGGTGAACATCCTGAAGCTGGCCGCCGCCAGCGGGGAGGAGCCGCACCACGCGAACTTGCCGAAGAACCTGCGCGCGGTGGCCACAATGGGCATCGTGCGGCACGGCGCGAAACTTTTCATGATCCCGTTCTTCACCTTCCACTACGGCATGTTCTGCTTCGTCCACGGCATCTTCGTTTTCGTCCTGCTCGGCGGGAACGACGGGGGATTCATGAACGGCAATCCCTTCTCCGGCGAGCTCAGGATGATCGGCCGCGTCTTCGAATCCGGCGGGGCTTGGTTCGTGCTCGCCATCATCGCCAGCCACCTCTTTTCCTTTCTCTGGAATTTCCTCGGCAAGGGCGAATTCCGCCGCGCCTCCCCCAGGCAGGTCATGGCCGCTCCCTATGGCCGCATCGTCGTCCTCCACATCGCCATCCTCCTGGGAGCATTCGCCACGGCCGCCCTCGGCAGCCCCGTTTACCTCCTCATCCTGCTCATCATCGGAAAAATCGCCCTAGATGTGAAACTGCACCTCCGCAGCCATGCGAAACTGAACCAGGCGGCGGCGTAAATCTCACCCTGGTTTTTTCAAAAAAACCATTGCCACGCGGCGGGAGGCCGGATAGGTTCCGCGCCCCAACCGTCTAACCCCGCTCTCCGATGTCCAAGCACAACTCACTCAAATCCGCAGCCACCGTCGGCGGCAAACGTTCCGTCCTCAAGCGTTTCGAGCGCGTGAAACTGCTCAAAGAGCGCGGCGAATGGAAACAGGGGAAATCCCCGATCGGTCTGCCTAAGACCAAGCACGAAGGCTAATCCTTCGGAAACCTTGATCGCTCCCACCTCCGCGCCGAATCCCGGCGCGGTCATTTTTTGAACCGTCATGCCTGAGGGAGTCCGTCTCAACAAATACCTCGCCTCCTGTGGGATCGGCTCGCGGCGGGGTTGTGAGGAATTGATCGAAACCGGCCGCATCGAAGTCAACGGCTCGCCCTGCCTCAAGCTCGCCACTCGCATCACACCCTCGGATCACGTGCGCCTCGATGGCAAGCGCGTCCTCCCGAAGGATGAGATGGTCATCATTTTCCACAAGCCGCGCGGCTACGTCTGCACCCGCAGCGACGAGCTCGGACGCCAGACGATCTACAATCTCCTCCCACCCGCGCTGCACGCCCTCCATCACGTCGGCCGCCTCGACACCGACTCCGAGGGCATGCTCATCCTCACCAACGACGGCGACCTTTCGCAACGCCTCATGCACCCGTCGAAATCGGTGGAAAAGGAATACCTCGTCACCGCGAACCAGGCCTTCGAGAACGCCCACCTCGACCAGTTCCTCGTCGGCGTTTTCACCGATGAGGGAAAGCTCAAGGCCAAACACATCGAGCGCATGTCCGCCCGCCGCATCAAAGTCATCCTCGACCACGGCGCGAAACGCCAGATCCGCGTGATGTTCGAGGCGCTCGGCTATCAGGTCACCAAGCTCCTCCGCGTCCGCATCGGAAACCTCTGGCTCGGCGATCTAGAACCCGCCCAATACGCCGTCCTCAACCCGAAGGAAATCGCCATGCTCCTCGGCGAAAAGGGGTAGATCGCCGATCCGCAAAACCCCGCGTTTTTCGCCATTGCCCCCGGCGGGGCGGCTCCCTAAGTTCCCGGGAGTTTCAACCATGAGTTCGCAAAAATCCAAAAAAGCCGCCACCGACCACGCCGCCGAACTTGCGGTCGTCCGCAAACCGTCGAAAGAGTTTTCCAAGAAAGCCCGCATCGGATCGATGGCGGAGTATGAGAAGCTCTACCGGCATTCGATTGACAAGCCCGAGAAATTCTGGGCGTCCGAGGCCAAGGAGCTGGTCTGGCAAAAACCCTTCACGAAAGTCCTGAACTGGAAGGCTCCCGACGCGCAGTGGTTCCTCGGCGGGAAGCTCAATGTCGCGGAGAACTGCGTGGATCGCCACGCCTTCGGGCCGCGGGCGAACAAGGCCGCGATCATCTGGGAGGGCGAGCCCGGCGACAAACGCACGATCACCTACTCGCAGCTCCACCGCGAGGTCTGCAAGTTCGCCAACGCGATGCTTTCACGCGGCGTGAAATCGAAAGACCGCGTCCTCATTTACATGCCCATGATCCCCGAGGCCGCCATCGCCATGTTGGCCTGCGCGCGCATCGGCGCGGTGCACAACGTCGTCTTCGGCGGCTTCGCGTCCGAGGCTATCCTTGATCGCCTCGAGGACTCAGGAGCCACTGCCGTCATCACCGCCGACGGCGGCTGGAGGCGGGGCAAGGTCGTTTCCCTCAAGCCCGCCGTGGATGAGGCGCTTCGCAAATACGACAAAATCAAGAGCATCTTCGTCGTCCGCCGCACGGAAAACGAGATCTCCATGGAGCAAGGCCGCGACCACTGGTGGCACGAGGAAATGGAAAAGGCCTCCGCAAAGCACGAGCCAAAGGGCTTCGATTCCGAGCACCCGCTTTTCATCCTATACACCTCCGGCTCCACGGGGAAACCGAAGGGCATCCTCCATACCTCCGGCGGTTACCTCACCGGCACCTACTCCACCTGCAAATACATTTTCGATATGCGCGATGAGGACGTTTACTGGTGCACGGCTGATGTCGGCTGGATCACCGGCCACTCCTACATCGTTTACGGCCCGCTGGCCAACGGCGTCACCCAGGTGATGTATGAAGGCGCTCCGAACGAGCCGGATTTCGGCCGTTTCTGGAAAATGATCGAGGAGCACCGCGTCACTATTTTCTACACCGCCCCCACCGCGATCCGCGCCTTCATCAAGGCGGGCGACAACTTTCCGGACAAACACGATCTCTCCTCGCTCCGCCTCCTCGGCTCCGTGGGCGAGCCGATCAACCCCGAGGCATGGTCTTGGTATCACCAGAAAATCGGCGGCGGCCGCTGCCCCATCGTGGACACCTGGTGGCAGACGGAAACCGGTGCGATCCTCATTTCACCGCTCCCCGGCGCCACACCCTGCATCCCCGGCACCGCCACTCGCCCGTTCTTCGGCATCGACGCCGCGATCCTCGACGACAGCGGCAACGAATGCCCGCCCAACGTCGATGGCCGCCTCGTGATCCGCAAGCCATGGCCTTCCATGACCCGCGCCATTTACGGCGACAAAGCGCGTTTCAAGAAAACCTACTTCTCCGACTATCCCGGCATCTACACCGCCGGCGACGGCGCGCGCCGTGATAAGGACGGAAATTTCTGGATCATTGGCCGCCTCGATGACGTGCTCAACGTCTCCGGCCACCGTCTCGGCACTGCGGAAATCGAGAGCGCGCTCGTCTCCCACCCCGCAGTCGCGGAGGCCGCAGTGGTCGGGCGTCCCGACGAGATGAAGGGCCAGGCAGTCGCCGCCTTCGTCACCTTGAAGGGAAATTTCGAGGAGTCCGAAGCGCTCCGCGTCGAGTTGAGAAATCACGTCGGCAAGGTCATCGGCGCGATCGCCAAGCCGGACGACCTGCATTTTGCCCCCGGCTTGCCAAAGACCCGTTCCGGCAAGATCATGCGCCGCCTGTTGAAAGAACTCGTTTGCACCGGAAAAATTTCCGGTAATGTTACGACACTCGAAGACGTTTCTGTCATTGAGAGCCTGCAGCGCAAAATTGCCTATAAATCCTAGTCTCCCCCACTGATGACATCATCTCGCTACTTCATCGCCCGAGTCGCCCAGGCGTTCGGCTACTTCCGGAGAAATCTCCGGATGGCAGATGCTGCTAGCGAAATGCATCTTCTGCGCGAAGCCGAGGCGCAACTCGGTTCCTTCATCTGGGAGAAAGTGGAAAACATCGAGGAACTCTCGGTTGAATATTGGAACCTGCGCAAGCTCATCAAGGAAAAGGAAATTGTCAGAATCAAGCTGACCGAGTGTCAAGCCAGGCTCGATCAAGCGCACGAGGAACGCGTCACCGTCCTTACCAACGCGCCAGACGAGAATCAAGATCTGTTGGACCAGCGGGTCGCATTGCTCATGGATCTTGAAAAAATTGCCATCCGCCGAGATGGCATCGTGGTCCAAGCACGCGATATCCGGCGTGCCTATGATGGCATGAAGATGAAACTTGAGGTTCTAACCAAAGAGTCCTCAACTAATAACAGCAGCAAGGCCGAAATCGACAAGGTCAAGGCCCGCCTCATCGAACTCAAAACCCAGTTTTCCGCCCTCAAGCATCAACGCCTCCAGATCGGCCTCCAAATCGAAGAAGGCGACGCCAAGGTGGACCTGGTCGACGAGCAGATCAAAGAGATCAAAAAACACCGGCGCATCCACGCATCAGAAGCGTTTCAGATGATTGGCGATGGTAACAAAGAGATCTCCAGTCTGCGTGCAGAAGGCGCTCTGCTAGATACCCAGATGCGCCAGCGCTATGCGGAAATCGGCCGCTTCGTGAGCCGCCATACCCATCAAAATGCCGATTGCCTCGCAGCATCCGCTTCGCATCGCGGCTTGGTCGAAGTCATGCGAGCGCTGCGTCGGTCGATCGCTTTGAATCACCGTCTCGCAGGGACGAACTGAGTGATTTCCATCAAGAGCCCGCGCAGGGTTTCGGGCAAATCCATTAAGATCCGCTAAGCAAATGAACTTCAGTCTTGATCCCTACAATCTTCTCGCCGGCTTCATCTTTGGAACCCTCGGCTGGGGCGCTCTTTCCTACGGACGCAGACTGGAGCGTTGGCAGCCGAAGACCATCGGGCTGGCACTGATGATTTACCCCTACCTGTTTACCAATACGTGGCTGCTGTGGGGGATCGGCGTGGGCCTGCTGGTGCTGCTTTGGTTTTTTCATTACGAGTGATTCTCGCCGGATTTCCCTTGGCAGACGGGCGGTTTTTCACGCTAGTTTCCCGCCGCCCATGCCAACTGAAGCGATTCTTTCCACCGTGCGCCAATTCCTCGGAGTGGACCCGACCGTGCGCATCACCCTCGAGCCAATCAAACGCGGCGCCTCGGGCCGTACGATCGTCCGGGTAAAAACGCCGGGGCACGAGCCATTCATCGGGGTGCATTGGAATGAAGAGCGCGAGGATAACGCCCAATTCATCCCGGTCGCGCAGTTTCTAAAACAGGCGAAATTACGGGTGCCGACGATCATCCATGATCGTGCGAGATACCGGGTGGC
>JAYTOE010000273.1:0-17954 GCA_043747935.1 Akkermansiaceae bacterium
ATAGTTGTCAGGTGAGACGAAGACACGAACTGTCGCTGAATCGCACTTGCGACTAAGAATATAATCCCAACTTGGACTGACATGTCTCACATAAGAATCCATATCAATGCGCCATCGACCGTCCCGATAAAAGAGCTGCCCGAGCCGGTTGGATTCTTGACTGCCGTTTTTTGAAGAGATCATCACTTCCTTGGCAACTCCTCCCCGTATCGCCTTTTCCCCTAAATATTGAATACCCTGAGTCAGCCCATCCTCTGCTTTTATGCGCTCATTTAGTTCAATAGCTTCCTGGGGTGTGGCAGCCGAGGCTCCGAGGATGAAATAGTTTTCCACCTGCGCTAAGTCCTTGTTCTGAAGCGCCTTATGAACCATATCAACCGTATCCTCAGCGCTCAGAATACTTTTCAGACCGGCACCAGAGGATTTGTCCGATAGGACTACACTCTTTACCTCTTGATTCTCCTGGGAGACGGCCACTACCGATTCATGGTCGAATGGCCTAGCCGCCACCATCTGGGATTCACGACGGAGGCCGACAAAAAGCAAGCTTGAGAGCACTGACAGCGCAACCACGAAGATTGTGACGGTCAGAATTCTTTTTCGCAAATCCGGTTCTTCCATAGCGTCGGACTGCGAAACGAGCCTACCCGCTCGTTTGAGCTTTGGCAAAGGAAGTCGCGTTTCTTTCAGCAAGGTTTTAGCCATCAGACTCTTTAGCGGCAGCTGATGAAGAATCTGAAGCACGCAATAGCCACAATATCGTCACTATCCTATTCTCCGGATCTAACCCGTGCATGCGCATTTTTAGCTCATTCCGCAGTATCTAGCGCAGATCACGCATGTAGTGAATACCAATCAGACCCATTGTGACAGATTCGACACTTAACTTACCTTCCAAAAATCACCACGCCGCATGGAATCCTGACGCTTTCACGGAGCACTCTGCGCCCGTTCGAACGTCCTTACTCAATGCCCCTCCATGCTCCAGCCTCAGGCACGCATCGCTCGCTTTTCGCGCTGGTCTTTGCTTGCGTTGCCTTGGCTGCCTGCAGTGATCCGGTTGGCGCGCAGAACGCTGAAAATCCCACCTTCTACATACAGGAATACCGCGTCAAAGGCGTGAGCAAGATCAGCTCGCTGGAAGTCGAGGAGGCCGTCTATCCATACCTCGGCCCGGGACGCACGGCGGACGACGTGGAGCGCGCCCGCCTCGCCTTAGAGAAAACATTCCACGACAAGGGCTACCAGACCGTTTCCGTGCTGATTCCACAGCAAGATCCACGCTACGGGATCATAAGCCTGGAGGTAGTCGAGGGAGTGGTCGGGCGTTTGCGGGTCAATAATTCAAAGTGGTTTCTGCCGAGCAGGATCCGAGCCGCGGCACCGTCCATGGCGGAGGGTAACGTCCCGAACATGAACGATGTCCAACGTGAGATCCTTGCCCTCAACCGGCTGTCTGATCGGCGTGTCACACCCGAACTCAAACCCGGGGTCTCGCCCGGCACTTTCGACATCGACTTGAATGTGGAAGACGAGTTTCCACTTCACGGATCTGTAGAGCTGAACAACAGGTATAGCCCGGACACATCGGAACTGCGACTCAACGCAGCCATCTCCTACTCAAACCTCTTTCAACTCGGCCACACGTTGGGGCTAAGCGGCCAGGTCGCTCCTCTCAATTCCGAGGATACCCTCGTTTACTCCGGCTATTATCTCGCACGCACTTCCGACTCTGTCAGCTTCCTGTTCTCTGCCACCCGACAAGACAGCGATGTCTCTACGTTGGGCGGCGGTTCCGTTGTTGGTCGAGGAAACATACTCAGCCTCCGCTCGCTTTTCGACATGCCCTCCGGCGATGGGATTTTCCAATCCTTCAGCCTCGGCTTTGACCGCAAGGATTTTGGCGAAGATCTGAACGTCGGAGGGGCGGGCATTTCCTCCCCGATCGAGTATTACCCCCTGAGCGCGAATTATTCCGCCACTTGGCTGCACGAGAAGACCGCTTTCACCGAGGCCAACGCATCACTCACCTTCGGACTTCGCGGACTCGGCAGCAACCAATCCGACTACGATGCAAAACGCTTCGGATCCAACGGTTCCTTCGTCATTCTGAAATCCGACGTTTCCCACACCCGCGATCTCAGGAACGGCTCCCAGTTATTCGGAAAAATCCAAGGACAGCTCGCTGACAAGCCGCTAATCAACACCGAGCAATTCAGCGGAGGAGGACTCTCAACGGCTCGCGGCTATCTGGAAAGCACGGCACTTGGTGACAACGCCCTCTTTGCAACCGCCGAATACCGCACCCCTTCCCTCTTCGGGAAATCGGATGCGAAGGATGCCGAAAACGACCGCCCGGACGAATGGCGTTTCCATGCCTTCGTCGATGCGGGAGCTCTATCCATCTATGATCCCCTTCCCGGTCAGTCGAGGGCGAGCTATCTGCTTTCCACCGGACTCGGCTCCCGTATCCGCTACAGGAAAAACTTCAATTCCTCCCTGGATCTAGCGATCCCCCTGAATGAAATCCCTCCCGTCGAGCAAGGCGACGTTCGCGTCACCTTCAGGAGCTGGTTGGACTTCTGATAATCTCAAATCACTTCCAAATACATCATGATCCGTAGAATCGCAGCCACCCTCATCGCCACCCTTACCTCTCTCTGCGCAGAAAGCGCACCGAAGGGTTGGTGGAATCCCGCATGGACACAACGCCAGGCAATCACCATCGACGCTGCCGCCGCAGGCACCTCAGAAAACATTGCCGACGCTAGCGTCCTCGTCCGGCTTCACGACGGCAACTTCCAGTTCGCAAACGCGGCGCAAGGCGGAGCCGACCTGCGTTTCGTTTCCAAAGACGGAAAAACCGTTTTCCCCCATCATATCGAGCGTTTCGACAACCTGATCAACGAAGGCTTTGTTTGGGTGAAAATTCCCACCGTCAAAGCAGGTGAAAATAACGAAATCTATCTCTATTACGGCGGGAGCGAAGGTGCCGGAGCCACCAACGCCACGGATGCCTACGACGAAGACACCGCGCTTGCGCTTCAGTTCGGACAAGCCGGTGCGAACTTTCCGGACGGCACCAAAAACGCCAACTCGTCCTCCAACCCCGGCGTCACATCTGACGCCGGCATTATCGGCAGCAGCCTCCGCCTCCTTGACACCCCCCTGTTGATTCCCGCTTCGCCCTCCATGGACTGGAAGTCCGGCCAAGAACTCACGTGGTCGGCGTGGATTCGACCTGCGGCCCTTCAGGACAATGCCGTCATCTTCTCGAAATCCGCAGGCGGCACCTCGTTCCGCATTTTGCTCAACCAAGGCATCCCCTTCATCCAAATCGGCACTTCGGTGAGTCCTGCGGGAGCAGCCCTCCCACCCGCCTCATGGACACACATCGCCTTCACCGCCGCCGATGGCAAAATTCAGCTCTACGTCAACGGACTGCCCACCTCCTTGCTAACAGCTTCGCTCCCCGAGCTGTCTGCGGAGTCCGTGATCGGCGGTCTTTCCGCCGGCATCGCCGAAACCGGCACCACCAAGTTCAACGGTGAGCTCGACTCCCTCATCATCTCCAACACAGCCCGCCCATCCGATTGGATCAAGCTGGCCGCTATCTCCCAAGGCACCTCCGATGTTGCCCTGAAAAGCCTCTATCTCTCCCAAGTCGAAGCGTCCGGCGGAGCAGCGGAAGGGCACGCAGGCGGTGGCGCGATGGAGCACATCGCCCTCTTCGGGGACATCGCTGGCAACATGATGTTCGACGGCTGGATCGCGATCGGCGTCTGCGTCCTCATGATCATCGTGGGCTGGACGATCGCGGTGCAGAAATTCAATTATCTCAACAAGAGCCAGAAGGCTTCCGAACTCTTCAAGCAGAAATGGAAAACCGTTTCCAAGGATCTAACCGCCATTGATCATGAGGATCAGGCAAGCATCGCAACCTTCGGCGGCAGCGCGGATCAGCGCACCCAGTCGATCATCAAACACTCGCCGCTCTATCATATTTACCACATCGGTTCGGAGGAAATATCCAACCGCCTCGCACCGGGCAAAAACCAGCAGGCCGGCCTCTCCCGCCGATCCATCATCGCCATCCGTGCAGCCCTAGATGGCGGCCTTGTTCATGAGACCCACAAGCTGACCAAAGGTCTCATTTACCTGACCATCTCCATCGCGGGCGGCCCCTACATTGGTCTGCTTGGAACCGTCGTCGGCGTGATGATCACCTTCGCCATCATCGCGAAATCCGGCGAGGTGGATGTCAATTCCATCGCCCCCGGCATCGCGTCCGCTCTGCTTGCCACCGTGGCCGGCCTCATCGTGGCCATCCCTGCACTGTTCATCTACTCCTACCTGAACAGCCGGATCAAGGAAACGACCAGCGACATGCAGGTCTTCATCGATGAGTTCGTCGCGAAGATGGCCGAGTTCTACCCGCCCGTCGGCAAACCCCTCACCCGCTCGCAACTCCGCAATCAGGCTGAAACATCCGAATAACCCCATCCCATGGCCTCATCCGAAAGCAATTACGACGACATCAACGTCACACCGATGGTGGATCTTTACCTCGTCCTCCTGCTCATCTTCATCATCATGACCACCGCCGGTGTTCAGGGAGTGAAGGTGGATCTCCCCCGCGCGAGCAAATCGAGCGTCACCGATCTCAGCGCTCCGAAGATGCAGGCCATCACCATCAGCAACGAAGGCAAGATCGCGCTCAACACCATGCCCGTCACCCTCGCCGAGTTGGAATCCAAGCTCGCCGCCATCAAAGCCGCCACACCTGATGTCCCCGTCGTCGTCCGCGGTGACCGCGCCACCCAATACCAGGGCATCATGGATGTGCTCGATGTCCTGGGTCGTGTCCAAATCGATAAAATCGGTCTCGCCACACAGCCTCCAAAGTAACCTCCGAAGATCATGCCCGAAGAGGAAGAATACGATTACGAAAAGGAAGGCCGCACCAAGCGCCGCATCATCGGCGGCTCCATTGCGCTGATTTTCATCGGTGCCATCACCTGTCTCATCGCATTCGCCGACCATACGCCCTCCGCCCCGAAGCCGAAGCAAGCCACTGTCGTTGAAATCTTCATCCCGCCGCCGCCACCTCCCCCTCTGCCACCTCCCCCGCCACAAAATGAACCTCCCCCGCCACCCGAGGAGGAGGAGATGGTCGCCCAAGAGGAAGTGCTGGAAGAGGAAGCGCCACCCGATGACGCTCCCGCGGATGATCCCGCCCCCGATCTGGGCACCGGCCTTGTCGGCGACGGCCCCAACGGCTTCGGTCTCACCGCAGGCGGTGGCAAAGGCAATGGTCGCGGCACCATCGGTGGCAAAGGCGGTGGCAGCAAATACGGCTGGTACGCGGCTAAGGTCCAGAACACCATCTCGGCCGCTCTCCGCAACAATTCCACCACCCGCTCAGCCACTTTCACGCTCAACGTCAAAATCTGGGCGGATCGCTCAGGCCGCGTCACCCGCGCACAGCTCATCGGCTCCACCGGACGCTCCGATATCGACGAGATCATCCGCAATCAGATCCTAGTCGGTATCCAGCTTGCGGACGCCCCCCCGGCCGATATGCCCATGCCCATCAACCTTCGCATCACGGCTCGCAAGCCCTGACGCAAATTAGGAATTTCCATAACACAGACTCATGCCCACTCCAAGTAAACTCCTCGCCCTTTTCGTGTGTTTCGTCGCAAGCACCTCCGCTTACTCACAGGACGAAGCCTCAGGCGAACTCAAACTGGTCACCCCGGACGAGGCTCCGCCGCAGCCCGAGATACCCCTCGAACAGATCACCGATCCATCCGCGGAAATTCCACTCCCCGATGGTATCCCCGTCCAGGCAGAGCCCGGAGTGCTCCCCGCCGGCCCAAGCCAAAACGCCACCGTCAACCTCATCGCCGCCCTTGTGAAAAAGGGTATCCTCACGCAGGCCGAAGCCGTGGCGCTGATCCAGCAAGCCGAGATCGATGCCGCCAACGCGCAGGCGCAGGCAGCCGCATCGATGCCACCTCCGCTCGATCCTGAAGGTCAGCGCGTCACCTACATTCCGGAAATCGTGAAACAGCAGATGCGTGACCAGATCCAGCAGGAGCTCATGGCCCAGGCCCGCGAGGAAAAATGGGGGCAAAACCAGGCTCCCGACTGGACTTCCCGCATCGTCCCGTTCGGTGATTTCCGCTTACGATCGGAAAGCATCTTTTTCAACGACGGCAACAGCAACCTCGGGGAGTTCACCAACTTCAACGCGATCAACACCGGATCTCCCTTCGACGCCTCAATCACGAATCCATTTTTCGCACCCAAACACAATGTCGATCAGGATCGCCACCGACCCCGCCTCCGTCTCCGCGCAGGCGCGGAGATCATGTTAGGAGAGGGCTTCAGCGGCGGCGTCCGCCTGGCCACCGGCGAATCGGATTCCCCCGTATCTCCGAACCAGAGCCTCGGCGGCGGCGGCGGCAATTTCTCGAAATACCAGATCTGGCTCGACCGTGCATTCCTCGCCTACGACGCGGGTCCCGGTGACGGACAGGAACTCGTCTTCATGGGCGGTCGTTTCGACAACCCTTTCCTCTCCTCCGAAGTCCAGTTCGACGAGGATCTCGGCTTCGACGGCCTCGCTGTCCGAGCAAAAGTCAGAATGAACGAATCCATGAATTTTATCGGAAGCATCGGCGCGTTCCCGGTCTTTAACACCGCCCTGAATTTCGCATCCAACAATCCCTCTAAATTCGAGTCGGACGACAAATATCTCTACGGTGCGCAGATCGGAATCGATTGGAAAATCGACGATGACTGGTCTGCGAAACTCGCCGTCGGATACTACGATTACAACAACATCGAAGGTCGCCTTTCGTCGCCGTTTGTCCCGCTCAGTTCCTCCGACGCCGGAGATACGGATGCCACGCGCCCCGGCTTCGCACAACGCGGCAACACCTATTTCCCCATCCGCAGGATCACGCCCACGGCGGCCAACCTCAACGGCACAATCAACCAGTTCCAATACTACGGTCTCGCCACCCCTTTCCGCACCGTGACTGTCACCGGCAAGGTGGACTACGACGGCTTCGATCCCATCCGCGTCTCCGCCCTCGCCGAGGTCATCAAAAACGTCGCCTTCGACTAATCCGCCCTCAATGCCAACGCCGTCAACAACCGCGGCCCAGATCCCGATGGTGCCGGCCCCCTCCTCGGCAACTACGAAGGCGGCGACATGGCATGGTATCTCGGCTTCAAGCTGGGCAAACCCAAGCTTGAGACCTGGGGCGACTGGGTCGCGCACTTGGGTTACCGCTACGTCGAGAGCGACGCCGTCGTCGATGGATTCGCCGATTCGGATTTCGGTGGCGGAGGCACCAATGTCAAAGGCTTCCACCTCGGTGGCAGCTTCGCTGTGACTCCTCACGTACAGACGGGCATCCGCTGGCTCTCTTCCGACGAAATTGCCGGAGCACCTCTCAAATCGGACACACTCCAGATCGACCTCAACGCGAAATTTTAACGATCCCACCATGAAACTCTCATCCGTCTTTCTAACCCTCGCCCTATCCTGCACCGCCTTCGCTCAGGAGGTCTCCCCGGCGGAAGCCAAGCTGCGCGAGCAACTCAAGACCACCGCACTCCTGCTCCGCGCGGCGGAAACCGAAAAGGCCAATGCCCTCGCCACCTTTGCAGCGGAGCAAACCAAGACCGCCGCACTCCAGAAGGAAATCGATGGTCTCAACGCAAAAATCGCCGCCGAGACAAAGCGGGAGAGTGAGGACAAGCTCGCCACCGAGGCCGCGATCGCGAAGCTCAACGACACGCTCATCGGACGCGAGAACCGCCTCAAGGAGTTTTCCGCCGCCTTGGAGAAAATGAAATACGCCTACAACCAGGTCGCCTCCACCGCCCTCAAAAAGGAAGCCGAGCGCGTCGCTCTTTCCAACGAGAACCTGTCCCTCAAAAACACCATCGCTGACCGCGAGCGGAAAAACCTGAAACTCTACACAACGTCACTTGAAATTCTCGAACGCTATGAAAACTACGCGCTGGGGAAAGCCCTCTCAGCCCGCGAGCCTTTCGTCCAGAAAACCCGCGTCACCATCGAAAACCAGGTGCAGGACTACAAGGGGGTGATCATCGACAACCCCATTTCCGTCGAATCGAAACAGTAATGCCCATGTTGATGAAATCCCTCATCATCTGCCTGATTCTCACGGCGGTCTCCGCGGCGTCGGAGATCGTGGGCAAAATTGCGGATATCGAACTCACTACCGAGGAGGCCAAGTCCCTCGTGCTGACCTTGGGCGAGAGCGGAGAGGTTCAGGCCGATGTCAGTCCCGAGGCACTTGACGGACTGGTGCGCGCGCTTCTCGTTCAGCGCCTAGTGCTGCGTGAGGCGGAAGTGGCGAAGCATGGGGATTCCCCTGATGTCGCCGCACGGATCCTCCGCGCCCAACAGGCGGCTCTTGCGGAAAGCTACCTCCAATCCGTCTCCCACCCTCCCGCTAATTTCCCCTCCGAGACGGAAATCTCCGAAACCTACGAAACCAACAAATCCGCGTTCCTTGTCCCGAAATCCTGGCATCTCGCACAGATTTTCATTTCAACCCCCGCTGGTTCGAAAAAAGAGGAAACGGAAAAACGCTTGGAATCCGTTCTGAAACAACTCGCCGAACCGGGTGCGGACTTCGCTTCCATCGCCCGCGTTTCAAGCGATGATCGCGCTTCCTCCGCCAACAGCGGAGACCTCGGCTGGCTTCAGGAAAACATGATCCAGCCCGCCATCCGCGAGGTGATTTCCAGCCTCAAGCTCAATAGCATTTCAAAACCCGTGCGGCTTGAGGACGGCTACCACATCATCCGGCTCGTCGATGCGAAAGAGGCCAACACGCCCACGCTGGATCAAATCAGGCCTCAGCTGAAAGCCCGCCTCCGGGCGCAGAAGGCACAGCAGAACCGGCAGGAATGGCTCGCCGCCCTGCTTGAAAAAAATCCTCCCGCCATCAACGGCATAGAGCTGTTGAAACTTCAGGAAATCACTCCCGCCAAACCTACTCCATGAAGCCCAAGTTCCATTTTCACAAAGCAACCAAGCACCTCGCCTTCCGCATATCGGTGGGCACTCCTCTTGTTCTCGGTTTCGCGATCACGATTTCCGGACTCGGGATCTCCCATGCCGATCCTTTCCTCAGCGGCGGCGGCGGAGCTTCCTCACCCGCAGCACCTGCCGCTTCCTCTACCACCGGCGTCACCACCCCGTCCGATACCTCGCAAGCTCGCGCCAACGCACAGGACACGCTCATCCGCACCACCAACGCGATCGCCGCCGTCCGCGCCATGCAGGATGCCGCCCGCGCAGCTGCGGTAACCGGCCCTGACAACCTCGCCCCCGGCCTGCCCACCGTCACCAACGGCCTCGGAACCGGCGGTCTTCAGGTAGCATCGGGAGTCGGAACCGATCCCACCCAATGGCAAGGCGCAGAACTGCCCACCCAGACCACAGACGTCCAAGGTCTGGTGAACGTCGGCATCCGCCAAACCGCACAGCAAGCCCTGCTCCAGTGGCAAACATTCAACGTCGGCAAGGAGACCACCGTCACCTTCGATCAATCCGCTGCCGGAGCCAACGCCAACCAGTGGATCGCCTTCAACCAGATCACCGACCCCACCGGCAATCCGTCCCAAATCCTCGGGCAGATCAAAGCCCAAGGTCAGGTTTATGTCATCAATCCCAACGGCTTCATATTCGGAGGATCCAGTCGGGTGGATGTGAACACGCTCACCGTATCCTCCCTCCCCATCAACACCAACCTGATCCAGCGCGGGCTCCTCAACAACCCCGACGCCCAGTTCCTTTTCTCCGGTCTCAGCATTCCTGCCGGCATCAACGGAACACCCTCCTTCACTCCGGAAGCCCCCCCCGCCACGACCTCCAATTACGGAGACATCACGATCCTTGCCGGCGCCCAAATCTCCACTCCCGTCACTGCCGATGGAAACGGTGGCCGCGTCCTCCTCGCCGGCCCTAACGTCACCAACTCCGGCTCGATCCTAACGCCCGCTGGACAAACCATCCTCGCTGCCGGCTTGCAAGTCGGTGTCGCAGCGCACGCAACCACTGATCCCAGCCTCCGGGGTTTGGATGTTTTCGTCGGAGCGATTGAGGATATCACATCTGGCGCGTATGCCGGAAACGTCATTCAAAATGGCATCGTGGAAGCGAACCGCGGGAATATCACCCTTGCTGGCAAGGACATCAGGCAGAACGGTGCGCTGATCAGCACGACTTCGGTCTCCCTGAATGGCAGGGTGGATCTTATTGCGAATTACAACGCGATCTCAAACCGTGCGACCGCGAGCTCAACCGATGAACCGTTTCTTTTCAAGGACACCGGAGCCATCACCTTGGGCGAAAACAGCGTGATTAGCATACTGCCGGAATACGGGAGCAATGATACCACGATTGGCAAAGTGCTCGCCCTCCGCTCGCAGGTGAACCTAACAGGAAAAACCATACACCTGGATGAGAAGTCCTCCATCTATGCGCCCAACGCCTTGGCGAATCTCAATGCCGGCACCTGGTTTTTTGAGGATGGATCGCTACCACGATCCACGTTCCTGAAAACGGGCGGACAGGTATATGTCGGAAAGGGATCGGTGATCGACGTGTCCGGTTCGAGCGATGTTTCGGCACCGGCTTCCCAGAACATAATCAGCGTTAATCTGCGCGGAGCTGAATTGGCAAACTCGCCCCTGCAACGGGAAGGCAATCTACGCAATCTCACAGTCCTAGTGGATATTCGAAACGCGGGAATTTACCAAGGGAATGATTGGATTGGAACACCTCTAGCGGATATCTCCGGGTTTGCGAATCTCATTCAGCGCAACGTCGGCCAACTTAGCGTGGCGGGCGGATCTGTGAACATCACGGCAGGCGGCTCAGTGGTGGTTCGTGAAGGATCGTTGATTAACGTGTCTGCCGGCTCCACGAGTTTTGCTGCCGGTTCGGTGAGAACCACCACTCTGATTACTGAGACGGGTAGGCTGGTGGACATCAGCGCGGCCACTCCGGACGTGATTTACAAAGGCATCTACGATGGCACTTTTTCCGTAACCAATTCCAAATTCGGGATTGTGGAAACCTATACCGCCTCGATCGCACCCGGAGCAATGAAGATCGCTCCCGCATCGACCGAGATAGCAGCTGGAGGCAGCCTGTCGATTTCCGCACCTTCGATGGCAATCGACGGCGTATTGCTGGGCAGGACGGGCACCAGCGACCGTCAATTACTCGCACCTCCCCCAGCCAGCTCGCTATCTCTCACTTTTCAGGCACAGGATACGGCATATCCAAACTTTCCCATCCATTCGCCGGCGCCGCCTATCATCACATTCGATCCCGATGGGAATCAGATCGCCGCGAATCCTTTCGCAGTCGATGCGAATAATGATCCGTTAGATTTGCAACTGGATCGCCGCGAACGGGTGGTTCTTTCACCGGATCTAATCTCCAACAATGGCTTCGGTATCCTGGTTATTGATAACCGGGACGGCTCGATTCTGGTGCCGGAAAATGTTTCTTTGGAGAGTGCGCCGGGCGGATCGATCACCTTGAAAGGATCCAATATCACTGTCGATGGTGCTGTGAGTGCGCGTAGCGGCAGCCTCTCATTCGCCACGCATGGAATTTCACTCGATGAAATAAATGTAATACAGAACACGGTTCCCGGCGCAAATCCACCAACCGTGCAAGACGGTCGCGGAATCTTCAAGCTCGGTGCCAATGGCATACTCAATGCGAGTGGACTTCTGGTGGACGACAGGCTCAATCAAAATGCCCCAACCTCTCCGAGGACAGTGCTCAAAGGCGGTGTGATTTCCATCGAAGGTTACTCGGTTGATCTCGCGGACGGCGGACTCGTGGATGTCAGCGGTGGCGCTTCAGTAAGCGCCAAAGGTACCTACAGCTTTGGAAACGCAGGCGCCATATCCATTACGGCGGGGCGGGAAATCGGTTTCTCCTCCACTCTGGGCGGATCACTGACATTGGATTCCACGCTTACAGGACTTTCCGGCGCGAAGGCGGGCAGCCTCGCCATCCTTGCTCCTTCCATCCAAATCGGTGGCAGTATCACCGATGATCGCATAACGCTTATCGGGGAGGATTTCCTCAACGCGGGCGATTTCGGCAACTTTACTTTCACAGCCATAGGACTTACCGCAGACGGCTCCATTCCTGCTCTGAAAATCGCCGCTGGCGCGGATATTCGCCCAGTGGTTGATGGCTTGCTCGGCCAAATCGATGGAGATAATCGTCTATCGCTCAGTCGGATCACAAAAGAGGAGGGGGCACGCACCCCTGCCAGCCTAACTTTCCGCGCAGTGGGTGCCATTCACAACGGGGACATTCTAAGCCGCGGCGATATCGTGATGGAAGACGGTGCCCGGATCGAAACGGATTCCAAGGGATCGGTTTCTTTCAGAGCCCAAACCGTGACTCTCGGCGGCACGGTAATCGCTCCGGGAGGCGGCATCAGCGTAGATGGAGCGAGCGCATTTCCTCTGAGCGGTGGAGCGCTGCCCACACAGGCTCTGCCCACCGTCCATTTGACGGAAACAGCCCAGCTGTCGACACGCGGCAAAGTGGTTCTGTCGGTCAATCCCCTCAACCTTCGACTGGGCGAGGTGGTTCGGGGAGGATTGATCGGAATCAGCGGTAACATCATCGCGGAGGCTGGCGCAGTTCTCGATGTCTCAGGAACAAACGGCGTGCTGGATCTTCTGTCTTCTTCCAGTTCGTTGGATGATAGCCAGAGCCAATCTCTCGCCGGTGCTCTTTACGTGCCAGCGAGCATTTCATCGGACGCTGGGAGCATCTCCCTGACGGGAAGTGATATGCTTTTTACGGACGCTACTTTGGTCGCCAAAGCGGGCGGTGCGTCGGCCAAGGGCGGATCACTGAGCGTTTCCTCCGGTCGTTTCCTTACAAACGGTGAATCATTTACGACCGCCGACGCAAATCTGATCGTTACCGCAGGCGGATCCACCCTTGCGGATACGAACGTTTCCCCCGGGGTAGGGGTCGCAGTATTGGATGGGGCGGGCGGTAGCGCGGTAGCGCTCGGCTATTTCAACGCCGGCGACATTGCTGGATCAGGAATCGACTCGCTTACACTGGGTGGCAACGTCCGTTTCGCCGGTGAGGTCAGCCTCAACTTGCCCGGCTCTCTCCGTGTCGCCACAGGTGGCGTGATCTATGCGGACGGTGATGTCAGGATGGAGGCCGGACATGTGGCGCTTGGCCAAGCGTTCCGTACTCCTTCACTACAAACACCAACCCTGTTCGAAGAGGGAGTTTTTGGTGGGGGCGCCAATGTATCCCCTCACCAATTCGAGCCGACGCATGGAGACGCTAGTCTTACAGTGAGTGCCGACCTCATCGACGTGGGCGTACTTTCGCTGCAAGGCATAGGTGCTGCGAACCTTTTGGCGGCAAAGGGCGATGTGCGCGGCAACGGCACTCTCCAAATCGCAGGCGATCTTCACATAGAAGCCGGCCAGATTTACCCGACTACACAAGGTGCTTTCAGCATCTTCGCCTACGACCACGCATCCATTTCCGGCTCGGTCACCATCCAGAATGGCGACCTGCGTTCACTGCCGTTTTCAGCCGGTGGATCGCTCTCGATCCACGCCTCCGACATCAGCCAGAACGGCACGCTGCGCTCTCCGCTTGGCACCATTACCCTTGGCTGGGATGGCACCGGCACAGCGCCCCTCAATTCCATCGCGGGTAGTTCCGTGTCCGCTCCCGTTACGAAGAATCTCACCCTTGGCTCTTCAAGTGTCACATCCAACTCAATGATCGATCCGATCTCCCTGAAGCCCATGACGCTTCCTTATGGCATCAGCTTCGACGGCACCTCTTGGATCGATCCCGCTGGCAACGACATCACGGTGGGCGGAGTGCCGCGCAAGCGAATCCAACTTGCGGGCCAGAATGTGATTACAGACGAGGGGTCTTTGACCGATATCCAAGGCGGCGGCGATCTCTATGCCTATCGCTGGATTTCCGGAAACGGCGGCACGAGGGATATTCTGGCCGCCGAAACTTCGTTCGCCATCATTCCAGGATACGGTTTCGATTACGCGCCTTACGCACCGTTCAATGGTGATGCATCTGCCACTAACCTCAAAGGGCAGCCCGGTTATACGAACAACTCGCTAAAGCCCGGCGACCAAATCACCCTTGCCGATAGCAACGGCCTGCCCGGCGGCACCTACACCCTGCTGCCTGCGCGGTATGCCCTCCTGCCTAACGCCTTTCTAATCACACCGCAAAACGGAACGGCGGTTAGCAGCCTGCAAACTCCTGACGGAGCACGATTGGTCTCAGGCTACATTTCAAACAACCTGAATCAGGATCGTATTGGTGCCACATCCATTTCCTTATTCGAAATCGCCGGCTCGACGGTCGTGCGTGCGCGAGCCGAATATCAGGATCTGCTGGCGACGAAAGCGCTCAGACAGGCAGCCATCCGCAGTGACCTGCCGATCCCGCGTTTACCATCGGACGCAGGTTATCTTTCCTTCTCATCCACATCCGGCATGTCCCTCAACGGCAACGTGCGCTCCACTGTCCTGGGGAATAGCCGCGGCGGCTTGATCGATATCAATAGCTCGTCTGCCATTCTAGTGAACGAAAGCGGAATAGGCGGCACGGCCGGACAGCTCGTCCTGAAAGCCGAGCAGCTCAACCGATTCTCTGCGGAGAGCCTGCTGATCGGCGGTCTGCGTGATGAAAAGATCGGGGGCGTGTCTGTCACTACAAACACTACCGACCTAGAACTCGATAACGAAGGCGTAGCGCTCACTGGAGCGGATATCATCCTCGTTTCGAGCGGCACGATCAACCTCACGGAAAACTCAAAGATTTTCTCCACACGAAATTTCGCCTCATCTGCCGATAACCTGCAGCTTGATGGCAACGGCGTCCTTGTCCGTGTCACAGCGGATCCCTCCGGAACGGTCTCGCGCTCCAGCGTCACTTCACCGAATGCGGCAGAACTTATCATCGGGAGCGGCGTGTCACTTGTAGGCGGCGGAATCGTGCTGGATTCTACCGCCAACATTGGACTCTCTCCCTTGGCCGTTCTAACGGGGGAAAATGTATCCCTAAGCAGCGGTCTCATCAGCATACAACTAAGCGAATCAGGCACCCTTCCAACAAACAGCGGTCTTGTGCTTTCCGAGAGCGCACTGAACACCTTGCAAGCATCCGCAAAGCAGATCTCATTATTGAGTTACTCCACGATAGATACATACGGCCATGGTTCGGTCGGCAAGGATGGTTTAGAGAAACTATCGCTCTTCTCCTCCGCGATCCGCGGCTTTAATGCCGGATCAGGCACCGTTCGGTTCACCGCCTCCACGCTATCCCTGGGCAATCCCGGAAAAATCATTGCAGGCCTGCCGCTCGCGCCTGCGGGTTCGGCGAAACTTGTTTTCGATACGGAGGAAATCACCCTCAATGGAAACGACATGCGGCTAGAGGGGTTCTCAAACACCACCCTATCCGCCTCATCTCGCATTCTTTTGGGCAGTGGCTCCCTGCATGCAGCAGGCGATCTCGGACTGATTTCCGGGTTAGTCACCGCGCAAAGCGCTGCGAAATTCTCACTCTCTTCATCCGGCTCTCTCAATCTGGAGCGCCCCGATGTCATTATCAGCAATCCCCAATCTGGCGGCTTGGGTGCCAATGTGACACTACAAGGCGCACAAGTGAACGTGGATGGCAATATCGCCTTGCCGAGCGGCAGCCTCACGCTGCACGCACTCACGGGAGACTTAGTCCTCGGTGAGAGCAGCTCCTCACTCATCAGCGTTGCCGGCACCGCAACCACTTTTGCCGATTCGATACGCTACACCAGCGGAGGCAATGTGAGCCTGATCGCGGAGATAGGTTCGGTTCGCCTGGAAAATGACGCAACCATTTCCGTCGCCGCGCATCCGGGCGGCGGCAATGCCGGCAACATCCAATTCAAAGCTCCTCTCGGGGGATTCCTGCTGGAAGGTTCCATCCTGGGGACTGCTGGTGCAAATGGTCTGGGCGGCTCGATTGCCCTCGATACGGGATCCATTGGCGGCGGAAGCCTTGCCCCACTCGATGCAATCCTCAACGTTGGCGGCTTCAGCCAATCGCGGAGTTACCGCGTTCGTTCGGGAGATCTGCTGGTAAACGGGGCAGCACGGGCGGCGGTGTATCGGATTTCGGCTGACGGCGGCTCTATCTCCGTTTCCGGAACCATAGATGCTTCCGGGAAAGCTGGCGGCTCGATTAGCCTGCTAGCTGCCGGCAACCTCACAGTCCTCAATGGAGCCCTGCTGGATGCCTCCGCACTGACATTCAACTCAGCCGGCAAAGGTGGATCTATCGTATTGCAGGCGGGCAACTCGCACGACGGCACCATCGACACCTCCGCCCGGCTTGGCCTTCGCGCGGGATCAACCATCGACCTATCCGTCCAGGAAAAGACCGCCAACAGCGAATCACAGGGAAAATTCTCCGGCACACTTCACCTGCGTGCCCCACGCACTGACGGCAACAACGATCTTCGCGTTGATGCGATCGGCGGAACAATCACTGGAGCATCCCATACGCTGGTCGAGGGCAACAAGCTCTACACACTTTCCGACACCGGCACCATTACCGCCGCCATCCAGACAGCCATCAAAAGCGACGCCACCGATTTCCTCGGCGCAGCAGGAACCACCACTGCCGGGTACACCGCGATGATGAACCGCCTGACATCACTGCAAACCTCCCTTAACCTCACCCTGGCTCCGGGCGCGGAAATCATAAACGCGCAGGGCGATCTCACGCTAGGTAACACCTTTTCAGGCAGCGCGGGTGATTGGAATCTCGAAAGCTTCCGCTTCGGTGCCAAATCCGCACCGGGAGTGCTCACTCTCCGTGCAGCCGGAGACATCGTATTTTTCAGCGCACTGAGCGACGGTTTCGCAGCCGTCACACCCACCACCACCAACGGCAACTCGTCACTTTGGTTGGCACCCTTGATGGCGCGTAATCAGCAACTTCCCGCCAACCTCCAGTCATGGTCCTATCACTTCAGCTCCGGCGCAGATCTTTCCTCTTCGGATTTCCGCTCGGTGCTTGCTCCAGAAAACTTGGCCCAAGGCAAGGGCTCCTTCCTGCTCGGCAGAAACGCGGGCAACGCAGCGAACACAGGTTCCGGCAGCCTCCACACCACGGCGCGCGCCATTACCAACAACTATCAGGTGGTCCGCACCGGCTCGGGTGACATCTCCATCCATGCCGGCCGTGATATCCTTCTGCTTAACCAGTTCGCGACAATCTACTCGGCGGGAACAGTGATCAGCGATCCTACGAGTGTCGTGAATACGGGTGATTTTTCAATTCCCATTCTACTCAGCACCGCGGGTCGCCATCCCTCACAAGGGGCGCTCGGTGCAAACCAACAGCCGTATTTTGTTCAGTATAGTATGGCAGGCGGGAATGTCGTCCTCGAAGCCGGTAACGACATCGCCCACAAGACCCGCAACATAAGTTCGGTTACTGGAGGATCGTTGATCGACGATTCGTCCCGCCAACTCCCGAATCACTGGCTTTTCCGCCGCGGTTACATCGACCCTGCGACGGGCAGATCCGGAGTGGCCGGCACCGACGATGGCTCGATCAACCTTGTCGATGTTGACGCGTCGTTGACGTGGTGGGTGGACTACAGCAATTTCTTCCAAGGAGTCGGCGCGCTTGGTGGAGGTAACGTAACGCTATTTGCCGGTAACGATGTGATGAACGTCGATGCCGTCGCTCCCACAAATGCCAGGATGGCAGGAGGTGTTCCTTCGCTTGCCAGTCTGTCTGAGCTTGGCGGCGGTGATATCCTGGTTACGGCAGGTCGCGACATAAGCGGCGG
>JAYTOE010000274.1:0-1611 GCA_043747935.1 Akkermansiaceae bacterium
CTCATCGAGCAGCCGGATGGCAAGGCGGGCATCCGTAATTTCCTCGCCGAGCTCGCGGGCTTTCAGGGCGAGATGCCTTCGCTGCTCCGCAAGCATTTCCCGGATCTGAACCTTTCGGAAAAGAGCCTTGAGAAGTGGTGGGCGCTGCAGCTCGCGAACAAAGGCACGGCTCCGCTCACGGAATCGCTAAGCGTGGTCCAGACCGAGCGCGGACTGGAAGAGGCGCTGCGTTTTCGGTTTAAGGATGTGGAAGGTGCGCTCAAGGAGATCCCGCTGGCGGAGTGGGAAAGCCTCGCGAAGCTGGAGGAACCCGAGCGGATCGAGGCGGTGCGGCTCGCGCAGGATGATCTTTTGCGGCTGAGCTACCGGAGTTTTCCCTCCTACCGCGTGTTGCTCCTAGAATACCAATCTCTGCTCACGGATTTCGCCAAGGGCAACACCAAGGACATGGCGGAATCTCTGCAAGCCCTCACGGAAACGCGTGCGACGATGATCGCGAAGGCGGAGCGGGCGCGGGATTTCATGGATTGGTTCGAGATCACCCGCGCGCGTGAAACGAGCGGTGCCTTCGACGATTACCTGAGCCTCAAGGCGCGGCTGAAAAACCGACCCAGCACTCGCACGGACAGCCTTTCGAAATATCTGGATCGGCTCGATCCGCTTTTCACCGTTCCCGGGGAGAAAAAGGCGGAACCGTTTGATTTCATCCCGCCGCCATTTTGAGGGTTGGAGGTTCGGGCGGGCATGTGCAAGCTCCCGCCGTGTTCGCAACCTATGTCCATCAGCTTGATCCGGTGATTATCGATCTCTTCGGCAAGTTCCCGCTGCGCTGGTATGGCCTCGCCTATCTGGCCGGTTTTCTTGCGGGTTTCGTTCTCCTGAAACGGTTGGCGGAGAAAAAGCTGTGGGTGATGGAACCGGAGAAGACGGCGGATTTCATCGCGGCGGCGGCCTTGCTCGGCGTGTTCATCGGCGGGCGGCTCGGATACCTCTTGTTCTATCATTTTCCAAAACACGGCTGGGCGAGTTTCATGGACGATCCGCTCGTGCTCTTCCGCGTCTGGGAAGGTGGCATGGCCAGCCATGGCGGCATCCTCGGGCTGGCGATCTTCACCTTTTTCTACGCGAAAAAGCACAAGGTTTCCTGGGCGGGCCTTGCCGACGGGCTGTGCGTGGTCGGCCCCATCGGACTGCTCTGCGGCCGGATCGCGAATTTCATCAACGGGGAGCTCTACGGGCGCGTCGCCAACGGCGTGGCATGGGCGGTGAAATTCCCGGATGCACTGGGCAGGCCGGAATTGCCCGAATACGAACGTTTCAACGAAGCCCTCTCCGCGGCGGTGAAAGCGGATCCCGCCTTCGCGGAACGGATCGGGAAAATTTCCGAACAGGGCTTCGCCGATCCCCGCGCCGCCTATTTCCATGAACTCATCGCCACGAACCGCGAGTCGGACGCGGTCAATCAGGCGATCGCGCCCTATCTGGAGGCGCGGCATCCCTCACAGCTTTACGAGGGCTTGCTGGAAGGTGCGCTGATCTTCACGATCCTCTGGTTCGTGAGGGTCAGGTTCCCGAAAGCACCGAACGGAATGATCACCGGGTTGTTCTTAG
>JAYTOE010000275.1:0-10706 GCA_043747935.1 Akkermansiaceae bacterium
TGGAGTTCTCCGGGGAGGCGGTGGTAAAGGTAGCCGCCGATGATGTGGAGATCTTGGGCGTGGGGGTGGACGCAGGTTTTGGGTTGGGTGGCGATGACCTCGGCCATTTCCTCTGCGGTGGGGGGATGGAATTCGTTTTTCCGGCTTGTCTTGACCTGCCGGGTGAGATGGTAGGGATCGGCGAATCCGGCGGTGGCTAACCATGACTCGGGTGTTTGCAGGGCGTAGAGGCAGGGGCCTTGGCTGCGGTAATGCTTGAGGTGGTATTCGGCGGCCCGTTGGGTTTTGAGGGCTTTATCGCGGAGAGCGGATTGTTCTTCCTGATACAGGCGGTAGCCCTCCCAGGGGACGTCGAGGGCTTTGAACAGGCGGCAAAGGATCCTTGTTTCTGGGGAGTGGCTGATGAGGTTTTTTTCGAGAAGCTTGGGCGTGATGAGGGTTTTGTCGTCTGGGCGCTGCATGCGATGGCAGATTGCATCGAGGCTCAGGCCGCTGGCGTCGATGAAGGGCAGGATGTATGCGGAATGCGTCCGGGTGTCCGGGACTGCGGGGAGCTTCGTGTGATCGAGTTCTTTAATCACCCACGCGGGTAAGTCGGGGGTGGGTGGATTCCGGCGGATGGGTCTGAAGGGGTGGGTGGGCATTCGGGGCGGAGAAAATTTCAACGGAAGCTACGGAAGGCGATGAAGGCGGTGGCGAGGCCGAGGGCGGAGCGGATGCCGTAGGTGGCGGTGGAGCTGAGGTAGTTGAGGAGGTCGAGGCCGGGGGTTTCCAGGGTGAACCTCGCGGGGATGAGCATGGCGAGGAAGAATAGAGGAAAGCCGATGAGGGCGGAGCCGGGTTCCTTCCAATCGGAGGGTTCCATCAACTTGTAGAACGTCCATGCGCCGAAGAGCGCGACGATGATGCCGAGCGGGTAGAAGATCAGGACGGCGGCGGTGCCGACGAGATAGATGGGGAGACCCGTCCACCAGGGGAGGTCGGTTAGGAATTTTATGGGGCGCATGTGTGTTTGGATAGATGATCAGGGCGAAATCAAAGCGGGATGCCGCCGGAGCTGTCGGCACGTATGAGGGCGCGGAGGAATTTGTCGCGCTTCCGGCAGGCGGTTTCGAAGTCCGGGGTTTTGAGGGATTCGCGGTAGCGCCTGGTGCCGCCTTCGGGATGGCGGATGCTGTAGTGAACCCACCAGGTGCCGTTGTTGTTCCAGAGATGGTGGGCGGGTTTGCCGCGGGGGACGCGGAGGGCAAGTCTGCCGATGATGGGGGTGGGTGGGGGCATGCGGATCGAACGTCGATGATACACGGATGGATGGTGAATTCAATCACCCCCGGAAGCGTTGTGTCATAGTCCGTTCCCTGCGGTGACAGGCGCGCTATGACACAACGAGCTTGGGGCATCTGGACAAGCGCTCCCGTTCCGTGTATACACCCGCCCCCATGGAAAACATTGCCCTCATCACCGACATCCACGCCAACCTCCCCGCCTTCGAGAACGTCCTGCGCGACGTGCAGGAAAGCGGAGCCACCGAGATCGTGTTCCTCGGCGACATCGTCGGCTACGGCCCATCCCCGGCGGAATGCGTGCGGTTGGTGCGAGGCCATGGAGGTCGCTGCGTGATGGGAAACCATGATTTAGAAATGGGCAAATACCGGAAGCGCCGCTACCTGACTGGGGATTCCCTGAGAAACGAGGATGGTTACATCGCCGGCCTGATCCACGCGGCGCGAACTTTGCCGGAGGAGGATGCCGACTGGCTGGCGAAGCTACCTTACACGGGTCTCATCAAAAACGCCTACGTGGCACATGGCAGCTTGGATGATCCGGAGGTATTCAATTACATTGAGGATGCCGAAAGCGCGGCGGACACGCTGGCGATTCTGGCGGAGAAGAAATACAAGGTCGCTATCTTCGGCCACACCCACCGGCCCGGGGTTTTCTCCGAGGACGACACCCAGCTCGAATGGATCAACGAAACGACCGTCCGTATTCCGGAAGGCTTGGCCTGCGCGGTGACGGTCGGTTCCTGCGGGCAGCCGCGCACGCCAGATGACCTTCGCGCCTGCTGGGCGCTATGGAAGCCCGCCGAGCGCGTGGTTGAGTTCAAGAGGACGGAATACAGCCGCCTGCATGCGGCGCAGGACATCGCGAAAGCGGGTCTGCCTCTTGAATCGGCGGCACGACTGCTGAATGACGCGGAGTATGCGGCGGTGTTCGGGGAGGCGAGTTGATGAAATTCAATGACAGCGTTTCCAGCCGCAGCTTTGTTCTTCAGCCTAACTCATCGCGGGGTAATCCGTGTAACCTACCGAGCCAGCGCTATAAAAAGTGCTAGGATCTGCTTGGTTAAGATCCGCCCCGGCGCTCAGGCGGGCGGGAAGGTCAGGGTTTGCCAGAAACGGCACGCCGAACGCGATCGCATCGGCTTTGCCCTCGGCGATCGCGGCGTTCGCCTCTTCCTTGCTGTAGCCCATATTGCTGATGATCGTGCCTCGATAATGTTCGCGAATGGGTGTGAGAATGTCCTCTTTCTGAATGCCGAAGAAATCCGCTCTCATGACGTGAAGATAGGCGAGGTTGTATTCGTTCAGCTTCGTGGCCAGCCACGTGGAAAGAGCCACGGGATCGCTGTCGATCATGCTATTGTAACTGTTGACCGGTGAGATGCGGACACCGACACGATCCGAGCCGAATACTTCCGAAACGGCCGAAAGCACTTCGAGCAGGAGGCGGGCGCGGTTTTCGATGCTGCCGCCGTAGGGGCCGGTGCGATGATTCGCACCATCGCGGAGGAACTCATCGAGGAGGTATCCGTTCGCGCCGTGGACTTCCACGCCATCGAAGCCGGCCGCTTTCGCGTTTTCCGCCGCTTTCCTGAAGCCCGCGATAATGCCCGAGATCTCCTCGTCGCTAAGGGCGCGCGGCATGGCATAAGGCTTCTTTCCCTCCGGAGTCTGAACCTCATCATTTTCAATCCTGAGCTCGCTGGGGGCGACAGGTTGAGCGCCATTGTTCAGGAGCGGATGGCAAGCACGGCCTCCGTGCCAGAGCTGGAGAAAAATTTTCCCCCCGGCGTTATGCACAGCTTCCGTGGTGAGTTTCCACCCTTCGATCTGCGCTTCGGAGTAGATTCCCGGTTCTTTCCAGAATGACGAGTTTCCCTCCATGGCCATCGTGGCCTCCGCAATGATCAATCCCGCGCTCGCGCGCTGGGCGTAATACGTCGCCATAAGCGGCGTAGGGATGTGATCATGCTCAGTGCGCGCGCGGGTGAGCGGCGCCATGAGAATACGGTTCGGTAGGGTGAGCGCTCCGAGGTGGAGGGGTGTAAATAAGTCCGGCATGGTGATCCGTAGTTTGTATTTGGTATCAATCAAGAAGGGCGATGAATTTATTTCGTTTCACCCAAAGCAGATACAGCGGCAGCGCGGTGACCAGGATGACGATCGGATCGGTGAGCCCGACGCCCTTGGTTAGGAAGACATGGTGCGTGTTTCATGGTTTTGTTTTGATGGTGATGGGAGATTTCATGCGAGATCGAAGAGGATCGCTTCGGCGTCTTCTGTGGCAGTGAACTTGTAAACCCCGGAGTCTTCCGTGCTCGCTGCATCGCCGGAATGGAGTGTGACTTCCCCGTGGTTGAGTGAACCGCTGATGAGTTGCAGCCAAAGCCCACGGCCGGGAGAAAGATCATGGCGGGCAGTTTCCCCAGCCTTCAGACGCAAGCGATAGACATCCGTGTCCTGATGGATGGTTGCGGAGCCTTCGCGGCCATCCGGGGAAATGACTAGAACCTTGGCTTCGGTTTCGCTTTCAGCGGTCGGATGCCACTCTGTGTAGCTCGGCTTGAGGCTGCGGGTGTGCGGCAGTATCCAGATCTGGAGCAGATGCAGCGGATCGGCTTTCGAGGGATTGAACTCGGAATGCGTCACTCCGGAGCCGGCGCTCATTAGCTGGATCTGGCCGGGCTTGAGTTCGCGGCCATTGCCCATGCTGTCCTTGTGCGCGATCGCACCGGAGACGACGTAGCTGAAAATTTCCATGTCGCGGTGCGGGTGGGTCGGGAAACCCGCGCCGGGCGCGACCTTGTCCTGGTTGATCACGCGCAGGCTGCGGAAGCCCATGTGCGCGGGATCGTAGTAATCGGCGAAGCTGAAGGTGTGGTAGCTGTCCAGCCAGCCGTGGTTCGCATGGCCGCGCTCGGCGGAGCGGCGGACGGTGAGACTTGATGTGTTCGTTTTCATTTCCATATGAGAATGCCACGGTCGCGCGTTTCCGTATAATGCCACTTCGTGCATGAGCTCATGCCTTGCGGTTATAAACTTTTCGGGTAAACTCCGCGCCATGGAATTTCACCAGCTCCGGTATTTCGTCGCAGCGGCCGAGGAGCTCAGCATGTCCAAGGCGGCGGAGCGCGCGCATGTCACCCAACCCGCGCTGAGCCGCCAGATCCGGCTGCTTGAGGAGGAGATTGGCCTGCGGCTTTTCGACCGGATCAAGCAGCGCATCCATCTGACGGATGCCGGGAAATTCTTTCTCGTGAAAGCGCGGCAACTGTTATGCGACTCGGAACTGGCCGTGCAGCGAGTGCGCGAGGATTTTGGTGGAGCGCGCAAGACCCTGCGGCTGGGATTCCTCTCGCCGTTTCTCGACGACCTCGTCGCGCCCGTCGTCCGCGAGTTCCAGCAGCGCCATCCGAACTCGAAGGTGAGCCTCTTCGACCTACCGCCGCGCGCGCAGCTCGACCGCCTGCGGCTGCGCGAACTCGACATCGGCATCCTTGCGAACCTCGACGACGGCGAGCGCACATCGCTTGATGTCCGTCTCCTCTCGAAGCATCGTTTCGTCGCCGTCCTGCCGGATGATCATCGTCTCGCGCAGAGGAAAGCGGTGAAGCTCGCCGAGCTTAAGGGCGAGGATTGGGTCTCGCTTTCCAACGCCTTTTTCCCGAAGCGCCGCGAGTTTCTAACAGACACCTGCGCACAGGCGGGCTTCGTCCCGCGCATCGTTTCGGAAACCGATTCCCTACCGATGATGCTCGCCGAGATCGGCACCGGCGGAGGTGTCGGCCTCATGCCCGGCCACGCGGCGAAACTCCCGCACGCGGGTTGCGCATTATTGAAACTCACCGCCCCCGTGATCGAGTCGGAGCTTTTCCTCGTCACCCCAAAAGCCCCTGCGACCAATGAGATGGAAAGCTTGATCGCTCTGTTGAAAGAGCGCGCGGCGGGGATTTGAGCGGGTGTCAAATTTGCGGGACTGCAAGATTCCTGCGTCTGCCTCTGCCAACTACCCAAAGCAAGCATGCCGCCATCAAGAAGCCAGATGCATCGATCCGTGAGCTATGCGCGATGCCATCTCTGTCGATTGTTTTTTGTTTTTCAGCGGCGAAGAAATAAAGATCGCCCTCAGCTTTTTCGTACGGCCATTCGTCTTCAAACTCGGTGAGCCACCATTTTGAGGGAGTGCTATTCGGTGGGAGCTTGAGTTTGCCCAATAGGGATTGGCGGTGCTTTGTGATATCGCCCGACCACTTGGTTACTCCGCTCCAAGGTTTCGAGCCGTTGATTTTTCCAACGTATTGTGTATCCGCGATGAAGTAGATGCGAAGGAGGCGTCGCTGCGCATCGAGTTCGTTGGATGATTGGCGTGTGTCGGGCTCACGATAGGGGAATAAGGGGCGATCTGTTTTGAAGGTGATGCGCAGAGCCGCCGCTCTGAGGTCTTGGTCGCTTTGGGTGCTTGTTTGTTTTGCCAGCTTGAGAGCCGTGAAGTGCCAGCTCCCACCTAGGTAGGGTTTTGCCCAATCAGCGACGGCAGGAGAATAGGCGTAACCATTTTTTTTGAGCCAATTCACGAGATCATCTCCAGAGCGGGCGGTGAGGACAGTGGCATCGTATCCGGCCACGCGCTTTTCCTCGATCACGGTGACGCCTTGCAAAGGAACCGCCTGCGGTGCGACCGAGCAGCCGAGGGGGAAACCGCTGCCATAGCTTTGGGCGGGGGCGGTGATTTTCCCCAAATCCTGGAAAGCTTCGTTACCGGATTCTTCAAGCTGAGGGCGGGAGGGTGAAGGGACAAGGAAGCCGATGTCCTTGGCATCCGTTTTGAAATCCGCCTTGCGGATGAAGTGCTGGGTTTGCCGCTCCTTATCCCAGATCATGATCACTGTCTGGCTGGCATTGACCACATGATGGTGGATGGCGGCAACGGCACAACACGCGGTAATCTTCACAGGATAAAACGAGAGCAATACCATTCCGATCACAACGCGCTTACTGAGGCTACCTAGTTTCATGGCGCTAAATGTTGGAAAAGCAGCATTTAAAGACAAGCAGAAAATATGCGATATGAGTCAAAAGTGGTTTGTTCTAAGTCTTCATTTCAAGCGCTACGAAGTCCGAGTTCAGCGCTTGGTCGCGGTCGATTTCGTTCGCTTCCCAGACCAAGCCGAAGCGGGTGGAATCCCTGTCATTCGGAAATGAGGAGAAGCCAATCACAAGGCTGGCAGGTGGAGGAAATTCAGATCGGGAAAGCTGGAAAAATCTGCGTCGAAGGAAACGAGGCGGGAGCCGCTTGCGATTGCGAACGCGGCGAGGTAGGCATCTGTCCATAGTCGGTGCGGTAGGGCGATCTGGATTGTGAGGGCTTGGAAGTGCGCGTCCAACGCAGTAGGTTCAGCCAGGAGCCGAACATTTGGAAGAGCCATGAACTCGTGATACATCGCCCATGCCTCGGTATTTTTGAGCGTGCGACTCAGCACGCGTGGCTGGCTGCTAAGGCGCAAAAACCCCATCATGGACGCGCGGGTAAAAGCGATCTGGGCATCGGCGATTTCCTCCCAATAGCGAGCGGCGGGAGCATGGTGGACGTGATTGCGATCGACGAGGGCAAGCCAGACGTTGATGTCGAGGATGTCCATCTAACTGGTTTTCGAGGATTGGGAAATCACGCGAAGGTAGTTGGCAATGTCTTCCTCTTGAAGAATCGCATTCAGTTCCGCATTGGTCATAGCTGGATGGAGCGGGGAATCAGGCGTGCGGGGGATACCCGCAGGTAATGGATACGGATTTTTCCGAGGGGCGGTATCCGTCTCCGGCGCATGCGGAGCGCGCAAACCGGTTTCGATGTATTTCGCCAGAAGATCCTTGAGTTTCACTCCTTCCTGAACGGCGCGGGTCTTTACTTCCTTGAAAAGAGGATCTGGTAAATCAAGAGTTGTCCTCACGGAGGGAATTTGATGCGGAAATGCGAAAATGTAAAGATGCTTTTCCCTGATTGGGGTGGAGGATGTGGATATCGAGTAGCCAAGATTGCCCCCAAAAACGGCCTAGGGCTGGAATCCCGAGCTTACGGCTCCACCAGCTCCGCGCCTTTGAGCAGGCGGCAGAATTCCTTTTTCGTGACGTCGTGGATGGTGCCTTCGGCAGCGTCGGGGCTATCGGTTTCCTTGTAGCGGATCGCGAGTCGCTCCCAGATGACGATGCGGTAGTAGCGGTCGTCCTTTTTCCAGAGCTGGTTTTGTGCGAGTTGGATCATGGGCGGAGCATGGCGGATTTCACGGCGGATGTCGCTGCGCAAATATCGGGGGCGGTCAGGAGGTGTGAAACGACCACGCAGCGGCGCGCGCCGGCAGTGAGGACTTTGCCGAGATTGTCCGGCTTGATCCCGCCGATGCAGAAGGCCGGGATCTTGGATCCGACTTCACGTTCCATTGCCGCAATGTAATCCAAACCGATGGCGGGGCGGCCGGCTTTCGTCGGCGTAGGGAAAACGGGGCCGAAGCCGATGTAGTCCGCGCCGTCGGCGAGGGCTCGGCGGGCTTGCGCTAGGCTGTGTGTCGAGCGGCCGATAATCATGTCAGCGCCGATCCTACTACGGACATCGTAAATGGAGCCGTCGTCCTGGCCGATATGGACTCCGTCAGCGCCCAATTCCACGGCGAGCTCCGGATAGTCGTTGAGGATGAAAGGGACTCCCACCGCCTTGCATAGAGGGATGATTTTCCGTGCGGCCGTAGCGACTTTTTCCAAAGGGATTCCCTTCGCGCGGAGCTGGAGGATGTCCGCGCCGCCGGAGAGCAGGTCTGCGGTGACCTTTTCCACATCATCCTCGGCGACGTATCCGAAATCGACGATTCCGTAGAGGCGGGTTTGGGACAACCTATTTGCGAATGCGGGCAAGATACTCATTGATTTCAGTTTACCCATCGAAATGAAGAAAGAAGCATTTAACCACAGATTAACAGGATTTGCGCAGATGGAAGAAAATGATTCCAAATCCTATCCTCTTTATCTGCGTCCATCTGCGTAATCTGCGGTTGAATAACCTTGATTTGCAAGTGTTGGACAGCACCCACCAGTCACCTGTTAGAGACCCTTTTCTTCGAGGAATCTCCCGACCCAGCCGATGTCATAGGTTCCGTTTGCGAAGTCCGGATGGTTGAGGATTTCCTGCTGGAAAGGGATGGTGGTCTTGATGCCGTGGATGGTGAACTCGCCAAGCGCGCGTTTCATCCGCGCGATGGCGATCTCGCGGGTGGCTCCGGTGATGATGAGCTTGGCGATCATCGAGTCGTAATACGGAGGCACCGAGTAGCCGGAATAGACGTGGGTATCGACGCGCACGCCTTTCCCGCCCGGCGCATACCAGAGCGTGATCGTGCCAGGGCTGGGCATGAATTTGTTGTAGGGATCCTCCGCGTTGATGCGGCACTCGATGGAATGTCCGCGTGGGGTCGCCTCCAGCACGTGGCGGGAAAGCGATTCCCCCGCAGCGACGCGGATCTGCTCCTTGATGAGCTCGCATCCCATCACTTCCTCGGTCACCGGATGCTCCACCTGGATGCGGGTGTTCATTTCCATGAAGTAGAAATTCTCGCCCGCCTCATCGACGAGATATTCGATCGTGCCGGCGTTCTGGTAGTTGATTGCCTTGATGAGATTGACGGAGGCCGCGCCCATGCGCTCGCGCATTTCTGGGGTGAGGAGGGGCGAGGGGCATTCCTCGATGATCTTCTGGTTGCGGCGCTGCATCGAGCAATCGCGCTCGCCGAGATGGATGAAATGGCCGTGTGAATCGGCGATGACCTGGAACTCGATGTGGTGCGGGTTGAGCACCAGTTTCTCCATGTAGCAATCGCCGTTTCCGAAGCAGGCCACGGCCTCGTTGGAAGCGGCCTGAAAAAGCGATTTGAACTCCTCCGCCTTGAAGCAGGGCCGCATCCCGCGCCCGCCGCCGCCGGCCGTGGCCTTGATCATGACCGGCAGGCCGATCTCCATTGCTTTCGCGTAGGCCTCGTCGGGGTCGGTGATGATTTCGGAGCCGGGCGTGATCGGCACGCCGTTCGCGACGGCGGTGGCGCGTGCGGTCGCTTTGTCGCCCATCATGCGGATCACATCCGCCGAGGGGCCGATGAAAACGATGCCGGAACTCTCGCAGATGTCGGCGAAGCGGGCGTTTTCCGAGAGGAAACCGTAGCCCGGATGGATCGCGTCCGCGCCGGTGATCTCGGCGGCGGCGATGATGCGGTCGGGCTTGAGGTAGCTATCCTTGCTCGGACCCGGCCCGATGCAGACCGCCTCGTCGGCGAGCTGGACGTGCATGGAATCGACGTCGGCTTCGGAATAGACCGCCACGGATTGGACACCGAGCTCGCGGCAGGCGCGGATGATGCGGAGCGCGATCTCACCACGGTTCGCGACCAGGACTTTGTTGAACATGAAGAAAGTTTGCTAGGTTTCAGTTTTCGGTTTTCAGAGAAGAAACCCAGGACATCACTTGATGCGGAAAAGGACGTCGCCGTATTGCACGGGATTCCCGTCGGTGGCCACCATCGCGCAGATCGTGCCGGAGCGCTCGGCCTTGATCTCGTTCATTACCTTCATCGCCTCGATGATGCACAGGGTCTGCCCTTCGGAAACGGCGGTGCCGACCTCCACGAAGTTCGGCGCGTCCGGCGCGGGCTTGAGGTAAAAGGTGCCGACCATCGGCGAGGTAATTTCCGCACCTTCGGCGGCGGGGGCTGCGACTGGGCCGGCTGCTTGGGGAGCGGTGGTAGGCAATTGCATCGGCGCGGCTTGCGGCGCGGAGGATGGCAGGGAGGCGAAAAGCGCGCCCAGTTCCTCCATATCTGGCCCTTTCTTGAGCTTGAGGTGAAAATCCTTTTTGGAGAGATCAAAATGGGTGAGCCCATGCTCATTCATCAGTTCCACGATGCGACGGATTTCTTGCAGGTCCACGGGGCGTATATTTCTAGGGTTCGTTGAAAATGGGGGAGTCACCATGACCCCCGGCACTCGCCAAAGGTAGGAAGCCCCCGGAAACTCCGTCAAGCATCATCCCGAAGCGCAGACGAGGCTTGATTTTGAGAACGGCTTGGCTTTCCGGCATTCTCCCGAAAAGACGGGAACAGATTAGATGAATACTGCTGAAATTAAACCATCCGTCACTCCTTCAGCGCGAAGGTCGCCATGATTCGCTGTCCCGCATAGACTCAGACATCAAATGGGAAAGATGCAAGGCCGGTCAAACGCACCGCCGATGCGGGTTACCGGAAGCTTCCCCGCCAATACCGCCCCAAGGTCAGATGGATAGTTTTGAGAGCTATCTGAATCGCTCTTTACTACCCCGAGCAAGCTCAGGGCAACTGATTGGAACCGCCCTGTACGGAGCCGTACGCAGAGTGGTGTGGGACTGGGGAGCTA
>JAYTOE010000276.1:0-5754 GCA_043747935.1 Akkermansiaceae bacterium
TTTTGAACTCTGCCTCGCAACTGCGGTGGCGGGAGATTTCGTTTATTTTGACCCGCCTTATTACAAACTCGGCGGCTATTCAGACTTCAACCGATACACTCCGGGTCAGTTCAAAGAGGCTGAGCATCTCCGTTTGGCGGCACTTTGTCGCGAGCTTGATCAGCGCGGAATTTGCTGGGCGGTATCAAATAGCGACACTCCTTTCACGCGAGAGCTGTTTAAAGGATACTGCTTAACACCCGTGAATGCCCGAAGAGAAATTAACCTGAAATCCGAAAACCGAAATATCAGCGAGCTACTTTTCACGAATTACGAAGTTAAGCCGCCCTCACGAAAAAGAATTCAACAGTCAGAATTATTGCTGAGATAATTCATCAAATCCCACTGAGCTCCGGAGTGGCCGTCGAGGCTTTGATTGCGCGAATGGTGTCGCGGACGCAATTGGCTTTCATGATTTTTAGATCTTGCGGGAATTCTTTTTCCTCTTTTTCGAAGTAATTTGCGAGCTGGTTGAGTTGGGGGATGACGGCTTTGGCGTGGGTGCCGTAGCTGAGGAGAATCTGCATCAGTTCAGGGGTGCGTATTTGGCTATCCCACGGGTTTTGAGAGCGGGCGTAGGCTACGCAGGCAGGGATACCTTCCTTGATCCGGTTTTTGGCTAGGACGCGGAGTCCTTCTAGGCGGATGCCATCTGCGAACATCTCGCCGCTGGGTGCGGGCTTGATGGTAGCCTGATAGATAGCGGGCAATAAGGGCTTGATGTCGTCGGCTGAGAGATTTCGATAAACCGAACCGATGCTGGAGCGAGCACGGCCATCTTGGTTTTTGAGGCCGGCACTGACTGCTTTGTAGAGCGATTTACGGTCTACGCCATCGAGCGATCCACTGAGCATCCCGCCGCCATCGAAGAGGGCGTAGGAAAGATAGCGTTGCTGCATCCCGCGCGGATCGTTCTTGGTGTCAACTTGGCCTAGCAATTCGAGCATTTGTGGCACGGTTTGCATGGCTGGCTTGCCAATGCTTGCTAGGGCTTCGGCGGCTTTGATGCGGAGCCACAGATCTTTATCGCCCAATGATTTCTGTAAAGCTGCGATGGCAGGCTCAGACCGCCCGCCGAGGGCGATGAGCGCCTGGCAGGCGCCGTAGCGGGCTTCGAGATTGGGAGAATCGAGCAGTGTGATCAAGGGTGGGACAGGTGTTTCATTGCGGCGGGCGAGCGCCATCGCGGCTCTTTCACGAACGACCGGAGACCAACTGGTGAGGCATTCGAGGAGGTGGTCACCGCTTAATTTGTCGTAGGCACTGTTGCGGTCTTTGTTGCTCCAGCCGCGCCCGTCGAGGACGGTGGCTTGCGCGGCGGCGGCATCTAGCTGCGGAGTGACGGCTGGCCGCTTGCCCGTTAGATAAAGTTTCTTGAGCGGCAACGCGTAAGCCAACAAATAGCCGCCGGTAGCATCCCAACCCTCATAGCTATCATTTCCCGTCTCGGGTGGACCTTGGTGGGAGAAACTGCCGTCCCAACTCCGTGCGAGATCGAAATACCAATTTCCAAATTCACTCATCCAAGCACCAGTAGCATTAGGGCCGGACTGGGCGACGCCGGGCAGCGCCCAGAGAATGTTAAAGTAATTTCCGGTGTGCCCGGTGTCGCGTTCCGGGCCGTGGGAGGCGAGGCTCATTCGTGCGAAAAACTCGGCACCCTTTTTTTCGCCGATCAGATTGAAGAGGACGGCGGCCATCCCGCACTTGCCGTTGTCGTCGTGATTCTCAATCCACGGATTGTGGTCGCCGTAGGGGACGGCACCTTTGCCGACGTAGAATCGCATCAAGCGCATGCTGAGCTCGATGGCGCGATCCACCGCAGGGTCTTTCACGCCTGCCGCGCGAGCCATCACTAGCGAAATCGTCAACGGTAGCCCCGGCGAGTTCATCATTCCGTAGGCACCGAGCAGCCCGTTTGGCAGGGCGAAACCATGGCCCCATGAGCCGACCGTGCTTTGTCCCTTGGCGGCTTCTAGGGCGAGGCGCTTCAAGCCGGGCATCACCGATTGATCGCCCGTGGCCATCACATACTCGGAGAGCAGCATCATGACGTAGCCGTAGTGCCAAGTTTGCATCCTATCAGCCGTGTAGTCCGCCGCCCAGTGGGCTTCTTTCTCGACGATGGGAAGGTATTGGGGATCGCCGCTGGCCAACAGTGCCAGCGCATTGAGCGAGCGCGGAATCGGATCTTGGCGGTCTGCGCCGTCTTTCATTCGCGCGGCGAGTGCTTTGCAGCCTTGTTCGAGAATCAGTTGGGACTTCGCGGAGTTGTAGGGAGCGGTGGCGCCGTAATCGCCGAGCACCGGGAGTTTGAGGACGACATCTTCTGTCTTGTCCGCCCGCCAGCGGGAAATGATCAGTTTACCGCCACCCGCCTCGGATTCGGCGGTGGTGAGAGCCTTGCCGAACTCGGTGCGAGGGTCGTAGGTAAATGGCTTGCCACCGACACCGAGGATCACATCGCCGACACTGAGAATCCCATCAGCAGGCGAGCCCTTGTCCACCCGGGTGATGGCGATCTGGCGGGCTTCCGTGGTGACGAGTTTATCGGAAAAAATCCAACCCCGAAGTCCGGTGGCACCGAGGTTCCAGTCGTGGTTGGCACCTGCGGGGATTTTTCCACCCTTGGTAAAGTCAGGAAGAGCGGACGCCGTAGCCCCGCCCGCTCCGAAAACCGGGCTGGGCGTGGCGAGAATGGCGACGACGGCTAGCGAAATGAGCGTGTTTTTCATGGGTTTTTCGAATCTTGGCTGCGCAATTTGAATCTCTACTGCGAGTGAATGCGATACTTTTCACGGACTGTCATCAACCCCATCCCCATGTTTCAGAAATCCCTGTTCATCGCATTGTCCCCTCGCTTCCGGCGTACAAAGCCGCGCCGCAGAAACCGCTCCCGCTGACACGGTTCCTTTCGCGATCGCCACTCACCGTAGCCTACTTCAAAAATCGACCGGGTTTCTGAAGTAAAAAACCTCGACAGAATGGTCGGAAATTTTCGGAAGTGAAATTGTTCATCCACCTGCTCATTCATGAAAAAACAAACCACTTGGAAACCTCGTGCCGTGCGGCAGCTTTCGCTGCTCGGTCTCTTTTTACTACTCATTGACCCAGCGTGGTCTCTGGATAACACGCCTTGGGGCAAACTCAAAACCGAGGTCGGCCCGGATGCGGAGGTTCCCGGCTGGTTCATCAATCTGGGCATCACCGGCGCACGGGCGATGATCACCAAGGAGGAACCGACCCAACTCAAGGTGATGTTCGTTTTCAAGGATAGCCCTGCCTTCGGCAAGCTGGTGGTGGGCGACAAGATTACAGGTGCCAACAAAAAATCCTTCACGACCGCCCACAAGTTTGGCTATGGCGTAGGCAAATTCGGTTACCAAGGGCCGATGATGGACTTCGGTAACGCGTTGGAGGAAAGCCAAGGCAAGCTGGCAGGCAAGCTGGTGGTCGATATCCTGCGCGGAGAGCAGAAGCTTCAGGTGGAGCTGAAAGTGCCGGTCACCTACGGCGCGTTCTCCGAGACCTATCCGTTTGAATGCAAGAAGAGCGACCTCCTGCTCAAGCAGTCCTGCGACTTGCTCAGCAAAGCGCAACTCCCCGACGGTAGCTGGAGCGGACGCCCCCACATCAACGCCTTCGCCGCCATGGCTTTGCTAGGCAGCGGCGACAAGCGCTACATGCCCGTGATCAAGAAAGCGATGGAATTTATGGCCGGGCGCACGGGCGGGACAGAATCGAGAGGCCTGCCTATGTGGGACTACACCCTCTATGGGACGGCGCTGGCCGAGTATTACCTCATCACCCGTGAAACATGGGTCTTGAAAGAGCTGGAGGAAATCAATCAGTGGCTGGTGTTGGCCCAGCAGGGCAAGATCTCGCCACCGGAGACTGAGCACATCGCCGGCGGGTTCGGCCATGGTTTCTACACGAAGGGTGCAAACGGCTATGGCGGGATGAACATCACCACCGCACAAGCCATGACCGCATGGTCTCTAATGGAACGCTGCGGACTCACCGTGGATCGCGCGCGCATCAACGCCGCCCACGAGTTCATCGCCAAAGGCACCAACGAGATCGGCTACGTCTGGTATGCCGATGACGTGGGTGGAGATGGCTACGCCGATATGGGCCGCACCGGAGCCTCCGCCGTCGCCCATTTCGTGGATGCCGCCGCTAATCCGAAGTTTACCTCATTTTCCAAACGCAACGCCCTATGCATTGGTGAACATCCCGATACCTTCATCGATACCCACGGCTGCCCATTGTTAGGCTTGGTCTGGACTGGCCTTGGTGCGGCGACGGATCCCGCCAGCTTGCGGAAGCTGATGGATCACAACCGCTGGGCGTTCAGTTTGAGCCAATGCGCGGACGGCAGCTTCTACTACCAACCGAACCGGGACAACAACCCGCAGGACTACACGGCAGCTCCGCGCCTCGCGGCCACCGCAGCCACGGCGCTGGTTTTGTCCATCAAGGAGAAGAAACTGCAAATCACCGGCGCACCTCCCCTTCTCCTCCCGCCGATTGCCAAGCCAAAATAACGGGAGATAATCTGCGATGATTTTTCATCTTAATTTCCCATCTCCAGACTCCAGCTATGCTTCAATCTTTTTCACCCATCCATCTCAGTTCGTTGCTGCTTCTCCTCGCTGCTCCAGTTCTGTTGGCTGAGCCGATTTTCCCCGGACTGACGACCAGTCAACTGGAGCCCGCGCTCAAGGGGCAAGTTTTGATCGAGGAGTTGAATTGCGCGGCCTGCCACAGCGGCGAATCATCGTTGGCGGCGCTGTCCAAGAAGGCACCGCGGCTCGGGGACGTAGGCTCGCGGGTGAACCCGGCTTATCTTGAGGCGTTCATTCATGATCCGCACGACACCAAGCCCGGCACCACGATGCCGGATGTGCTCGGTCAGTTAAGCGGCGCGGAGAAAAAAGATGCTTCAGTCGCGCTCACCCACTTTTTGTTATCCTTGAAGGAGAATAATTTTTCGCCGCAGGCACCGGATGCGGTGGCCGCGCAGCAGGGGAAGACCTTATTCCATTCCCGCGGCTGCGTCGCCTGCCACTCGCCACGCGACGATAGAGGGGTGGAGTTGCCTTCCAAGAATTCCGTGCCGCTGGGTGCCTTGGATAAAAAATACAGCTTCAAGAGCTTGACGGGATTTCTGCAAAATCCCCACGCGAGCCGTCCTTCCGGGCGGATGCCAAATATGCAGTTGCCGCAGAAAGAGATTGAGCAAATCTCTCATTTCTTGCTGCAAGACACCCGCGTGCCGGGGCATCTTGATTACACGTTGTATGAGGGTGCCGTCTATGAAGGGCTGACGAGTGAAAACGTAAAGGCGCACACCGCCGGGCGAGTGAAGGATTTCGCCTTGGCGAGTATGACCGGCGTCCACCATCAGATCGCAGTGAAATACGCAGGCTGGGTGAACCTTGCGAAACCGGGGGCTTACCAATTTTTCCTCGAAATGAATGGCGGCTCGCTCGTCATCGACGGCCAGTCCATCGTCCAAGAAGAACCCAGCAACCGCCGGGGAGTGAAACAACTGGAAGGCAGTGTGGAACTCGCTGCTGGCTGGAGAAAAGTTGAACTCACTTATTTCCACACCGGGCATGAACCGAAGTTTTCCTTCGAAATGGCCGGGCCGGAATTTCCTCGCGGGGCGATTCCTTCGTCAATGCTTTCAATTTCTAACGAGGCGATCCC
>JAYTOE010000277.1:0-15927 GCA_043747935.1 Akkermansiaceae bacterium
GTGAGCCAACGCTTCGTTCCTTTCTTACCTGACATGCCCCCACCCTACCCAGCCATTCCCCGTAGTCAAAAGGATTCCGTTAATTTTCCGGGAATCTTGAATCTGCGGGAGCACGGTCAAGCTCACTTAAACGCACGGACTTTTGGCAAACGGTCTAACCGCATGAGAAACACCGAAAAAAATCACACCCGGGTTTGCCGAGGCGGTGGAAGTGTGCGAGTGTCGAATCGTGGATGGTATCGAAGTCATCGAGACGGAATGGGGCAGCGAGCTGCACAAGCGGCTCGTGGCCGAGGAGCACGCAGCCCGTGTCGCATGGCGGAATTCGCCGGAGGCATGGGAAGAGGCGCGGCAGATGATGGAGGCCGGGCCGTTGAGGATTGATTGGTCTTCGGCTCTTCGTCAGAAACCGATCACAAAGAAAATCCCCATATACCGATGGAGCGGATTGTCAGTTTAGCCGATTTCAGCAAGGCGTTGCGGGCGGTGGCAGAGGATGCCGGTGGGGAATATGTGCTCATAGGGGGCTTGGCCGTCGGGGCATGGGCGCGCGCGTTCGATGTCGGGAATGGCTCCCCGATGTTTAGCAAGGACATTGACCTGCGCGGCACTCGCCTTGCCGCGAAAGCGGTTGTCCAAGCTCTGAAGATGGAGGGTGTCACCATCAAGGGTTTTGTCTCCATCAAGCGAAAGGAACCACCCGGGCTGGGCAACAATTACGTGGCTCCCATCGAGCTTTGCGATGGCCGGGCAACCCAGGTCGAAGTCCTCGAAGCTCTGCCGTGGGTGGATGACGGGCCGGATCGTCCGTATGGTTTCGGGGTGGAGGTGGAGGGGATTCCGTTGCTTGATCCGCTTTCGCTGTTCATCGGCAAGCTCCACGCCTGGCATCATCGCGACGATCCGGAGAAAACCAGCAATGACCGCCTGCACCTGGAGTTGCTGGGCGAGATCATCCCGAAATTCCTAGCCGAGGCGAAGCGCCGGGGTGTGGACACCCGGGAACGCTGCGATGCATTGTTACATTTTCTGGATCGCCACGCCACACCCTTGGCGGAAGAGGCTTTCGCCGGCTTGCGGCAGGCGTTGGAATCCAGGTCGGACGGCTAAAAATTTAAACCCGAAATCCGAAGTTAGATAGAGCATCGTTTGGCTACGGGTCATGTGGTAGAAGGGGATTCTTCCAAACACTGTGGGCAAAAGCCCGCGAACCATTGGTCGGCTAATGGCCTTCTCTCCGCTACTCAACCCCGCCTGATTTTCGAGCCGCTGAAGAAAATGGTCATGCGATAGACACGCTTGTGGCGGGTGGTGATCTCGCCGGTGGTGAGATCGACCTTTTCCGGGATCTCGAGGCGGTGGATGTCGACCATCGCCTGGAAGCCGCGCTCCGAGAAAATATCGATCAGCATAGCCACGGCGAGGGTGTCGTGGAAAAGGGTGTCCTCCGTGTTGATCGTGGCGCGGCCGGTGACGGCGTAGCGCTTGATGACCGGCATCATCCTTTCCTGCACGAAATCGACCACGTTCTGGAAAATCTCCGGTTGCTCAACCTGGTATCCGTCGAGCCGGTTGACGAGTTCCTGCCGAGCCTGGACCACGATCTCATCTGCCAGCGGGATGTGGCGCAGGGTGTCGTAGGTGCGGGGATCGAGCTCAAGGGAGCTTTGGTAATCGAGCTCGCGGATGATGTTGCGGCGCACCTCATCGACGGGCGCCTGGGCGTTGATGAAATGGTAGTGGAAGATCTGTTTCAGCGAGACGAGCGCGTCGTAGGTCTTCTCCTTGAAGGTGCGGTAGCGATTCCGGGCTAGGTCGGGGTCGAAGTCCGTTGCCCTTTCCTCATCCAACTCCCCCACCCCAGCATGCCGCACTTCCGCATTGTGGGCGAGCGTCTCCTGACCGCGCTTGAGCTGGCGGACGATACTTTCCGCCTCGTCCACGAAGAGCACCATGATATGGAAAACAGGCTGGCGGAACTGGTGTGCCTGAGGGCTGGCAGAAAATTGCCTGCGCAGCAAAACCATCCGGTCGTAGAGCATTTTCAGGCACTCCACCTGCACGTTGGTGCGGGGGAAACCGTCGAGCACCACGCTGTCGCGGAACTCGGGTTTGAGCAGTTCATGGAAAAGCAAACGCAGCACCTCCTCATCGCCGACCATGCCGCCGCCGGCCTTGATTTTGCGCGCCTCCGGGGAATCGAGAAGCTGGCTGATAACGATGGGCTCCGCCGCGATGCCACGCACCTGGCGGATGAAATCCGTGTTCGTCCCCTTACCCGAGCCCGGTGCGCCGCCCAGCAGGATCAGCTCCTTGGGGAAACGCAGGTTCTCGACGCCGAACGATTCCTCCAACTCCTGCCAGACCCGGTGGAAGATAAGTTGAGCGTCCTTGATCTCAAGGTCGGCGGGCGGAGTTGCGGAATGTTTCTGGCTCACGTGTGCGGAAATCAAAGGGGAACCGCCGGGATACGTCCAGACAAGCCGTAATTTTCATATCCGCGTATGCTTCCTTTCGGCCTTGGAATCCGTCAGCGCTCCCCTACCTTCGCGGCCATGCCCGCTCCAAGCATCGAATTCTACAACGCCGCCGTGGACGCAATCCAAGCCGGACGCCTCGACGAAGCTCTCACCGCCGCCGAAAGCTCACTCACCGAAAATCCGAAGGATGCCGAAACATGGCAGCTCTACGTGATCGTGCTCAACGCCCTCGGTCGTCATGAGGATGCCCGGAAAGCCACCGAGAAACTCGAGCAAATCGGCCTCGGCGAGGCGGACGGATTTCTCCTGAAAGCGTCGGAATCTGCCTCTTCCGGAGATCTAACAGCGGTGATCGCCCATTACGAGTCCGCCTTGGAAACAGGCGACGAAAGGTCGGAGATCCACTGCGGATACGCCCTGGCCTTGTTAGAAGATAGTCGTCCCGACGAGGCGCTCGCCGCCGCAAGAAAGGCTGTTTCACTGACTCCCGATGATGCCCGGGCAAACTACGCACTGGGTCACGTCCTGCGCCTTCGAGACGAAAAGGACGAAGCGCTCGCAGCCCTCACCCTGGCCGTCGCCGCCGAACCCGATCTCATGCTCGCCGTTTACGAGCAGGGTATGCTGCTCGTCGAAAAGGGCAGGCTGGAGCAAGCCTTGGAAAACTTCAGCCAATATCTAAAAATCCATCCCGGCGATCCGGGTGCCAGACAAGCCATCGAGGGCATCCATTACCGGATGCGCCCCGAGACCCGTTGAGGATTTATTGGACGTCCGTGCGGAACGGCGAGGCGGGCAGGCCTTCCTTGTTGAAAAGGTTCACGTCCGGGACGTTATCCCAGCCGTAGCGCACGGCCTTGGGTTCCGTCACACCTTCCCCTGAGACCACGACGTTCGCGCCCTTGATCTCCGCCTTCGCCGGGACAAATTTTCCATCCGCACCCGCGATGGTGAAGCCCTTCAGTTCACCATCCTTCGCGACAAGCCCGTCGCCTATGTGATCGAAGAAGATCCCCACATCATTCCCAACGACCTTCATGCTTTTGTAGAGCGGGCCGGAATACTCGATTTTCTCGCCGTAGGCCAAGGCGCGCGCGGCCAGCGACAGGCGGTGGCCGACGGGTTCCTTCTGCTTCGGATGGATGTCGTTCGCGTCGCCGTAATCCGTGGTCACCGCCATCGCGGTGTTCTTGGATTTGGCGAGCGTGAGGAACTGCGCCTCGCGGATCTCGGGCGGCTGGCCCTTGAAGGGTGCGATCTGGACGTAGAGGAACGGGAAATCGCCCATCTTCCACTTCGTGCGCCAGTCCGCGATCATGGCAGGGAAAAGGGTTTGGTATTCCTTCGATAGCCCGGCGTTCGACTCGCCCTGATACCAGATCACTCCTTTCATGCCGTAGGGTACGACGGGGGCGATCATGGCATTGTAGAGCGCGCCCGGAAAATGCGGCCCCGGCCCCTTTTCTGGCGGTTTCTCTGCGGCGGCTTTCAGTTGGTCGGCGTAGCCTTTCAGCTCCGGATAGCCTTCGAAGCCCTCGGCGCTCGTCCATGCCTGCGCGGGCGTACCACCCCATGAGGTGCTGATGATGCCCACTGGCACGCCGAGTTTCGCATGCAGATCGCGGGCGAAATAATAGGCCACCGCCGAGAAACCACCCACCGTCTGCGGGGAGCACACCTGCCAGCTTCCCTCGATCTCATTCAGGGGCACCAGCGACGCCACCTTCTTGGCTGTGATCATGCGGATCTCCGGGAAGTCCGCCTTGGGCTTTTCAATCTCGGCTTCGAATGAGGCGTTGAGCGTCCACTCCATGTTCGATTGCCCGGAAGCTACCCAAACCTCGCCGACCAGCACATTGTTTACCGTGACCTCGTTGTCGCCGGAAATTTTCATCGAGAACGGGCCGCCTGCCTTGAGGGGTTTCAGCTCCACCTTCCATTTGCCGCCCTGCGCCGTGGTGGTGGCCGTTTGTCCGGCGAAATCGACGGTGACTTTCTCACCATCGTTCGCAGTGCCCCAGATAGGGACGTTCTGCTCTCGCTGAAGCACAGCTCCATCGGAAAAAAGGATATTGGGCTTCACCTCGGCCTGCAGCAGGCCGGAGGACAAGGTGGCTCCGAGGAGCAGGAGGCGGGCGGTGGTTGGTTTCATGGGTTTTCCTGTTACGTGGTATGGGAGCGATGTTTTGCAGGAAAGTCTCGCGATCCAAGCAGCTTTTCCCGACGCGCCATGTATTCCGTGCTATCATCCGCCGCCCCATGAAATCCATCCACCTCTCCGACATCGAAGTCATGGACAAGCTCGCTCGCGTGCGCTTCGCGAACTCGCTGCCGGGGCCGAAGCCGATCTGCCTCGTCGGCAGCATCGACGCGGAGGGGCGCACGAACCTGGCTCCGTTCTCCACCGTCACTCACCTCGGCTCACCGGTCAGGCTGCCATACGCGAAGGCACGTGCGACTCTGTGAAAAAATTCCCTCTAATGGCTTGATATTCACTGATACGGGCTTATTTATTGTCTCCGAAACAAACACAAACCATGAAAAAACTGAACCTTATCATTGTGTCCGGCCTTTGCGCCTTCGCTCTCTCCAACTGTGCCGAACCCAGCGGCCCTAACACTCAACGCGGCGCGGTCACAGGCGCTGTTGCGGGTGCTGTGCTCGGAGGCATTGTTGGCCATCAGGGGGGCAACGCCCTCGAAGGAGCTGCCATCGGTGCCGCGGCGGGAGGCGGCGCCGGTGCGCTTTACGGCAACGCTCAGGATCAGGAACAACGCCGTAATTACAACAACGGCTACTAGGAGCATAAAACAGCTTTCAGCGAAAGGCCGCCGGGAACTTTTCCCTGCGGCCTTTCATTTTAATTGGATGAAACCCCGGCGCGGTTTCTCATAAGGGCATGCGTTTCCTGATCGCCCTGCTCGCCACCGCCACTCTCCTCCAAGCGGAAAAGCCAAAGTCCGTCTCCAGCCTCATTCCTGAGGTCACTTCGGTAGCGCCCGGGCAGCCGTTCACCGTCGCACTGAAACTGGAGCATCCGGAGAAGTGGCACAGCTACTACCTGAACACCGGCGGCGTCGAGCTCCCGCCGTCTATCGAGTGGAAACTTCCCGCCGGGGCGAAGGCAGGCGACATCCAGTGGCCCGTCCCCGAGGTGAAGGAGGGCTTCAATGGTAAAAGCTTCATCTACACCGGCTCGCCCGTTTTGCTGATCGAGATCACCCCTCCCGCCACCCTCGCACCGGGCGATACCTTCACGTTCAGCGCGAATGCAAAGTGGCAGATCTGCGAGATGTCATGCGACGATGAGAAGGCCAAATTCTCCATCGACTTGCCGGTGACTGAGAAGTCCGTGACGGATGCCGGGCAAATCGAGCTTTTTCGCGCCGCTCGGCTCCAGATTCCGAAGGCACACCCCTCGCCCACGGGGATCAGCGCTGAATCCACGAAGTCTTCACCGCATGCGATCATGCTCCAGCTTCCGAAAATGGATGCACTGCCCACGGAATTCATCCCTAACCAACCCTATCTGAACCCCCTTTCGGACGGCGGCAAGGTGGAGTCCGTCGAGAACGGCGTGCGGATCACCCTAAAACGCAAACTGACCGACATGCTCGACGACCCCATACCGCAGGGAAACGCGGTCTCCGGGATTGTGGTGGGTTCTTCCAGCTTCTTGATCCCTGAAACGAGAATCTCCGCACCACCCGCCGAGGCGGTGCCGTTTTCCAAGCTACTGCCGATCCTCGGCGGAATGTTCTTCGGAGGCTTGCTCCTGAACCTCATGCCCTGCGTATTTCCGGTGATCGGGCTGAAGATCATGGGCTTCGTACAACAGGCGGGGGAAAACCGGCGCTCGATCGCGCTGCATGGTGTCACTTTCGCTCTCGGAGTGCTCGCTTCTTTCGCGGTGCTCAGCGGCATCCTTTTCGCGATCCGCGCCGCTGCTCTCAAGAACGGCACGGATCTGAAAGGCTGGGGATACCAGTTGCAGGATCCATGGGTCGTCGTGATCCTGCTGCTGCTCATGTTCATCCTCGGACTGAACATGTTCGGGCTTTTTGAAATCGGTGCCTCCGCTACATCGGTCGGCGGCAAGCTCCAGACCAAGACCGGCCACTCGGGTTCCTTTTTCTCCGGAGTGCTGGCCACGGTCGTCGCCACACCCTGCTCCGCACCCTTCCTCGGCGTCGCGATCGGAGCCGCGATGGCTCTTCCCGCCTACCAGTTTTTCCCCGCATTCGGCGCGATGGCGATGGGTCTCGCCGTGCCGTATCTAACACTTTCGCTGCTGCCGCATCTTGTGGAAAAACTCCCCCGCCCCGGCGCGTGGATGGAGTCTTTCAAACAATCGATGTCCTTCCTTCTCTTCGCCACAGCGGCTTATCTGCTATGGGTTTATTCCGGCCTGATCGGCCAGGAAGCCCTGCTCGCTCCCCTTCTAGGACTCAGCCTGATCGCTGCGGCTGCATGGATCTACGGGCGCTGGAACCTCCCCCATAAATCCGGGAAAGTCCGTGCCACCGCCCTCGCCTTCACCGCTGTCTTCGCGATCTCGGGGACCGTCATGGCGCTGCCCAAGGAAAAGCAGAATATCTGGCAGCCATGGTCCGAGGAAAAGGTTGAAGAGCTGCTTTCCGAAGGCACGCCCGTTTACATCGATTTCACCGCGCAATGGTGCCTCACCTGCCAGGTGAACAAGAAGGTCGCCTACACCAAAGAGGTGCTCGCGCTGGCCAAGGAGAAGGGCATCGTTTTCCTGAAAGCCGACAAGACCGCAGCGAACCCCGCCATCGAGGCGAAGCTCCAGGAACTCGGACGTTCAGCGATACCTGTCAACGTCCTCCTGATCCCCGATGAGGAACCCATCATCGCCCCGGAAGTCCTCACGCCCGGATACCTCAAGGAGCTTTTCGGCAAGGTGCCTTAACGCCGCCCTTCATCCAAATCGATGAACTCAAACATGGTCGCCACGGTGTCCGGCTCCAGGCCGATTTCCTTGAGACGTTCCTTCACCCGCTGCGAGGCGGAGTCGCGCCAGCCGCGTTTCATCATGAAGCCGTTCCAGACTTCGATCTCGTCCGCGCCGGGCTTGCGGCCTTTCACGAACGCCCATTCTAACAACTCATCATCGTTGCCGCCTTTAAGTGTTTCGCTCGTGAGATCGGAGTAGTCGATGTGCAGAAACGAGCAACAGCGCGAATCAAAGCTACCCGCGTGGCTGTCGCCGACCATCGTCGCCCATTCCTCGGGGAGCTTGCCTTCCGCATGAAGCCGGATCTTGTCGAGCATGCGTCCGAAATAGACGATCCCCCCCACCATTTCAGATGGGCTGCGGAGTCCGGGGATGATCGTCGGGTAGGGCTTGGACATAAGGGAAAACAAACACCCCTTTTCCGATGGCGCAAGCAAGGAACTTCAGGACGAGTCAGAGGAAAATCCCCAGAAAGGGTTGTTGTCCTATCCACCAAGCGATGTTCATTCTCAGTTCCACCGATCCGATCAAGCATCTGCTCGTGAAACTCTGACCTACCGTGCCCTCATGAAACCCACAACTCTGCCGATTTCGCGCATCCATTTAACACTTGGCGCCCTGTTGTTCACCGTTTCCTGCGCGTCTCAATCTCCGCTTAAGAATCAGGATAATGCGGACGCGTCCTTCGCACGGGTCAAGCCGGTGCTGGAACGCAACTGTGTCCATTGCCATGCAGAAAACCGGTTGCCCGAGATGCCCTCGCTTAACGACACCACAGCTCTGGCGTCCCTGATCAGCCCTGGGAATCTGATCGTTCCTGGGAAACCCGAGCAAAGCCGGTTCTACCTGGTAACCACGCTTACCGACGACCAAGCCGGTGCCATGCCGCCAACAGGTCACGCAATATCGCGCCGTGAAATGGCCGTTCTACGAGAGTGGATTCAGGCCGGGGCTTTGCTTCCTGAAGATGCTATCAAACTCAATCCCGTGGGAACTGCGCCGCGTTCCCGGTAGGTGAGTTGGCGCATTACTTCCTGATCTCGATCGCCTCGCCCTTGATCCAACGCTTCACGGATTCATCTGCTGGGATTTTCCCGATGACACGGTAAGCGCAATCCGCGAACGGAAGTGAAAAAAGGGGGCGGCAACATGGCCGCCCCCCTTGGAGATGTTTAGGAGTTTAAATCAGGCGTTCACATCGAGCGCTGCGTATTCACCGTCCTTACGGCGGTAGATGATGGTCAGGCAGTGGCGGCGGGCGCTCTTGTAGAGCACGAACGGACGATCCGTCAGTTCCAGCTCCATGATCGCGTCTTCCTTGAACATCGTCTTCACCGCGTATTTGTCGGGATGGATGATGAACGGTTCGGGATCGTGCGCGGAATCCTCCGGGTGATCCATCGCCTCATCGGTGAAGTAGCGCTCCTCGATGTAGCGGATCGACTCGTTGCGGTGCGGGCGGCTTTTCTTGAGTAGGCGGGTTTTGTGCTTCCGCATGCGCCGCGCGATCTTCTCGATGGTCTCGTCGAGCGCCACATACATGTCACGTCCCTCGGTATGCGCCTCGATCGTGATGTGGTTTGTGCAGAACAGGATAATTTCCGCAATGTGCCGGTTTTTCTGGACGTCCAGGATCACCTTCGCCTCGATGATTTTCGGGTAATCGAGGTGCAGTCCTTCGATTTTTTTCTGGGCGTGTTCACGGAGTGAATCGGTCACACTTTCGTGCCGGACTGTCACGGTGACGGGCAGATTGACGTTTGCGGTTTGCATTGCTTTTGGATGTTTTGGTTTGATGCGGGATAACGGCAACCAATGCCGAACCCATCAGAAACACTGAGCGAGATCCGCCGGATTGGCTAGACGGAAAGTTACCGGATCGTAAAATTTATCCTTAGGGAATTTAGACAAATCCCCTACCCCGCAATTTAGCGGGATCCAGCGAGCTGGATTCTCTCTTTCACCTCGGCCAGGAGGCCGGCGTCGCCCTCCAACGCATCGGCTACGGCGCGTATCACTTCCAGGGTCGGGCGCGAAACGTGGTGCTCCATGCCCTCGACGTCGCGGTAGATCGTCTCCTCGTCCAGCCCGAAGAGCCGCAGGAAACGGGTGAGCGTCTCGTGCCGCTCAACGATGGCCCGAGCGATGCGGCGGCCGTCCTCGGTGAGTACGGTGCCGCGGTATTTCTCGTGTTTCACCAAGCCCTCGCCGTCGAGTTTGCGCAACATGTTCGTCACGCTCGCCTGGGAGATCCCGAGATTCGTGGAAATGTCCACCGCCCGCGCATAGCCCTTCTCCTCGATGAGATGCAGGATCTGCTCGAGGTAATCGTCCATCGCCACAGATCCGCTGGTTCGCTTCGAAGAGGACTTTGTCATCCGCCGCCATCCTTTCCGGCGGAGCCCCGCTTTTCAAGAACCGATGGCTCCTGGTAGATATCACGGTTCGACGCCTGGAACTCCGCCTTCAGTCTCACCTTCAGCCCGCTCAGATCCACGAGCTGGTATCCGAGGAACTCCCATTCGCCGTCCTTGCCGTCGTGCTCGATGCCGATGAGCAGATGCGTCGCGTCGTCGGTGATTTTAAGGGTGTTGTCCTTCGGCTCGAAATAGAAGGTCCGCAGGCTACTTTCCGCCGAGCCCCGTTCCATGAGTTTCGGATCGAGGTAATAGACATCGCCGGTCGCCTCGTCGGTGATCCGAAGGTCGGGATAGCCGGATCGCTGTGCCGAGCCTTCCCGGGTGGGCGGTATGCCGCAGGTAATTCCCTCCGTTTTCTCCAAACTCTCCAGCAAGCCGTCCTCGAAAAATCGCGATCCCTCGTTGATGCGCCGCAAACCCCGGATCGGCGATCCTTCAGCGTTCATCTCGACCAGCAGCCTGTCCATCACAGCGGTGATCGCAGCGCTCACCCGGGCACGCGATTCTCTGCCCTTGGACGGCAAAACTTTTTTCCCGGATACTGCCGCGACCACCACGGAAAAATCGAACTCCCGGTGCGAAAGATCCTCCTTCAGCAAGCCTCGGATCAGCGCGGTGTCGGTGGCCTCATCCTTGCGCGTCTCGGGTTTCTCCACGGATCCATCAAGGATCACAGCCTGCTGCTCCCACCTCGGCAGCGCGGGCTTTCGCGACTCGCGCGTCACCGCGAAAACGATCAGCCCGGCGGACAACACCCCGAAGAAAACCTGCAAAGCCCGCCTCATCATCTTCCTTAGGGTTTAAAGTTTAGGGTTTCAGGTTTCGGTCACATCATCGCTTTGCGCAGCCGGTGCCAGGCGCCGTTGTTTGGCGCCACCAGCGCCCACAGCGGCAGATCCTCTAGGCCGTAGCGCTTCACAATCCATTCTAACAGAACCAAACTCGCCACCGCATCGAACAGCGCATCGTGCCAATCGCGCCCCGGCACAAGCTCCCGCACCTTGTCGGCCACGCCCACGTCCTCACAAAACGTGCCGAGCGAATGCTTCTTCGAATCCGGCAGCGCAGCCCGCGCCAGCAACAAGGTATCAACCCACGGATCGAAAGGATTTCCGGGAAAAATCCGCAGGAAACGTTTCTCCGTGCCCTTCGCATGCGCCACCGGCACCGCCCCGTCCCCCAGCCGTCCGTTCACCTCAGGCCAGAGCGAAAGCAAGCTCGGCGCGCCGGCCAACTGCCCTTCATCGATCCCGTGTATCTTCTTCGCATACCAGTCCACCTGACCCTCGCACTTCAGGAACGAAACGAAAAAATCACTGTATCCGCCATCCAGAGACCACGTCGCCATTCCGATCTGCACCGGCCAATCCTCTTTTCCACGTTGCGCCCCGGCCCCCTCGAAATCGATCCCTCCGAACACTACGTCCCGCACTTTCCTCAAATCCTTCACGCACCCATCTTTATAGCTCCCGGAAAAATCACAACCCCCGATTCCGCCGACTCTTCTCTTCTCTTCTCTTCTTTGAATTTTGAATTTTGAATTTTGAGCTTTCAATGCGCAGCATTGATTCATGTCCGGCACCACCACCCCCATGATGGCTCAATACCTCGCCATGAGGAAAAGCCTGCCCGCCGACATCATCCTCTTCTATCGCCTCGGCGATTTCTACGAGATGTTCTTCGAGGACGCGAAAACCGCCGCGCCGATCCTCAACGTCGCCCTCACGAAACGCGGCGGCACGCCCATGTGCGGTGTCCCCTACCACGCCGCGCAGAACTACATTGCCCGCCTCCTGAAGGCGGGAAAACGCGTCGCCATCGCGGAGCAAACCTCCGAGGCCATCCCCGGGAAATTAGTCGATAGGGAAATCGCCCGCATCCTCACCGCCGGCTCCATCGATGATCTAACTCTCCTCGACGACCAGCGCCCGAACTACCTCGCCGCCCTCTCGAAAACCAAATCGAACTACGGCCTCGCCGCCATCGATCACACCACCGGCGAGTTCATCATCGCCGAGTTCGCGGACGCTGCCCAGCTCCTCGACGAACTCGCCCGCATCTCCCCCTCCGAGTTGCTGATCCCCGATCACCAGATCGCCGATTTCTCGGAAAACCACCCCCACGCCCTCCCCTACGATGGCTACACCTTCCTGCCCGAGCACGCCACGGATCTCCTGAAAAAGCATTTCAACGTCCACTCGCTCGACGGCTTCGGCTGCGCAAACCTCCCCGCCGCCTCCGCCGCCGCAGGAGCCGCCCTGCATTACCTCATACACCAACTCCGCCGCCCCTGCGAACACCTCAACCCGCCCCGCCTGTTAGAAAACGGCAAACACGTCCTCATCGACCAAGCCTCCCAGCGCAACCTCGATCTCATCGAGTCCCGCTCCGGCCCCAAGCACACCCTGCTCCACGTCCTCGACCGCACCCAGACCCCCATGGGCGCGCGCCTCCTCCGTAGTTGGCTGCTCCACCCCCTCCGCGAAATCGAAACCCTAACAGCCCGCCAGGAAAACATCGCCGCCCTCCTAGCCGAGCCGTTCCTTTTATCCAAAGCCCGCGAGTCCCTGAAAAACATCCGCGACATCGAGCGCACCACCTCCCGCCTATCCCAAAACTCCGGTAACCCCCGCGACCTCCAGTCCCTCTGCATCTCGCTCAAACAAATCCCCACCTTGGTCGAAGACCTATCCACGCTCTTCCAATCATCAATCAACAATCATCAATCAACAATCCTCTCCCACCTCCACCCCCTCCCAGAACTCACTGACCTGTTAGAAGCCGCTTTATCCGAAGAGCCCCCGGCAAATGTAAGGGACGGCAACATCATCCGCGACGGCCACTCCCCCGAGCTCGACGAACTCCGCTCCGCCGCCCGCGGCGGCAAGGACTGGATCGCCCGCCTCCAGGAAGACGAGCGCAAGCGCACCGGCATCGACTCCCTGAAGATCAAGTTCAACAACGTCTTCGGCTACTTCATCGAGATCACCACCAGCCAGCTTGCCAAAGTCCCCGACGACTACACCCGCAAGCAAACCATGTCGAACGCCGAGCGCTACATCACCCCCGCGCTCAAGGAAATGGAAAACAAAGTCCTCGGCGCCGAGGAACGCTCCAAACAGCTCGAATACGAACTCTTCCTAGGCCTCCGCCAGCAGGTCGTCACCCACCTCCGCCCCCTCCAGGAAACCGCCGCCGCCATCGCCGAGATCGATGTCCTATGCTCCCTCGCCGAGACCGCCCAGCTCCACCGCCACACCCGCCCCGTCCTCACGCAGGGCACCGAACTCATCATCACCAACGGCCGCCACCCCGTCCTCGAGCAGACACTCACCGACACCAAGTTCGTCCCCAACGACACCGAACTCCTCCCGGAAAGCTCACGCCTCCAGATCCTAACCGGCCCCAACATGGCCGGGAAATCCACCTACATCCGTCAGCTCGCCCTCATCACCCTCATGGCGCAGATCGGCGCCTATGTCCCCGCCGATGCCGCCACCATCGGCCTCGCCGACCGCATCTTCTGCCGCGTCGGTGCCTCCGACGACCTCTCGCGCGGCCAATCCACCTTCATGGTCGAGATGTCGGAAACCGCCCTCATCCTCAACCACGCCACCGAGAAATCCCTCGTCATCCTAGACGAAATCGGCCGCGGCACCGCCACCTTCGACGGCCTCTCCATCGCCTGGGCCGTCGCCGAGCACCTCCACGACGAGGTGAAATGCCGCACCCTCTTCGCCACCCACTACCACGAGCTCACCGACCTCGCCAACACCCGCGAGGCGGTGGTGAACTGCAACGTCGCCGTCCGCGAGTGGAACGAGGAAATCATCTTCCTCCACAAGATCCTCCCCGGCCCCGCCGACAAATCCTACGGCATCCAGGTCGCCCGCCTCGCCGGCCTCCCCAAGCCCGTCCTACAACGCGCCAAAGCCATCCTCTCCCACTTGGAGATGAACTCCACCAAACCCGAGGCGAAGGAAAAACACCCCAAACCCAAGACCACCAAGCTGGAAGACACACTACCGCGAGCGGAGTCGCCGCAAATGAGCTTGTTTGATTTCTGAACCATTTCTCGAGATTAATGTTGACGGGCTTCAATGTTGGCTTTTTTCAGTGTGCCTTATGTCGAAATTAACTCCCGAAGAACAAATCCACGCAATCATCCTGCTTCAAGACTGTAAAATCTGGCTCTCATCTATGAGCTTCGACACAGCAACTGACCGAAAGCGCGCAACCTTAACAAGGCGACGCGCTCTCGATGCCATAAATCCTTGGATCGAAAAATGGTCAGCTCCTCGCGAAAACAAAAACCAGTAGATTCATGGCTTCTGAACTTCAATATCGTGGCGAAGCCGCTGTTCATGCTTTTGCTTCCAAATTGCTCTTGAGGGGACACAAGCCAGGGCGGCCACTTTTTGACGAAGGTGCTGCAGACGATATTTACGTCTCCATACGGGAACGGAAATCAATCGTGCGAGTCCAGGTCAAGTCCTCCAAAATCAAGTGGCATCCTTCCAAACCTGTCTCGACAGACATGAAGATTTCATTTCCTGCGTCCATTCTGGAAGAGGAATCACCTGTTGATATCGTAGCCGTGTGTCTCTGGGATTGGAACCGTTGGTTCATGGGACTCTTCGAAGGATCGGATACCCGTCTTCTACGCGATCAGGGTTTCGGTTGCCATATTCTAAGAAGAGCACCACACAGTCCTGAAATTCATTTCCGACCGAAAATCGACCTCACATCTGGGCAAAAAATCACTTTCTCAGGCGCTGATGTCACGAGGAATTTTCAAGAAGTGGGAGGTCGCTGGGACGAGCTATTCCCCACGCGATTCGATTGATCACCGCAACCTTACAGAACGTGACTCAGAGGTGTAAGCTTGACCTGAGTTTCAAAATACTATGAAACGGCCAATCCTCCTTCTCCACCGAATATCATCCTCATATCCTCGGGTTATTCAGCCTGACCGGCATCAATGATCACATTATGCTTAGTGCCCACCTTGAACTCTTCCTCTTTCTTAACAAGAACTGGCTGTATCCATAACCACTTGTGCTTCGATAAATTCTCACCATAAGGCTGATTCCTCCAATGTCCACGTCGCCAGTGGGCGCGTATCGTCCGGTCACTTGGCTTGGAGCATCTGTCATTGGTTAGCCCTGGTTCGCGTATAAAAGTAATTTCCGAATATCCCTTTCTAGCAAGAGATTCACTGATAGACCGCCGAACTTTATCGTTCTTTTCGCTGGCTAGCCTGACGACTTGCCCTCGCGGCGCTGAATTTGGAAATTTGATTTCTCTCTCACCTGGCCGCTGTGTAAGATAAAATAATATATTAAAAAGCAAAGGAACTGATTCACGAATAATTTCGCGCCCCCTTTCAAACTTCTGACGAAACGGGAAAATTCTTTCACCCATTGGAATGATATCAAGTTCAGAAGCCCAAACATGAGCTGCCTCAAACAGGCTATCATCCAGTGAATTGCAGAATCGAAGGAATTCTTCCTCCCCATTCTCGATTGCTTGCCCTACTGTTTCAGCTTTTGCTCCTGAAATGGCGTAGTCATAGACTGGTTCCGAAAAATGAAATCCTTTAGCTGCGCGTTGTCTTGCAGCTTCATTGTATGATGGATACACCAGCTGAGAGGTAAAAGTGATTAGCAGCGTATCGTTTGGAAAAAGGTGACTTTCTTGTGAGACACGGCGGACATAGGCACCATCAATAACATATTCGAGGTCACCAATCCAAAATGATTCTTGCCCAAAATCTCCCCAAGTCACATGAAAGTCGCTGTGCGGCAGACGGATTTCACTCCACGGCACCTGAGATACTTCAGTGTTGTGTAACGAGTCTGCGAGCACAGGATCAAATGAAAACATCTGCCGATGATCATCCCAAAAGCGCAAAAAATATCCCAATAATTGTGATCCTATTTGCTGCTTGTATAGGCTCTTCAGCAAAATCTGTGGGTGAATTTTGGTTCGGGAAGTTTTCCAAGTGTATGGAATAGAGTGATTTGCAGCAATTCAAAGCTGCGGTAGCCGT
>JAYTOE010000278.1:0-21209 GCA_043747935.1 Akkermansiaceae bacterium
ACGGCTACCGCAGCTTTGAATTGCTGCAAATCACTCTATTCCATACACTTGGAAAACTTCCCGAACCAAAATTCACCCACAGATTTTGCTGAAGAGCCGTAAAATGGTGAGCTTCCCGGCATCTGCTATCCACTCGCTCTATCAATCATCAATCATCAATCATCAATCAACATTCATCCACCGCCCTCAGCGGCCGGGGCCCATGTCATCTTCGATGCTGGGCTTGCTGTATTCGGAGGCGACGATCTTGCCGTTGGTAATGACTTCGACGCCGTAACCGTAGTAGTCGTGGCCCGCGGCGGGGATTTTCTTGTAGGTGACCTTGTTCTTGCCCTTGGAGTTCCCCTTGCCTTTCGAAGGCGCTTTCACGGCGACGGTTTCTTCCCTGTTGCCGGTGATTTTCACTTCCGGGCTGCTCACGGACGATTTCCCCTGCGCCGGGACGGTGATCTCCTGCTTGCCTTGCTTGATGATGACGAGTTTGTTGCCGTTCATGGTGTGCCCGTAGATCGCCCAGCGGACGGTCGTCGCGGCGACGGGTTTGTCCGCCGTGTTGGAGACCTCGATGGTGAGCTTCCGTGCCTGGGTCTTTTCCTTGGAAGCCTTCTCCGAATAGGTGGCCTTGCCATCGATCTCCGTCTCCATGCGCAGGCTGGAGGGGGTCTGGGCGTCGGCAGCGAATGCGAGAAAAAGACCGAGGATGGGGATAAGGATCTTGGATTTCACAGATGTCATCTTGGTTTCAGAACGCTTGGTTGGCAAGAGGGAGTTCGCCTCCTTTCCTCACCCCGTCGTCCGCAGCCCAGACGCGATGGCGTTGATGGAGAGGAGGAGCTTGGGGAGGAGGGCGTCGGCGGCGGTTTGCTTGTCCTTTTCGATGAGGGCTCGCCACTCGCGGAGGAGGGAGATCTGCTGGTGGTGCAGCACTTTCAAGGGGGCTTCGCGGATGCCGAGGGTTTTCGCCATGCGCGGGCGGCGATCCGCCATGGAGCCGTCGAAAAGCTCGGCGAGAAGGCTTTGCGTGAGGTTGAACTCGGCGGTGATCGTTTCCGTGAAACGGGTGCGGATTTCCGGGTCGGTGACGAGGGCGGCGTAGTCGCGCATGAGGTCGAGGTTGGCGGAGGCGAGGTTCGTCTCGACGTTGGTGAGGACGTAGGAGAGGAAGGTGGATTTCTCTAGGGCTTGCTTTAGAGCGGCGAAGTTTTCCGGCGAGGATTCCTTGAGTTCGGAAAGGGCGGAGCCGACGCCGAACCAGCCGGGCAGGTAGTAGCGCGCCTGGGTCCATGAGAAGACCCACGGGATCGCGCGGAGATCGGAGATGGAGTGGGATTTCTTCCCGGTGCGGCGGGCGGGGCGGGAGCCAATGCGGGCGTTTTCGAGGGCATCGATAGGCGTGGCCTGGCGGTAGAAATCGATGAAACCCTCGGAGCGAAGGAGGGCTTGGTAGGCTTTCTGCGAGGAAGTCGAGAGGGCGTCGAGGAAAGGGCCGGCGGGATCGGGAGTTTCCGGGAGGTGCTTGTGGCGGGCGGTGTTGATCGCGGCGCCGGCGAGGAGGAGCTCGAGGTTGTAGGTGGCGTTGGCGAGGTTCGCGTATTTCTGGGCGATGGTTTCGCCCTGCTCGGTCATGCGGAAAGCGCCGGACATCGCGCCGTGCGGGAGGGCGGCCATGAACCAATGCGTGGGGCCCGCTCCGCGCGAGATCGTGCCGCCGCGGCCGTGAAAAAAGCAGAGAGCGACGCCCTTTTCCAAGCCGACCTGCGTGAGCGCGGACTGGGCGCGCTGGAGGGCGACCTGCGCGGCGAGGATGCCGCAGTCTTTGTTGGAATCCGAGTAGCCGAGCATGATCTGCTGGGCGGGCTTGGGCATGCTTTTCAGGGAACGGGCGGTGAGCGGGTGGTCAAGAAAGGCGGCGAGGATGCCGGGGGAGTGGTGGAGATCATCCATCGTCTCGAACAGCGGGACGACGGGCAGCGGGCAGGCCATGCCGTCCGGCGTGTGGGTCATGAGGCCGGCCTCGCGGGCGAGGAGATAGACGGCGAGGAGGTCGGAAAGCTGGCGGGTCATCGAGACGATGAGCGAGCCGAGACCGGCGGTGCCGGAGCGTTTCCAGTGGCGGACGAGGACGCGGTGGGTATCGAGGACGTTGTCGGCGTGTTCGCCGATGCGCGCTCCATCGTGGAGGAAGGGGCGGGAGGATTGGAGCTCGGCGTTAAGGAAGGCGAGGCGTTTCTGCTCGGGCCATTTCGGGAAATTTTCCCCGTCCGCGATACCTGCGGCGGTCAGTATTTCCGCGATCGCGAGATCATGGAACTCGGAATTCTGGCGGACGTCGAGGGTGGCGAGGTGGAAGCCGAACATCTCGATCTTGTGCCGCACCGGGCGGATCGCTTGTTCCTCCAGCAAGCGGCAGCCGGCAGCGGAAAGGGTGCGCGAGATCAGGTCGAGATCCGCGGTGAGATGTGCCGGGCTGGTGTAGCCTTCTTTCCCGCCGATCTGCTCGGAAAGGAGTGCGGCCATGAGGTTGGCTAGCTGACGCCACGGTTCCTCGGACTGATGATCGAGGATGTCTTTCACGTCCGCTTGGTTCGCGATCACGAAGCTCAGCTCATCGATGCGCTCCTGAAGCTCCTCCGGGACATCCGTGAGCTGGCGGGAAACGGTGAGCTGGGAGGCGAGGTTCCGGAGCTCCCTTTCCAAAAGCTGCAAGGCGGCGCGGCGCAGCTCGCCGAGGCTGTGCTCCGTGACGGCGGGGGTGACGAGCGGATGCCCGTCGCGGTCTCCGCCGATCCATGAGCCGAAGGTGAGGCGCGGGATGTTCCCCGCGGAGCGGAGGAGATCGAGCGGCAGCCCGGCGTCACGCCAGGCCTCGGTGAAATGGAGGTCGAGGCGGTTGATCGCGGTGGGGAAAAGGTCGCGGAGGTAATGGATCGCGTTGCGCAGCTCGGAGCTGATGTCCGGGCGGACGAGGTGGATCTCGGCGGTGAGCCAGAGCGTTTCCAAAGTCGATACGACACGCTCGCGGATGCGGCGTTTCTCGCGGTCGGTGTATTTCGGGTATTCGTTGCGGACGAGCTCGTCGTAAAGCGCGCGCTGGCGGGCGCGGACGGATTCGCGTTTCGCCTCGGTGGGATGGGCGGTGAGAACGGGTTCGATGTGGACATCGCGCAGCACGGCGAGGATTTCCTCCGGCTTGAGATCCATGGCCTTGAGATCGCGCAGCGCCTGCGGCCAGAGTCCGCGGATCGAGTCCGCGCCGAGGGCTTTCTCCCGCTCGCGGCGGATCTCGGCGGCGACCCGTTCCTCGATCATGTTGAGGAGCTGAAAACCGATGGAGTAGAGCTTCGGGAGGTCGTCGGGGGGAATTTCGCCGGAGGCGGGTTCTTTCCCAGACCATGGCATGAAGGCGAGGAGCTCCGTTTCCCCCGCGCTGGCAAGCGCATCGCGCAGGCAGCCGAGGAGGTAAGTGAGCCGTTCGTCGATCAGGCCGAAGCCTTCGAGGCGGAGTTGGTCGCGGGTGGTGGGCATGAAACTTTAAATTTTAAACTTTAAACCTCAAGGAAGAGCTAGAGGCGGGGAAAGCATGTTGTAGGCCGGATGCGGGGAAAAGAAAAAGCGCGGGAACCGGTGAGGGTTGCCGCGCTGTAGCTGGCGCATCTTGCGCCAGGCCGTTGAGGGGGTTTCCAGCCCCCTGTGCGATGTGATGAAAGGAGGCGGGACGTCTCCCTGAACGGACTGGGGCTGGAAGCCCAAGCTACGCTTTTCTCAGACGCTGAAGAGGGAGGTGACGGATTGGCCGCCGTTGATGCGGCGGATGGCCTCGCCGAGGAGCGGGGCGATGGAGACGGCTTGGATTTTCGGGCCGCAGGCCTGGGGGACGGAATCCGTGGTGATGACCTCCTCGATGGCGGAAGCTGCGAGCCGGGTGAGCGCGAGCTCGCTGATGATGGCATGGGAAACGCCGGCGAAGATCCGTCTCGCGCCGTGCTTGTGGAGGATATCTGCGGCGGCGGTGAGGGTGCCGGCGGTCTCTGTCATGTCATCTACTAGCAGGACATCGCGACCCTCGACATCGCCGATCACGTTCATGGCCTCCACGCGAGTGGCGGAGATGCGATGTTTCGCGACGATGGCGAGCTCGGCGCCGAGGGCGTCCGCATAGGCGCGGGCCATTTTCACTCCGCCGACGTCCGGGGAGACCACGGTGAGGTTCGAGGTATCGGGATGGCGCTCGCGGAGGTAGCCGATGAGGGCGGGCTTCGCGTAGAGGTGATCCACGGGGATATCGAAGAAACCCTGGATCTGCGGGGCGTGGAGATCCATGGTAAGGACACGGTTCACGCCGGCCGAGGTGAGCAGGTTTGCGACGAGCTTGGCGGTGATCGGCACGCGCGGCTGGTCTTTCCTGTCCTGGCGGGCGTATCCGAAAAAGGGCATCACGGCGGTGATCCGCTCGGCGCTGGCGCGGCGGGCGGCGTCCACCATGATCAGCAGCTCCATGATGTTGTGGTTCGTGGGCGGGCAGGAGGGCTGGATGATGAACACGTCCTCGCCGCGGACGTTCTCATTGATTTTCACGGCGGTCTCCCCGTCGGGAAAGGCGTCCACCTCCACGTCGGCCAAGGGCTGGCCGATGTATTCCGCGATTTTTCCCGCGAGGACTCGATGGGCTGTTCCGCTGATAATTTTCATGGGCGGGGGGATTGTTGACAGTAAGCGCCCCGTCGGCAATACTTTGCGCGCATCAAACCCATTTTAGGCTCATCTGACTTTTGAACGAAAGCACTCCAACCCAAGCGGCTAAGACTGGACCCGGCCGGTTCAGCCAGGCGAACCTGCTGGCAATCATCGCCGGGGTTATCTCGTTGGTTATCGTCATCTGGTTCTTCGGGTTCGTGCCCCGATACGATTCGGGTCGTAATATGTCGGTCTTCGAGTGGCTCAAGGCAGCTTGGAATCCCACCGGGGATTATGAGCACGGCCTGCTGTTTCCCTTCGTGATCCTTGGGCTGATCATCTACCGCTTCAAGGATCTCCGCGAGGCGGCAGCGAACGACCGGGGCAGCTTCCTCGGGTTGATCGCGGTATTCGCCGGGGCTGCTTTTTACGCGATCGCCTACCGGACGTTCCAGCCGCGCATCGCGGCGGGCGGGTTGCCGTTCCTGCTGTGGGGGGCTTGCCATTTCCTGTGGGGCTGGAGGGTCGCGAAAATCCTGATTTTCCCGCTGTTCTTCTTCTGGCTTGCGGTGCCGTTGCCCAGTTTCCAACAGGCCACCACGCATCTCCAGCTTCTCGCGACCTCGCTGGCGCACCACGGCTCCTCGCTTTTTGGGGTCGAGACCAAGGTGATGGGCACCACGATCCTGCCCGTGCATGGCGATTGGAAACCGCTTGAGATTGCCACGGGATGCAGCGGCATCCGCTCGCTGATGGCGCTACTGATGATTTCCGCCGCTTGGGCGTATGTGGCGAAAATCCGGCTCTGGCAAAAGGCCTTGCTTTTCCTCTCCGCCTTACCGTTGGCGATCATCGGCAACTCGCTGCGGGTGATCTCCATATTCGTGATCGCAGAGAACGGCAACGCGAAGTGGGCCGCCACGACTTGGCACGACTGGTCGGGTCTGCTGCTGTTCTATCCGTTCTCGCTTTTCCTGATGCTTGTTCTGCATTCGCTTTTTGAGGGCGGTTTGCCATGGAAAAAGAACGCCAAACGCCGCCTGCGCCGCGAACATGTCGTGAAACAAGGCGGAACCAAGAAAGAGGAAACCGTATTCATTGCTGGATCATGAAAGCCACCCCTCTGCTCCTGCCCGTTTTCCTGATCGCCGCGCTGAGCTCGATCTATTTCCTACCTTCGGCTGGCGAGGTCGCGCAGTCCGCCGTGAGGATGGAACTACCGGAAAAGAATGGGAATTGGGAATTCAATGAGGTCGCGGCCAGCGAGGCGGAAACCGGCACCTTGGCGAAGGACACCGAATTTGCGAAGGCGGTGTGTTTCAGCGAGCGGCCCGGTGAATATTTTTCGAACGGAAAAAGTGCGATGGATCGGATTGATTTGTCCGTAGTTCTGTCCGGCGCGGACATCAATAACTCGATCCACCGCCCGGAACGCTGCATGCCGGCGCAGGGGCACAACATCACTTCCTCGAATGACCTCAAGATTGATATCGGCAACGGTCGGCATGTGGTGGTGAAGCGTCTCCGCAGTGTGCAGAGAATCCCCACCAACGAGGAGCAGACGGAGTTCCTTCCGCTGGATTGCGTGACATACTATTTCTTCGTCGGGCACGACAGGATCACGAACGACCACTTCGGTCGTACGTTTGTGGACATGAAAGACCGCTTGCTGAAAGGAATGGACCAACGATGGGCTTACGTTTCCACATCCACATGGTTTGGGAAATTGAAATTGCCTTGGATCGAGGCGGAGATCACGGAAGCCGAGGCGGACGCGAAGCTGACCGATTTCGTGCAGCGTTTCGCCAAGGATCAGATCAACTGGGATCAGGTGAAGCCTTGACCAAAGCTTAGAAATTCAGGGTGTCGGAAGGTTTCACATTGGTATCCTTTAAATAGCGGATGCTTTTGCGGAGATACTCGATGTATTCGTTCTGATCTTCCGCAGTAACACCGGTCGGCAGAGGGTTGGCTTTGATGATTCTCTGTTCCGCCTCCAGGAAAAGCCGCAGGGCGTCCTCTTCGGCGCCGCGCACTGACCAAGCGTTAGCCGCTTGCCTCCCCAGCATGAGGCCGGCTAGATAGTGGGCGCTCCCTCCTCCCGGCAGACCGGCTGCGTGGTCGAATTGCTTCAGTGCGCGCTCGGGGTCTCCTGCCGTCTCAAATACCTGACCGAGCGATACATAAATTTTCAGCTCGAGGTCATTCAACCGCGACGACCATTGGCCGAGCTCCCTAGCGCGATCCATGTGCTTCACCGCGATCTCGAAGGTGGAGAGGGCGGAGTGAAGATCGTTACGGGCGTATTCAGCGGTGCCCTTCTGGAGCAGGAAGTCGGCGAACCTTTGGTTTGCCTGGAATGCTACCTCCATGCCGCCTTGGGCTTTGATCGACTTTCTGTAGAGGGGCTCGGCTTCTTCGTTCATTCCGAGCAGCCTGAGCGTCCCCGCCGTATTAAGAAGGTTGGTGGGATCAAGAGGATGGAGTTCGGAGGCGCTCTTGAAATCGGAAAGCGCGAAAGCAAGCAATTCCTTGCGCGATCCATCCGCCGCGCGCTTTTTGGCAGCGAGTTCCCTATATAGGGTTCCACGTTCGTGATGCAGCTGACTTGTAGGCCATGCGGCGATTCCAGATGTGAGAGCCTGGATTTTTTCCTCAGCCCCCGAAGGCTCCCTTGAGAAAAAAGCGGACCACATCGCGTGGGTCGCCTTGGTTCCTTTCAAACCATAGACGAGAAGTGGAATCATTATGGCAAGTGCGCAGATAGCCAGCAGCCAGCTCGCAGGTGAAAAACGAGGCCTTTCGATGGGTTTCACCATAACCGTGGAGGCAGCTGCGAGGCACAGTGCGAGGAGGATTGCCCCGGGGGGGATACGGAAAATCCCCTCGAATTGTGACTGGGCGAACAGGCCGATAAAACCGGCAAACCCACCGATCCTCCAGCCGTCGCTAAGCTTATCGTTCCCGGATCGAGCAGCGGCCAGCGTTTTTGCCAAAAATGCGAACGCCACGCATCCCAGGAAAATCGCCAAAAGAAAACCTCCGACGTAACCATACTCCGAAACCGTCTGCACAAACTCGTTGTGGACGTGTTCAGGCTTAGCTCCTCCAGCCCCGTATGCAGCCACATCCCAAACTTGGAAGCTTTCCCAACTGAAGCTACGGCTGCCGCCACCCAGCCAAGGGTGCAGGCTGATGCATGACACAGCCATGCTCAGCAGGTAAAGCCGGATCGTATTGTCGAGCATCCCGGTCAGATCGCTGCCTTCGGAGCGGCTTTGCTGCACGTCTTCCAACACACCCAGAAACAGGATTCCACACCCGATGAACAAAAGCGGCGCGATGATCGCAACGGGCACGAACCAACGTTTGCCTTCCCGTTTCCCGATCAGAATTATACCAAACACTAAAGCGGCCAGACCCAGCCCTATGCCGACCACTCCACCCCGGGATTTCGTCAAAACCACCGCCACAACGCCGCCAATGGCAAGCGCCAGCAGAAACACCCGAATGACAAAATGGAAGCCCCCATGCAAAGCCAGGCCGGCTAGAATGAGTGAACACGGGATCAGGAACGAGGCACAGTAACTGTAATGACCGTAAAATCCTCTGATGGATCTCAATTCCCCCGCCGGGAAAATCGGCGAGAACGACGGGTCGATCATCTGCCGCGTGATCACCCACAGGCTCGCGCCAAGTATCAGCACGATCCCACCAACCAGCAGATTTCCGGAGGCACCACGACCGCCACTTGCGCGGAAGACGATATAAGTGCAAACCGCCATCGAGACCAGCAGCAGATCCTGTGTGGCGAGTTCCTCTACCGGTGAGAAAAAGGAACGCAGGACGATCCATGCGGAAATGGCGATGCCGGGAATCAGGACATAAAGAGATTCCCAAACGACACTTTTTCTCAGGAAACCCGGCATTGCCAACACAGTCGCCGCGCCGAAACAAAGCATCGTCGGCCCCCATGTCCACACCCTCAACTGGGGTGCGATGACAACGGAGAGTATGAATCCGAGGATCCAAAGAACGGTAGAAAGCGCGGCCATGGGGTAAACGTGGTTTACTTGGCTCCCTTTCCGAAAAGAACGGCAGGGATCGTTTTGAGCATGATCTGGAAGTCCAGCCACAGCGACCAGTTGTCGATATAGCGCAAATCCATCGCGACCCAGTCCTCAAAGCTTGTGATCTTATTCCGCCCGCCAACCTGCCACTCGCAGGTGATGCCGGGCTTCACGCTGAGGCGACGGCGATGGGAGATTTCGCTAAACGCCTCCACTTCATATAGCGGCAAAGGGCGCGGACCAACGATGCTCATATCGCCCAGGAACACATTCAGAAGCTGCGGCAGCTCGTCGATACTCAGTTTGCGCAACAGGGTGCCGAAAGGGAAGATGCGCGGATCATGGTCGAGTTTGAACACCGGCCCGTCCATTTGGTTGCCGTGCTCCTTCTTGATCTGGTCGAGGAGTTCCTCAGCGTTCGAAACCATGGTGCGGAATTTCCACATGCGGAACGGCTTGCCATAGCGACCCGCGCGCATCTGGGAGAACAGCACCGGTGCGCCGGGACTCGCGCACATGATGCCCACCGCCGCGATGATCCAAAACGGCAGTGTCGCCATGATCAGGATGAAAGACCCGATCCTGTCTATCGCTTCCTTCGCCATCAGTTCCCAGGAAAGCTCAGGGGTGGAGCGCAGGACGAGCATGGGCTTCGAGCCCACGGAATCGAACACCGGACGCGCGATCTGGCTGCGGATGAACGACGCCGCGATCCATGCCTCCACGCCTTGCAGCTCGCAGATCTCAACGGCCTGCGCCACCTTGTCGAAAGGCGTGTCTTTGGTGGCGAAAATCACCCGCCCCACCGACTCGCGCTTGAGCAGATCGAAGAGCTCTTCCGTCGCCCTTGAGGAAAGGTCGAAGCGCTCGACGATATCCCAGTCCGCCACCGCATCAGCGTCCAGATCCGCCAGCAAATCGTCGATTTCCGCTTCGGAACCAGCGATAATCACCCTTTCACCGCCGATGCCGCGATTCCGGCGCGAGGCGATGTAGGATTTCGAGACTCGCTCGCGGATGAAGAGCAGGACAAACATCAGCACTCCGCCCAAGCCGAGGATCAGGCGCCTAGCACCTCCCGCTTTCGCGAAAAGAGCGAAGAGTGCGATGAACAGGGCGATGACAAAAATGCCTTGGATCAGTTGCCACGCGGAGGTTCCTGCACTTTTACTACCCATCCGGTCATAAAAGCCGAAACGCTCCAGCACGAGTGGCGTGAAAGGCACCGCGATATAGAGTGCCCAGGTCATCGCCAACAGGCTCTCGTCTTCCGGCTTACCTCCTTCGCTAAGGGTCAGAATCGCCACCCGCAGCAGGCTCGCGAGCCAGAACGCCGCCCAGACCAGGAACGCGTCCGTGATCTGGAGCGTCTGGATGGTGAAGGAATCTTTTCGGCTGGCAGCCATGGGTGGGGTGCGGACGGCGGGAGCTTGCCCCTCCAGAACTGAGATGGAAAGGGGAAATCGGGTGAGATTTTTATCGGTTTTCCCCCGTATTGAGGAAGCTGACGGCCAAGGAGCAGCTGCATTCTGCTGACCGGCAACCCAAGCACTCATCCGGAGTCTTCCGTTCTCCATTCTTATCCGGCGGCAGAATGACCGCCCCTCCTTGTGCCTCGACGGCATCCTGGAACCGAAAAAATCACACCTTTTTCTTACTCTTCCAACGCGGATTTCAATTCTTCATGATCCAGAACCTCAGTGCCCGCGATATGGTGACCGACAATCGAACGCAACGCAGCCGATTTGCCATACCATGTCATAAGCGCCCTCCCACTCCAGATCCTCAAGCGGGTTCATATTCCTCCGTCATCTTTCTGGCGGCTCTTTTGACCAAGGCGAGGAACCGGATGGCTTCCGCCCTTTCGGGGCCGGAACGAAGGCGCTTCTCCAACTCGATCTCGTTCTTAAGGCCGCCGGCTCCCTTGCTCTTCAAATATCCAGTCCCGGTCTTTCCATAGGTCGGGGCGGCGTTATAACGCTCGCTTTCCGGGCCGATGAGAAATTCCAGCAACAGACCGAGCCGGACATCATCCGAAAGACGGAGAAACCGTTTCGCCTGGGACGGATGGAAAAGCATCTCGGAGATGCACTCCTCGATCGTTCGATCCATGAATGTTTCCATGACAACAAGATAGCCGCTCCGCTAAAAAATTTCAAACCCAAAACTGGGGCTGATATTTATCGGTGTTTCTTCGTTGGGATATGAGGCGCGCCATCATGGGGCTGCCTATTGGCTGCCCAGTAACCGAGGAAACTAGGCAGCCAACAGGCAGCCCCTCCTTGCGCATCAGGAAATGCGCCCGAGCTTTCCCTGCCAGCCTTCCAACGAGGCCTTGCCGACCAGCGGCAGGCGGGACGGCCCGTCGAAGCGCAGAGCGGCGTAGGCGTAGGCGAGGGCGGTGAGGATCGGCTTTGCGCCACCGGACTGCTGCCGTTTCAGCCACACCATGTTGCGAACCTTGTAGTGGAGCTTCCAATCGGGGAGACCTTTCTCGAAGAACAGGCGTTTTCCGAAAAACCGCATCATCTCCAGGTTCTGCGGGCCGGGATGATCGAGGATCGCGGCGTGCACGGCGGCGTGGGTAAAGCCAGCACGCTCCATGCGCCACGGATATTCCTCATCCTCCCCCCGGATGAACAGTTCGCCGCGAACCGGGCCGATGGCTTCACGGATTTTCCGGGAGACAAGCGCACCCGTCCATACCCCGCGGCTTTGCGTCCGCTTCCCCTGCGGCATTTCAGCTATGGAAAAGGCGAGCTTCCACTTTCCGTTGTCTTTGATTTGCAAAGGCCAGGTGAACTTGCCGCTGGCAGGATCGATCTGGATGGGATGCAGGATCACCGAATCGTCGTAAGGCTCCGCCAGCATTGCCGCCAAGGCATCGGGGCGTGGCCACGAGTCGTCATCGAGAATCCACACGGCATCGGCTCCTTCCGCGAAGGCGAGATCCATGGCGGCGCGAACGCCGCCGGCGTTGCCTTCGTTCTCCGGCATGCGGAGGACGGTGAATCCAAAAGGCAAGTCAGCAAGGGCTTGGAGGGAGTCGGCGGTGCCGTCACTGGAGCGGTTGTCGGCGACGATCACCCTCCAAGGCGGCACGATCTGCGCGGCGAGGGCTTTCACGCAGGCCACGGCGACATGGCCGCGATCCATGGTCGCGAACACCGCCGCGATCTTGGGTTGCTCCGTTTTCATGGCAGCAGCTTTTCCCTGAGCTTGAGGATTTTTTTCCAGACCGCCGCAGCGATCCAGAGGAATCCATCGGCGAGGCCGTTCAGGTAGGGATCGGAGAAAAAGGTATAACCGTAGATGCGACGAATCGCGCGGGACTCGCTGTGTTGCCGCTCGGCGGCGAACGCTGCGTCCATGTCGCGCGCTTTGCCGAGATGGCGTTGGGAGGCGTTTTCACCGTGGAGGCGGAAGGAGGCGATCTCCATGCGGACGTGCTGAAATCCCCTCCCCTCACTGGCGAGCCGGGCATAGAATTCGCCGTCCATCACGTATCGAAAATCTTCCCGCAGGCGCTGTCCCTCCGCGATCACCGTTTTGCTCCGATAGAACGCGGCGGTGGATTGCACGTAGCAAGCATGATGGACGTGCGCGAACATCGACCATGGGGCGGAATGCACTTCGCGGATCAGGTTCCCGTCGGCATCGACGAAACGTATGTCGCCGTAAACGATGTCGGCGGTCGTTTCCTTCAGGAAATGAAGGATTTCCGCCAGCGCACCGGGCATCAGGAAATCGTCAGCATTTAGCCACATCACCCAATCCCCCTTCGCGAGGGCAAAGCCCTTGTTGATCGCCTCCGACATGCCGGTGTCCTTTTCCGAAACCCAGATCGCACCGGGAAATCCCGCTGCCACCTCCGCGCTGTTGTCAGTCGACCCCCCATCCATCACCAGATGCTCAAGCTCCACGCCGCCCTGTCCCGCGACGCTCTCCATGCATTCGCGCAGGAAGCGCGCGTGGTTCATGTTCGGTGTAATGATCGTGAAATCCATGGTCACTTCCCTTGGGTTTTGCGCCATACCTCAAAACCCGTGAACTTGCGATCAAGGGCGAAGCCGTGGCTCCTGTAAAGCTCGCGGTGGTCTCGCCCCGCATGACGAAGATCCGGGCGGTTGATGTAAATGACATCGGCCATCGACCGCATCTCCGGACTCCCCACTTCCAAGCCGAGTATTTCCCGCTCCATCGCCCTGCCGCCGCCGAGCCTCGCATAATACTGCGGGGTGCTCGTATCGGCATTCCATATCACCTCATGTCCGCTCGCTAGATCTTTCATCACAAGCCCGGTCGCCTGGCGGAAATCGTCCCGGCCATGGCGCTCCGCCGTCCGGAGAATCACCGCCGAAGCAACCGCTCCCGCGAATACCGGCAACGCCACCGTCAGCCAGATACGCCGCTTCAGGGACATTTGGAAAAACCACCCGATGGGCACAAGCAGCCATGGGATCAGCGGGCACATGTGTCTGCCCAGCACGCTAAAATCCGCGAAGACGGCAACGCCCGCCAGCGCCACCAGCGGCAAGCCAGCGGCAAGCGCTATGGCAAGCCAAACCCGGAGCGGCCGACCCGCCAGCCATAACCGCACGCCGCTCACCCAGGCGATGGCAAAAAGCACCGCGTAAACCGGCAGCCAAACATGGCCCGCCAACAACCCGCGCACGGACGAGGAGCGTATCGCATCCCGCTCCGGCCCCATTCCCATCATCCCCAGCAGTTCATAGAAACCAAAGCCCATCGAGAGCAAGCCTGCGCCCCTTCCCCCTGCCGCGCGGTGTCCCTCCGCGAGCATGAAAACGTGATAGGCCGCGACAGCTAGAGCCAGTGGCAGCCACGCAGCAACCTTGAGCCAGAAGCTCCGGCTTCGCAGCCAATCCGGCCTCAGCGCGAGCATCCCCGCCAGCAAGCCCAAGGCCCACAGGCCGCTGGTCAGGCTCGTAGCGGCCATGAAAATCCCCGCGCCCAGCAGGCCGTGCAGCCCTTCCTGTTTTTCCGATTCGGGTGTTGCCGCGATCCGACACAAAGCCGCGAAACCCATCGCCGCCCCGGCGATCTGGAACATGTAAGGCCTCAGCTCCCCCGCGTAATAGAGGACGAAGGGCGACGTCAGGCAAACCAGCGGCCACAGCGGCATGCGCCTCAGGGCGAAAACGGCGATGACGAGGAAAGGCAGATTCAGCAGCCGCAGGAGATACTCGGAGTGCCCCGCAACTTTTTCCCAGGCCCACAAGGCCGCCATGAAAAGGGGCATCTGGACTTCCGAGCCGCCGAGCCGCCGCGCGAGGGAGAGCATTTCTCCGATGCCAGGCTCCGCCGCCTTGACCCAGGCGTTACCCTCATCCATCCAGAAACTCTGTCCGCTGGTGAAACACAGGCCTATGCCCAGCGTCACCGCGAGGAGGGTCAGACTGGCCGTGCTTGGCCGTGCAAGGGGACGCTTCATGGTTGGTTCGCTTGATTTTGCCGCAGTGCCCTGAGTTGCCGGAAAAGCTCAACCGCTTTGGCAAGGAAGCGCCGCATGGGCACCGAAGGCTCGCCACCGTAGCGGGGCGGAAAATCGATGGGAACCGCGCCATGGCGTATCCCCTTCTCGCGGCGCAGCATCACAGCCAAGGCCACATTCGCCAACGAGAGCTCATGCGGCACGCGCCCGATCACCCCTCCACAAGCCGCGCAGGACATCAGTCGGTAAGGCACATTCGCGTCCACACAATCCACACCCTCAAGCCCCCTGAGTGCCAGCCGCAGCACCGCGCTTGCGACCAGCCGCTGCCAACCGTCCTTTCTACTACGTGCGCCGTAGATCACGTCGTGCGTTTCCCGTGCCCGCCAGAAGTCCTCGAAAAAAACCGGCAACGATTGCCCGTCCGAATCGATCTGAAGCACATAGGGGATCCCCCGCGCGAGCGCCGCGCGGTAGCCTTCCAGACAGGTCTGGCCGTGCCCCCGGTTCTCCCTCGTCCTCACCTCCATCCGGTCGGGTCGCTCATCCTTCCATTGGGAGAGGAGCGCGAGGGTGCCGTCCGTGGAACCATCGTCGATCGCCAAAAACCAGTAATCGCAGCCGCTGGCATCCAGCGCCGCCAGCCAGCCGCCCAGCACGTGGTTGATCGATGCGCTCTCGTTATAGACCGGCATCACAACCTGCAGCTCGGGTGTAGGCGTCCACTTGTCGGTTGTCATTTGTACATCCATTCAGGCAAAGATATGTGTTACACTTTCATCTCCGCTACGCACCGCGGACTGTGTGGAATCCAACAGCATTTTAGCTACCCCATCCGCGTGCAGTCGCCCGCACCATACGCCGGCGATACGCTCCGGATCGCGAGCGCTTTGGCTCCAGAGATCGAGCTCATCCAGCAAGGTTTTCAAGTGCCCCGACGCATCATCCTTCTCCGCGAGCTTCCCCGAATTTTCGGAAACAAACCACTCGAAGCCCGCCATCGAGACCGAGCGTCCCGCCACCACCGTGCAGCCCGCGCATAAGGCTTCCGCCGCGGCGATTCCAAAACTCTCGAAGGCGGAGGGACTGTAAAACACCTGGGATTCTGTCAGAATTTTCGCGAGTTCGTCGCGCTCCACGCGGCCCCGAAGATACACGCGATCCCGTTGGAATTTGTCTAGAGAACGATACCAGTTCTCCAGTTCGGGGGTGATGGTTCCGGCGATGACGACCGTAACCCCGTCATCCGCCGCCATCAGCAAGCCGATGACCTCTATCAGCAGCCACGGGCGTTTCTGCACCACGTCCTGCCAGCGGCCAACACAGGCCACCTGCCTGCGCTTGGGTGCGCCGGAGAAACGGAAACGAGACTCCACCGCATGCGGAACCACCCGCACCCGTTCCGCCAGATCTGCCCCGCCATAGATCCGGCACAGCTTCCGATAGTGCTCCGCCGCCTTGGGCGACACGCAGGCGATCACGTCGCCCTGTTTCAAATGCGCGGCGCGTAGCGGGTCGGTCAGCAGCAGACCGGCGCTCAGTCCTCTCAGCGTGAGTTTGGTATACCGCAGCCAGGCGACGAGATTGCGGCCCTGGCCAGCGAGAATCCACTGCTCCTCAAGCCAGTCGCGGAAACCTGCCAGCGGACTCACCAACCCGCCGTTGTCTTGGTTCAGCACAAGGAAAATCCCCGCCTGATGAATAGCCGCCGCCACCTTGCGGAACTTCGGACGACCCCAGGCGTAGAGCACAACGCCGTCGAGATCCTGCGCGCGCCACCACGCCGCCGATTCCAGATTGCCGAAGTCCGTCCGGATCAAATCCACCTCATCCTCCGGCTTCCGTTCTCCCGGCATCACCGCCATGGATTCGCAACCGATCGACTGAAACCCACGGCACAACAACCCGCTATCCCGCGCGAAAAAATCCGGTCCGCCGCCGAAGGCGACGGGAGTGCAGGTGAATATACGCATGGCTTGTAGTGGCGATCATCGGTCGCCGTTACTTCGTGAAGATCACATTGCAGTTCGCCCCGTAGCGCAGGAGTTTCGGAAATGTCCGGAACAACCAAGAATCCAGCCGCTGGACCGCGCTTGATAAAAACCGGAAGCGATCCGAAACCGCCTTCATCGGATAGCCGACGAAATTGAACATCTGCACCTCACAGCTGGAGTAGTGCCGACTCATCCGCTCGAACTGAGAGAGATACAGGTTGCTCTCGTCGCCCAGTTCGCCCTGCGCCATCCGCACCGCGCGGATCGCCGCGACCAGCAGGTTGTGTCCCATCGGTTCGAAGATGAAAACAAAGCGTCCGCCCGGCTTGATTACCCGTGACACTTTTTCGCACAAGCCGTCGATATCATGGGCCAGATGGTGCAGCGCCGCTTGTCCCCAAACTAGGTCGAACGACGCATCTTCGTATTCCGATAAGTCAAACGCATCCCCCGCCACATAGGAAAGCCCGGGGAGGCGCTTCATCCGCTCGTCGATCTCAGGCCCCGAGGCGGCGTAGAGATCCAGTCCGATCACCTCCGCCAGCGGGAAACACTCCGCCAGTCCGGCCGCAAGTTTGCCGAAGCCGCCGCAAATTTCCAGCGCGCGCCTGCCGCTCAGGTCGATCCGGCACAACTCGCTGTAGCCCGCTAGAAACAAGGGACGGTCGGAAGGAGGAAATCCCCCGATTGCCGGCAGCATGGCCTCAGCGCGGGGATCGAATGGTGGCTCGGGGTGGGTGAGTGTGAATGCCATCTGGGAGAAAATGGGATGGGGAAGTCCGATTATGGGTCAATCGCTTGCGCGCGATTCAATGCTCAATCTTGAATTGGAGGAATCCTCAACAAGTACCATCGCTCGGCTCCATAGCGTGCGAAAATGGCGAAATCCGCCGAGGCTACAACCTCGGCATCGTATGTATGGCACCACTTTTCCATTTCAGGGAATCCTCCATCCTTCATGGTTCGTATTCCTGCGACGACATACTCGATCTTCCGTTCGCGGATCGAGTCCAATGAGTCCGTGGGCAGGATATGCATCACCTTGCGCTTGCCGAACGGTTTCCAAAGTGATGCCACAGGTGCGTTGCCGGAGAGAAAACCGACCGTATCCGCGCCAGCGGGCAGGAAGTCGCGGATCGGGGCGAACACATCGGGGCGGAGTCGATAGGTTTCGTAAACGTCTGATACCCGCCGGAGCGCAGGCAACGAGGTCATCTCAGAGTCCAATGCCCTTAGGGTGGTGTGCGCCGGCCATAATGGGCGCGCGGGGCTCAGCACCATAGTAACAATCAGCGCCGCGAAGCAAAACGCCACAGCAATACGCCAGAATTTTCGCCGGAAGAAAGCGGACATTCCGGGTGCGAGGAAAAACGGCAAAACAAGCAGAAGGTAGTGTGGGGCAAGATATCGCCCGCTGCCCGTCAACCCGCTTGTCACCAACATCGGCAGAAGCGCGACGAGCGTCCCTGAGAAGATGAACCAAGGCAACCGTTGATGATGTGCAGGACACGCCATCTCGCGGCGGTTCTTTCGAATGCACACAAACCCTCCAACAGCACCGGCAATCATCAATGACACGATGCCAAGACCCAGAGGGCCGTTCTCTTCCATCATCAGCTCCGAAGCATGCAAATCCGCAGCCTCGGCCTCGAAGTGCTTGGTAAGTGTGACCCTGAAATCATCCGGAATCAGGTCTTGCATTTTCCTGTTGTATGCGGCGTTGAAGGGGAAAACGGGCGGGATCACATTCTGCAAGATCAAATAGGGTATGTTCCATGTAACCGTGAGTAGCGGGGCATCCCCCTTCATCATGACTGGCTCGGCGGCCATTCCCGTCCAATCTCCACAGTGCTTGTGATTTAGGACGGCATTAGGCAGAAAGGAAATCATGGCCGATGCGAAAACCATTGGCACGCTCCACACAGGGTGTCGCCATAGCATGGGTAGTGCGGGTCGGATTGCGATGAGCCAAGGGAGGACAAGGGGAATATTGCTCGGCTTCACTCCGGTTGCCAGGGCCATCCCGAATGCGGCAAGGGTAAGATCCCCCCAGTGGCGGCTGGCGCGGGCTTTCAACGCGAACAAGATGGCGGCGAGGAACAAACTTGCCCCCACAAGGTCGTTGCCGATGCTTCCGGCCTGGAGCGCATAGCAATATCCGGAAGGGAAAATCCACATCCAGTTCCATGCCACTCGCCGGGAAACCCCGAGCCTGGTTAGGATGCCGAAAACCAGGCTCGGAAGAAGAGCGAAGGAGATGATGTTCGGTATGAACAGGAGACGGTCCGATTTCCCAAGCAGCAGAAACGGAAGCTGAATCCATTCGCTTGCGGATCCCCGCGTGTTGACGGCATGGTAGATGGTGTGAATCCAGTGCCAGCGCTCCTCGGCGAGCCAGTGCAACATTCTGGGAAGTCGGTAGCTAAGCGCGTCGTAGTTTGAGGGGGGATGGAGTATTCCGCCAAGCAAAGCGAATACAAGAACAGTGAGATAAAGGAATGGGAAAAGCCTACGGAACCTGCGGCGCGGTATTCGTAACAATCCCCGGAACCGCATGCGTATTCCTTCACCACCCCAACAAACCGCCATGAGCGCGAGTGACAATGCGAATCCGGTGAGATAACCCCATTCATTCAGAAAACCCAATGCGGACAAAACCCAGCCAAGCAGGACGGCCCAAGCACAGTATGCCAGCCAGAGACCGGCCAAGTCAGGATTGACGCGGTTTCCAGCGGAATTTCTCGGAAGTGAATTCGTCATGATTTCTTATCGAATCGTTCCTCGGTTCGTCCACCGATCTTCCATTTCTTATCATCAATCGGAGCGATGATGTCCCGCGCATACCAGTGTTGCGGCATGATCACCTGCTGGCCGGGCTTGTCGCCCAGCCACGCAGCCCACCATGAATATGTGCTGTTGGCGATGATGTGATGGCCGGCCAAGCTCATCAGCCGGAGGTCGTGAAGTGGGTTTGCTGCGGCCTTGCCGGATGCAATCACCACCGTGTCATCCTCCCTGAATTCCTGCCGGCACCACTCGGGGTCGTCCGAAAATACAAAAAATCGCGGACTCTCAACATGAGCTCGCATTTCATCCATGCTGGTGCGGTAGTAGGCTGAGTCGCATACTTGGAATGCGGGGTGCCGAAGATAATCTCCTCGGCGGACATGGACTGCCACTGAGGTGGCTTGGTGAATTTCCTGATGAACAGGATCCTCTGGCTCCTTTGAAAACACATCACCAATCAGAGTATTCAGCTCGCCGCGTAATTCGTCCGCGATGCTCATAAAATATCGAGAGGATTGAAAATATCCAAATAGCACACAATCCGCAGGAGCATCCAGAAACTTGGCGTCAAACGACTGGTCGTTTGGCGATTCCTTCAGCATCGGCACCCTGCTGTATTCCCAGTAGTGTTTTCCCGTGAGTTTTCGTAGTCCCCGGATACCGATTGAACACCTTCGCACCACCTCCGCCTTCAACGGCAGCTTGAGGAAATGCGAAACCTCCGCCCAGCCAGTCGCATTGAACCACGACGCGTCCATGACCAGCGGCACGCCGTGCTTTTCCGCCAATACGCGTCCCAGCGCATACTGGAAAAGATGGTTGCCGGTGCGGCCTAGCAGGACGATGCGGATCATGGCTTTGCGCTAAATTCAGGTTGCATTTCTCCTGGCAACCGGCGCTTTTCCAACTTGATGAAAGACAATGCCATCGAGACTAAATCGTGCGGGGAGGCTGGTGAGGTTGTCCGGCGGGTCATTTCGGTTTGTGAAGCAAGTGACCTGGCCGTCTGGTCTGTATCCTGTGGTAAAATCGTCCGGCACATGGCTGCTGAATCTTACCAGCTAATCTGTCCGGATGCCCAAATCGCCACATTTGAGAAATCAACAGCCACCCCATGGCACATAACCGGAGAAAGTCATTTCAGTGATGATTGTTCCTTGCAGATGATTCGTTCGATGGCGAAAGGGCGGAATTCGGAAAGAATCCATTGGCTATATCAGCAGTTTTTGAAAATCAACGCAGTAAGGAATTCGGATCTGGATGATGATTCCGTTGTGGTAATATGGGATGCCGATACGGTTCCGCTGCGGGAAATCCGCTTCATCGAAGAGCACGGCGGACGTCTGCTCTTCTACCACGGCAGCGAAAGGCACCGGCCATACTTTGATACGATCGAATCGCTCTTGGGAGGTGGTGAGCTTGCGGACTTCTCGTTTATCGCACAGTGCCTGCCCGTAAGGGTGGGCTGGGTGAGGGCCTTGCTGAAGGAGATCGAATCGCGAACCGGAGTTTCCTATGTGGAGGCTGTTCTCCGGATTCTTCCGGGGGAGTCGGGAAGCGAGTTTTCCGAATATGAGACCATCGGCACTTGGATCTGGAGATCTCATCCGGATCGCATCGTGATCAGAAAAAAGAACCGCTGGCTCAGGAATGGGGCTCCGCTGTTTGGTAAGCGTCTTGACGGTGGGTCGGCGAGTCTGCTTTTCCGGTTTTTGTCATTTCGATATGATTATGTGGCTATCGAGCGCTGGAGAAGGCCGGTCACAATCAGGAGGATTGTTTCTGCGTTGTCGCGCCAATTGCGGCTTGGAAAATGAACGCTAGGCATCAACCGAAGGGGATCAGTGTCCCGCCTGTCTGATCAGGCCGATTTTCCTCAAACCCAAGCCGACCCTTCGACGAAGGGGGTAATAGACGCCGATCAAAAATTTCGCGTAGAAAAGAAGCTGTGATGAACGGAATGCGGCAATGAATTTCGGTTTTTTGTGCTGAACAAAAACAGCATCGCATGAATACCTCCCAAATGTCAGGAATTCGGTTAGCAGGAAACCCTTGTCGACGAGAAAGCCATGGATCTCCCAGAACAAGGGTTGCCCATCGTAGATTTCGACGAACTCGGCTTCCAGGCTCAAAAGCTCCACGTCGAGGAGCCGTTCTCCGAAACCATGCAGAGCCATAAGTTCCGCTCCCTGAATGTCCATCCACACCGCGTCCACCTTCGCGATTGCG
>JAYTOE010000279.1:0-8086 GCA_043747935.1 Akkermansiaceae bacterium
ACGCGGGTGATCATCAGTCCGCAGAGCGGCGCGGTGGCCACAGACTTGGCCGGGCTTGCGACGGGCGGCGGCATCGGTGTGCTAGCCACCGTCAAGGATGTGGAGCCAGGGGACGTCGATCTTATCGCACCCACAGGCACCATTGATGCGGGTGACGCAGGCATCCGCGTGAGCGGCAACATCAATCTGGCCGCGCTCTCCGTGGTCAATGCGGGCAACATCTCAGCCGGGGGAACCAGCACCGGAACTCCGTCCGCCTCCGTTAGCGCCCCTGCCGTCGCCTCCATAGCACCTACGGACAACACCTCATCCTCCAGCACCGACTCAGTGGTTGAGCAGCAGAAGAAAATGCAGCAAGCAAACACCGAGCTGACCAAAGACGACACGCCATCCATTTACACCGTCCAAGTGATCGGCTATGGCGGAGGGGGTGATGATGAGGAAGAAGAATAGAAAGAATGCAGGGTTCAGTGCTTTTGCAGTTCCACAGAAGGTGTAGGCTAGGTGGACGGCCTCTTCCGATCCTAAGAAGAGCCAGCATGTCCTACGTACTACGTAGCCTTGGCGAAGGAGGATTCTTCGCGACGAGCTTAACGATCGCATGGCATTCTCGACGTGGTTGTTTTCGATCTCCAACCTTTCTTCCCCAAGGTATCACGCGAAGGGTCTCATTACGGCAGCCATAGGCGAGGGCTATACGGGCGGCGATCCCGCAGGGCGATTTTCATGCTGGCCTTTTACTGCCTTACGCCGCTTGAATCGTCCGTGCTGCGCTTCTCAAGGTGAATACAATCGCTAACTCACAACGCAAAACACCCCGAACCTCGGTTCGGGGTGCATGAGGAAACTAGGGCCCAAGCCCCGTTCAAGGCTTTTCCGTAACTACGATACGCGCAAACTTCCTCGCAGCTCCCGTGGGGAGGGTATAGGTGATTTCGCTTACCGTGTCTGTTGTCGGCGTTACCACTTGCCACGCATCGGCGAAACCAAGGTCATCCGACTCCTGTATGGCGTAAGTGATGTCGTCGTTCGAGACGGCAATTGCTCTTTTCGAGAATGCCATTGTCATCCCGACAAGCGATCCAACTGACCCATCGGAACCGGCGGTATTCAGATTCAGCGCGTATTCGAGGAGGTTGGAGACGCCATCCAAGTCGGAGTCGCCCGTCTGCCCGCCGGTCACGTTGTTATCAATCGCCCACGAGGCGAAGTCTCCCGTTACAGTTGGCGCACCGACGGCCTGAACCTTGAGGTTTCCAGAGGTATCCAACGTAATGGAGCCGATGAACTGACCCTGCCCGACAACTGCGTCTCCGGACGACGAACCCGATGTGAGTTCGGCATCGACAAGCGTGTTGACAACCCGGAAGACATCCACCGCTGCCTCGATGTCGGAGGTACCGGTTAGTACACCCACCTCGAGGGTCGCCGCCGGATTGATGCCGAGCTTGAAATATGTGGTCGTAGCAGGAGGAACGTAGGCACTGAGGTTGGGCACGAAAGAGGTAGTCAGGCGGGTGCCGGACACATTGGTTCCCGTTTGCGCATTGCTGGAATTGATCGCTCCATTTGTACCAGTATACAAGAAGCCGGTCAGTTCATTGCTGATCTGTCCCCGCAGCGTGCTTCCTATGCTGTTTGCCGACTCGTTATCCTGGAAGTAAATGAATGGAGTCAAGGCATCATATCCACTTTGCCCTGAGTCCAGCGAGCTCCGCGGGGCGGAGAAATAGGTAGTGCGTGAAGGATCCCCGTTGGCCAATTGTCCTGCTTGAACATTGGCGACAGCCATCATTCTGACAGTGCCGTCCTCAGCCCAGGAGGGACCGAAGACGCTCGCAAGATCATCAGCGATGTTGCCACTGACAATGGCGGGATTGACAGCCGTGACAGAGACATTGTTCTGCGTATTCTCCCGGAATGCGGCTGCGGAGCCTAGGTTGAATACATAATACTCGGTGCCGAAATTGCCTGGAGCGGGAACACTGAGGGAGTAGAAAACAAGGGCTAGGTCGCCTTGAGCGAAATCGTCCGTGGCGCGGAGTGAACCGGTAGAGATGGCAGTGGCCAGCAGGACCGTGAGTCGGATTTTGTGTTTCATTGTATGTGGTTTGTAGTTTGGTAGGATTACGTCGAGAGTCGGATTTCTGGTTAGAACGATCTGTTTTCAGTGCCAACGGCCGCTCTTTTTGCTTCGTAGGCACGAACGGCAGCCAGGATGGAGAGCTGATTATAACGGTAGAAGCCGATGGAAGAGCGCAAGTAGGAGTCCGCAAGGGCTGCGGCATCGCCCGGGGATGCCAGATCGGCTGGAATGGGAGCATCCGTGGCACCTTCTTCGATCGGTGAATCGGACAATGCTCCGGTTATGGTATCCCCGCGGGATGATTGCCCGGCGGCGGCTTTGAGGGCGAATTCGCCGAGTTCGGTAACGGCAGCCACTTCATGGGCACCTAAGGCCGTGAGCTCTTCCGGTTCAAGGTACTGGAGCAAGGCGGCTGCGACAGCGACACGTGCGGGGGGAATGGTTTTGGTCTGGGCTGAAAAAGGGGTGGGTGATGGGGATGTGGTTTCGGATTGTGCGGAGAGGACATGGTTAACCCTTGCCGCCCTCAGTGAGGCCAAGCGCTCTTCCCTGCTCGCATTACCCATCCCATGGGCTTGATCTTGTCGGTTGGGGTGAAATTGTGCGGATTGATCCGTGGAATGGATTCGCTGCCTGCCCGATGCGGGTGGCTGGCTTGTATCCCCACTACCGAACGAAGTGGCGTTGCGGATCTCATCCTGCGTGGGACTCAAGACCTGCCACACCGCGATGGCAATACACCCGCAGATCAGATAGCGTATGGCTTTGGAGTGGAATTTCGGCATATATAAACGGAAAAAGTGGTGAGGGGGTTGGACCCTCACCATCAGATTGAATTCTAGTCCTTTTTAACGTGGATCATTTCGGAAGCACATCGGATCCGTCGCTTTGACGATCCACTTTCATATCTGTCAACTTGATCGAGGATCCGGTGCCCGAAGTCGGAAGAGCAATGAGAGTTGACTTCATCGAATTGAACAGAGTGAGGCTTGCACCGCTCAGCGTCTGTTGGCGAAGCAACTGATACTTGCTCCAATATGTGTAGCTGCCATTCTGCACGTTAGCGATGCTGTATGGAACACCATTGAAGTTAAGCGCAACGGCTCCGTTGGTGATTGCGGTGGCAGCATCGGAAATTCCGACGTATCCGACCACATTGAATCCGGTGCCACCAAGGACGGTTCCAACGCTTCCGCCGCTGGCAAAGCCGCCGTTGAACACTTCCGCAGGGGCGGAAAGAGTAACACCCGTACCGGAACCGGCGGTGGTGAAGCTCCATTGTGAGAGTGTGGCGAATGCACCGGCTCCGACTTCGGTGAAGGCGGCGATACGTGTGCCAGAGTCTTCATCACGACCACAGGCGTAAACGGTAGCGGTGTCCGTCGCAACACCCGTGTAGAGGGATTTGGGGACTTCACCGATTCCGGTAAAGTGAGCGCGAACCGCTTGGTTTGTGATGTTGGTGACACCGGTGAGATCAGCAGTGCAAAGCCAACGAAACGGAATGACGAACAGATCCGTTTGTTCGGCAAGTGGGTTCGTTTGATAAATGGTGGAAGCCTGCTTCACGTCGGAGAAGCCAAATTCGGCTACGGTTGCAGCGCTGGCAGGGGCGAGAAGACCAACTGTCTCAGCGGGAACCTGAACACCCGTTGGGGTGAAACCCGTCGCCACGAACTTGTTGTCGAGCTGAACCTGGTTGGAAACAAAATCCACACCGGTGGCGGAACCGGCCCAGAAGGTGCGGACGGTCACCGCAGTCGGAGTGCTGCCCACGAGGATTGTGCCGCCCTTGTAGATGGCACCATCAGCGGAGGAAGAGCTAGCTACAGTGCGATTGTCTGTGGTATACCAGCCGACCGTTTCCCCAGATAGCAGAGTTTTAATCTGGGCATCGACGGTGGAACGGCCTGCGGTGGAACCGGTGATGTCGATTACGACTTGGCCATTGGCTGCGCCGAGGAGCGCGAGGCTGGCTGCGGTAGTGATGAGTGATGTTCTGGTGTTCATAATTTGCTGTTTGTTTGTTGAATGGGTTCTTTGGAATGTTGGGTTGAGATTATGCATTGCGGCGGCGGCGCAGCACGAGGCCAAGAGCACCTACGACACCCAGAAGGGCAGCGGAAGGCTCAGGAATGACGCCGATATTGCCTGCGGTATCCAGGGTGAAGGTGCCGATATACTGACGCTCACCCGCTGCTGCATCGCCACCGGAGAGACCGGCTGTCAGGTCTGCTCCCGTCGCAGTGTTGATGATGCGGTAGACATCCAGCGAACCTTCAAAGCCGCCACTGATTGTGCCAGCACCCAAGGTCTGGGTGATGTCCTGATTCTGCTTGAAGTATAGACCGTTGGTAATGGTGGGAGGCATGAAATTATCAATCGAAAAGCTGTCGGAGGCGAGGATCTGGGCTGCATCGGCATTTGCCGTTGCGGTTTCGTTCTGATTGCCGCCAGTGAAGGAAAAGATATCACCGCTGACCTGACCGCGAAGGGTTTGGTTGGTAATATCCGCATTCAGGTTGGAAAGATAAATGGTACGGTTCGGATCGCCGTTGATGGGACTGGCCGCGCCAGAGACGGAGCCTATAAGCATCCAGCGCACCGTGCCCGCATCCGCCCAGTTGGAACCGAAAGCGTTTGTCAGCTGGGTGCCAAGGTTGGCGCTGGCAATTCCAGGGTTGATGGTGGAGACGGAGGCAGCGAGGGCGTTTTCGCGGAAGATACTGGCTGAGCCCAGGTCGTAAATGAGGGTGTTTGCGGCCACTGCGGAGCCAGTGTATTGGTAGAATGCCACGGCGAGTCCGCCGTTTTCGAGAGAAACAGCACCGTTCGCCGTGTGGGCGAAAAGTCCCATCCCACCTAGAACGAGAGGTAGATACTTGACCGAATTTGTGATAGTTGATTTCATGTTTTTGGTAGTTTGTTTGTTGTAACGGAAAGTGGTGACTTAAGGAGGTCGCCTACGCCGCGTAGTTACGGAGTTTGGCTGGAAATCGACAAACGGGTTATCGTGACGATTATGACACACCCGGCCCCATCGGGGCAGAGCCCTGCTTTTGCCGGAAACTCTATATTCCACCCATGGATCCGAGGTCACCAAGACACTCGGCACCGGCACAGCGAAGACCGGCTATGCCTTCAAGACTCTCCGCACCAACGCGGCAAATGGCCTCACCGGCCGGGAAATAATCCGTGTCGGAGCCTCCGCCAATTGAACGAAAACCGGATTCCCAAGAGTGAGTGATTTGCTCACCCTGGGAACTACAGGCTCACTTCTTTGGTTTCAGGGTGCGCTCGTCCACCGGGGTTGCTTTCGGGGGGGAGTCCCCTGCGTCTTTTTCCAGCGGCTTCACCAGGTTGCTCTTAATCAGAAACCAGATCCCGGTTGCCAGAAGGAGACAGAGGATCTTGGCGATCCAGTTTTTCGACAGTTTCAGCTTCATTCGGATTAGGGTTCGGGCTTGAGAAAAAGATCGCGGAGAGCCTTTCGCGGAATTGCTTTTCGGTGAGGTTTCTCTCCAGCTTGCCGTTCTCGCAGATGGAGATGCTACCGGTCTCCTCGCTGACGACGATCGCCATCGCATCGGTGCGCTCGGTGAGGCCAATGGCGGCGCGATGGCGCAGGCCGGTGGAGCGATCCTTCATCTCCCGCTCCGTGACGGGAAAAACACAGGCCGCGCCGGCCACGCGGTCGTCCGCGATGATCATGCCGCCGTCGTGGAGGGGGGATTTCGGAAAAAAGACGCTCATCGCCAGCTCGGGGGTGAACTGCGCGTCGAGCACGACGCCCGTCTCAAGCTGCTCCTTGAGGGAAATGTCCCGCTGGATCGCAAAGATGGCTCCGATGCGTTTTTTGGAAAGCATCACCACGGCATCCGCGAGGCGCTCCACGAAGGCGAGGCGGCGTTTGCTCGAAAAAGAGAAGATGCGGCTGCCGCCTAGGCGGGCAAGTCCGTTGCGCAGCTCCGGCTGGAAAATGACAAGCAGCGCGAAGGCGAGCACAGCGGCCGAGCGGGTGATAATCCAGCCGATCACCTCGAAATTAAACAGCTCGGTGATCAGCGCCAGCGCGACAAGGATAAAGCCCAACCCGACAAGAATCTGCGCCCCACGCGTGGCGCGGAACGCCTTGTAGAGCTGGTAAATACAGAAGGCCAGAACGAGGATCTCAATCCCGTCCCGCCAATGTTGCCCGATGGATGCCCACATACCTTGGGAGAAAACTAGGGACGGGAGGGCTTTCTGTCACTTGGAAAGGTGATCGAAACATCTTTCCCTCCAAATGAAGCAGGCTCGTCACCGCGCCTTGAGTTCAAGCGGGTGTCACCACCCGCAGTAGAAAGGTCTTTGTTCGTGCGGCGGAGACGCCGCTCGGGACTTCAAGGCGCGGTGACGCGCCTGCTCCACACGGCGAGAAGGAATCTGTGAAGCGTCTTGCCGCGAGGGGGATCATCGCGTTTAGTCGCCCCATGCACGACGAAATCAAACTTTCACGCGAGGTCAACGCCGTCCAGATCCCAAGCGGCGACAGCATGACGCTTCCGGCCGGCACACCTGTTTTTATCACGCAGCGCCTCGGCGGCACCTACACGGTCGCAACATCTCAGGGTCTCGCCCGCATTTCCTCGCAAGATGCCGACGCGCTCGGGGTGGATGCCGAGGAGGAAAAGCAGAAGCATGCCGAGGCCGTCCGTCTCAAGGATGCGCCGCTAGAAGAGCAGGTCTGGGCGCAACTGAAAGGCGTTTACGATCCGGAAATCCCCGTGGACATCGTCAACCTCGGCCTCGTCTATGACTGCGAGATCCAACAAGTGGGCGATAGGAAAGTCGTGCAGGTGAAAATGACGCTCACCGCACCCGGCTGCGGCATGGGCCCTGTGATCGCGGCGGACGCGCAAGCGAAGGTGATGACCATCGACGGCATCGATGAGGCGAACGTCGAACTCGTGTGGGATCCCGCCTGGAACCAAGACATGATCACCGAGGAAGGAAAGATGAAGCTGGGGATGATTTGAAGAGATTGATTATTGATTATTGATTATTGATTATTGATTATTGGAGATTGGAGATTGGAGATTTTAAACTGCCCTCTATCTCCATCTAGCGCTTGGCTTGGGTGCCGTCGATATAGGCGATGATCGTGGGGATGGCCTGCCCAAGCACCTTCGCTACGTCCTCGTAGGCGCGTTTGCCCATGCCGATGGGATCCGGCACATCGGCGGCGATGCCCTTTCCGGGCAGATCCACGAACTCGCAGGCGAGGTAGAACTTGTCCGAGTGTTCGGGAAAAAGGTCTTCGAGAACCGCGAGATGACCGCCGGTCATCGTAAAGACATGGGTGGCCTCTTCGAGAAGCTCGGCGGAAACAGCTCGGCTCGCGAAACCGTCCAGCGGCGCGTTCAGGCGCTCACAGACGGCTTTCGTTTCGCGGCTCGCAGGCGTGCCTTTTGAGGCGGCGACACCGGCGGATTTCACCGAGTAGTCTCCCCTGCCCTCGACCGCCTTGCGGAAGATCGCCTCCGCCATCGGGCTGCGGCAGGTGTTGCCGGTGCAGACGAAGAGAACCCTTTTGGTGGCGGACATGGCACCGGGGAGGATGTGTCCATAGCCCCTACCAGTCAAACCAAAGGCGGCATCAGTGTAAGCGCTAAAAAAAACGTAAAGGGTCGAATCCAAAAAGCGTAAAGGGTGCCCAATCTCAAGTTGAACCAGCATGCCACCGGGTCGTTGAGTGTCTTATGCGCCAATCTCAAATTATTTTCACAGCCCGAAATCAGGCTCTTTTTCTCCACTCAACAAGGCAGTGGACTCAACGCTGACCGCGTTGGAGCCCATTGATCGATGGTGGGCATGTTAAGGATTCGCCCTGCTGAGGGTGGTCTGGTAGGTGGTAATGATACTTTCGAGCTGGATCACTTCCGCCTCGGTGAAGCCGGTGCCGAGCATCGCGAAGGCGAGGTTCGCGTTCGTGAATTTGTCGGCGACAGTGGCATTGTT
>JAYTOE010000280.1:0-1834 GCA_043747935.1 Akkermansiaceae bacterium
GGGTATCCTGATTTCCGGCAGCCTGTCCCACAGCGGCTGCTGGTTTCCCACCGACCAATCCACGAAGCTCCTCGCGATCTCGCGACGGCGTTGCATGAGCTTTCCATCCTCGCGGCTGTCGCGCATCGCCCCGCCGAGGAGGGGTTGGGCGTTCCATTTTTCGAGAAAATCGTGCCACGGCAGGGTTAGCGCTTGTGTGGCCCAAACGGTGTCCGCCACACGCCGCGCCGCCGCTTCGTGGGGATCGCGGATGCCGGGGTTCGCGGAAACGATCACCGCCGCATCCCACGGGCCGCCTTCTAACAGGGCGTGCAAGGCAAGGCGCGCGCCCATCGAGTAGCCGATGAGAATGCGCCGCGCGGCTCGCGGGATTTCGCCCGCCGCTTCCGCGTTGAGCCGCTTGCCGAACTCCGGCATGGTCACGCTCTCGCATTCCAGGAAACGCCAGAGATCGACGGCGCGGGTGGAAATGCCCTTCGTGGCAAGCGACTGAGCGAGCCCCCGCCAGTCCGATACGGCACCGACCGCGCCATGCAGGCACCAGCATTCGACCGGGACAATACTTTCATCCCTGGCTTTCGCGGCGGCTTGGAGACGCTCGTCGGTTTCCTTAGAAGTCTGGATCACCGCGCCTCCCCGGCTTTCCCGGTTTCCGCTGCTTTCCGGCCTTCCTCGAATTTCTGGATGGATTCCTCGATCATCTTCCGCATCGGATCATCTGGGCCGGACTGGGTGAGGCTATAGGTCGCGAATGCGCCGCTTGCGATCACCAGCAGCAAAGATCCCCAATGGATGATGGCGAGCACCCAGCCGATCGTATCGAGCTTCTTGTGGTGGGCATATCCCGGCGGGCACGCGAAAAGACGGTATGAAACCCAGAGATTCAGGATGGGCGCGAACAGGCCGAAGAACCAAGCGCGGCTCATCGCGAGGTTCTGGAAACGCTTCAGCGTAGAGGAAATGATGAGGAATACCAGTAACAGGCAAAGCACCCCGGCACCGATGGCCAGCGGCATAGGAGCGACCTTTTTTTCGAGGAATTTCATCCCGAACCCGAGAGCCGCCATCCAAAGGATAGGCAGCACGTAGCAAACAAAGAAGTAGGTGCCGCGCCCGACGCCCGGCCACACGCCCATGATCTGCTTTTTCTCCGCTGCGCTGATATCCGGCTTGTATTCCGTGAACGCGGTCTGCTTCGCATCCTCGACCGCCTTGGCTTCGTCGTTGCGGGCGAAAAGCCCCGCTACTTCGCCGGCCGGGATCCAATCCTCCATCCCGTTTTTCCAAACCATGTCGAGGCGCGGGTTCAGCTCGCCACGCTCGGCCTCGAACTTGAGGTCGTCCATGGAAACGGGTCCGAACTGCTTGCCGTCATGCGTGACGAACCATTCCTTGGTCGGCTCTGCTTCATCCATGGCGCTTGGCTATCAGAGGCAGTCGGAGGTGTCAACAGGACGGCGGGCTTTCACTCCGCGGACTCCACTTCCTTTTCGAAGGCTTTCGCCTTGTCGCGGTCGGGTGCCCCATCAAGCTTGGCCACCACTTTCTCGCAAGCGGCATCGGTCACGACGATGCGTGGCAACGGGCCTTGTGCGGAGACGGAGGAAGGTAGCTTGTCCATGTCCTTGTCGCCTTTCTCGATCTCGACGGTGACGACTGAAGACGATCTGGGTATCGCCCTCTTGATCGCGGTGTTGTTGGCGTTGACCGTCTGGATGCACGTCGGGCAGTTCGGCAGATAATAATCCTGATAGAACACGAAGGCGATTTTCTTCTCCGAGGTGGCGGCCTTCTTCATGGCGGACTCCAGCTTGCGTTCCGTAAAGCCTGCGAA
>JAYTOE010000281.1:0-2958 GCA_043747935.1 Akkermansiaceae bacterium
GGGGCTTTTCACCTCGCCGCACCTGATCGATTACCGCGAGCGGATGCGTGTTTCCGGCGAGATGATCACCGAGGAACGCTGCGCGGAACTGCTGACCGATGCGCGAGCGGTTTGCGAAAAGCTGGAGACGCATCCGACGTTTTTCGAGATCACGCTGGCGGTGGCGATGCGCTGGTTCAGAGAGCGCGAGTGCGAGCTGATCATCTTGGAAACGGGCATGGGCGGGCGACTCGATGCGACGACGGCGGTGCCGGCGGATGTGTGCGCGATCACGCCGATCGGGATGGATCACACGCAGTGGCTGGGCGATACGCTGGGTAAGATCGCGGCGGAGAAGGCCGGAATTTTCCTTGAGGGCGTGCCTGCATTTTCCTCTTCACAGGAACCCGAGGCGAGGGAGGCGCTGGAAAAGGAAGCGAACGAGAGGCGCTCGCCGCTACGGTTTATCGAGGAACCGCTGGAGGGATACGGGATCGCCCTGCCGGGCGCACACCAGAAGTGGAACGCCGCGCTCGCGTTGGCCGTGCTCCACTCGCTCGGCCTCCAGATGAGCTACGAAAGCGTGGCGGAGGGCTTGAGCAAGGTCTCATGGCCGGGTCGGTTCGAGAGGATTTTATCAAATGGTATCGAGGTGATCCTCGATGGTGCGCACAATCCCCACGCCGGGAAGGTGCTCCGCGAAACATGGCTTGTCGAAATCGGAGAGGGGAAAGGCACGCTGATTTTCGGGGCGGTGGAGTCAAAGGATGTCACCGGCATCCTCGCCGAGCTATGCGGCCTTACGGAACGGATCTTGTTCTGCAAGGTCGGCACGACGCGCGGTCTGCCCACCGATGAATTGGTGAAATGCCTGCCCGATAGCGAACGCGCGGAATGCTTCGCGAACTTTTCCGAGGCGATGGAGACCGCCCGTTTGCTGAGCGGCCCGGTTCTCATCGCGGGTTCCCTTTTCCTCGTCGGCGAGGCAAGGGCGGAGTTGTTAGGCGGTGCGTTCATTGCAAGCGCCCAGTAACGAGTTTGAAAAATGGCGCGGGAGTTATGGTGGAGATGCCGATATTCAAGATTTGTTTATTTTTAAAATTACTTGATATTTTTTAAAAAAGCATCAAACTGCGTTAGCCCCACCCCCGAAACCAGCCGGTTTCACCCACTCACCCTCACCCTTATATGTCCCGATGAAAGCGTTATTCTTGGCGTGTGCCTTTGCGTACATATCTTCAGCCCACCTAATGTCAGCAACCGTATCCGCACCCAGCGGAGAATGGACTGCGTTGCTGGGAAATTATGATTTTCTTGAGGATCAGCAGACCGGTCTTGCTGAAGGTGACATCGTTGGAATTGGCGAGGATTACGGGTTTTTCGTCACTTACAACAGTGCGAAAGCCGATGTCTCCGGGCAAGCGACTTTCGGCTTCCGCCTGCGCTTCGATGCGGCGGGGGGAAATTCCAATGACGTCCGTTTCAACCGCGCGGCTTGGCTCGGGATCGATGCAGACAGGAATGGTTCCGTCGATGTTTTCGTCGGAGTGAATATGACAGGCCGTTCGAACATTCTCGGGATCTATTCGCCGGGCACGGGAGCGAACAATTCGCCCGGTTCCACGTCCGTCAGTTCAACGCCTTACCGCTCCTACACTATGGGAGGCTCAAACTACAACTACCGCCCGGTTAATTACCTAGCCGACGGTGGCACGACAAATGACCTGACTCCGGGAAAAAAAGTCGATCCGGATTATTACCTGAGTGTCTTGGTTCCCTTCGCGGATATCGTGACGTTCCTTGCCGAAAAAAGCATCAGCGTCACGTCTGAGTCCTACGTCAATTACGTGGCGGCCACATCCACACAGGGCAACAAAATCAATCAGGATATCAGCGGTGTGAACGCAGGCATCAACTCCAAGGAGACATGGGAGCAGCTCGGTGCTTTCTCACCCACATTAACAATCGAAGGCACCATGATCCCCGAGCCGGACTCGGCATGGTTGGGATTGTTGGGTATGATGCTATTGTTCCGGCGTCAAAGGGCGAAGGCTTAGAGGACTTCAGATACGAAAAGCCGCTTTTCGAAAATCGAGAAGGCCTCCGGCTCCTCGCCGGTGCCGATGAAGCGGGGGGCGATGCCGAGCTGGTCGAAGATCGTGAAAGCGATGCCGCCTTTGCCGGAGCCGTCGAGCTTGGTGATGATCAGGCCGTCGAGCGGGCTGGCCTTGTGGAATTCCCTTGCCTGGTTGAGCGCGTTGGAGCCGGTGGAGGCATCTACGAAGATAAGCGTGAGGTGCGGGGAGCTTGCCTTCTACTTTGGATCGTGCGAGTATGTGCCGGTGCCAAGAAAGATTCGCCAACTGATTTCGGATCTCCAGCAAGAGGGTTTTTCGGATCGGGGAGGCAAAGGGTCTCATCGGAATTTTTGCAAAGGGAATGTGACGGTCACAATTAGCGGAAATTCCGGAGATGATGCCAAGCGGTAGCAGGAAGAGCAGGTGAGAAAAGCAATCGAAAGGAGCAAACATGAGTAAGCCTGACTATTTGAAATGGGTGCGGTGGAACGAGGAGGATTCCTGCTTTGTGGGATCCATTCCCGATCTTTGCGGCGATTGCTGTCACGGAGATACGGAGATCGAAGTTTTCCGACAACTTCTGGAGATCGAGAGCGAATGGCTCGCGGTTTTCGCGGCGGATAAGAAACCGCTGCCCCAAGTGCGCACGCGCCCGATGATGGAGCTGGCCTAGAGCACTTCCGCGACAAAGCGCTCTTTCTCGAAAATGGAGAAAGCCTCCGGCTCCTCGCCGGTGCCGATGAAGCGGGGGGCGATGCCGAGCTGGTCGTAGATCGAGAACGCGATGCCGCCTTTGCCCGAGCCGTCGAGCTTGGTGATGATCAGGCCGTCGAGCGGGCTGGCCTTGTGGAATTCCTTGGCTTGGTTGAGCGCGTTCGAGCCGGTGCTGGCATCGACGACG
>JAYTOE010000282.1:0-3482 GCA_043747935.1 Akkermansiaceae bacterium
CCAAGGACTCAGGAACCGCTTGCTGCTCATTCCCCCGATCCTACCCGCAAAATCCCCCGTGGCAACAGAAAAGTCCTACTATTTCCCTGGGAAATCTTAAGGAAATCTAGGAAATCTTACAAATCTTACTAGAGAATATGCGATACATCCGATCACTTCTCCGCAGAGAAGCGCGCGTCGAGGAAATCCAGCAGATCCGCCCTTGAGTGGAATCCGTGCCGCGCCTTGCGATGAGGATCGGGCGGTGTCTCCCATCTCGCGGTGAGGGTCTTGGTGTCGATGACTCGCGAGGGAAGGCCGAGATCGCGCGCCTCGCTCACGGTTTCCCCGGTGCCGCCTGTGCCCCTTTGCGGTTCACCATCCCAAGCGAAAAGGAACGCGTCCGCCCATTCGAGCAATAGTCGCGAAACGGCATGGTAGGCTTCCGGTGCGCCCAGCCCGCCGGGTGCGACGTACTTCGCGAGAGCCACCCCGCTGAGCCGTTGTGCCGCCGCCCATTCTTCCGCGTCCTCGAAATCCTCCACGAAGCGCTCCTCGGGAAACGGCAGGATCACGATCGCGGGAATCCGCAGCTCCACGCAGGTTTTCAGAAAAATGAGATCCGCTCCGGCCGCCGCGCTGGTGATCGCGATCATCCGCCTCCCTAACAGATCCTTCATCGCGATGACCTCAGCGCGTATTGAGATGCGCAGACCCTCCTCATCCGGCAGGTGGCGGTGGCCGGCGAAGCCGAGCAGCTTCGGTTGCTCACTCATCGTCGAAGTGTTCGAGTTTCACCACTTCCTCGGCATGCGCGGCACCGCATGAGCATAGAAAATCCATGAGTTCCAAGTTGTCTAGGGTGAAGCCCGCCTTTGTCACCTTGTCCGCCTCTTTCAGATCCTCCTCGGTGAAAAACTTGTCGTAGCGGGCGTAGAGATATTCGGGATTTTCCGAAGGCCGCACGAGAGCGCCGATCTCGCCGTCGATGGCCGGGCCGTAGCGGCACTCGCCGTGCACGCGGCACAGGAGATCCTGGTATTGCAGGAAGGATGCGATCAGCGAGGAGGGTAAATTTTTCGCCTGCGAGAGCACATCCAGGGCGTGCTTCGTGCGGCCTGTTCTCGTTCCGCCCGTGCCGATGGAAACCAGCGACATCCGCCCCGCTCCACTTTTCCAGCCGAGTTTGTATTCCGGCAGTGTGGCCATGATTTTCATCAGGTAGGCGGGATTGTTGAAAGGCGTCACCCCGCCGTCCTCGAAGGCGAAATCCAGCGACTCGCCGCGCTCACCTTTGAGCGTGACGACCTCCGGCGGGAAAAATGTCGGCGCGGCCGTGCTCGCGCGGATCATCTGCCATAGCGGGATCTGGAGGTTGTTTCCCGGCGAGCTAGAATTGTTGTATTTCGCCGCCGGATTGTTCGAGAGCGGCCACGGCGATCCGGTCGATGCATTGCGTGCGATGACAAGCAGCAGGGTTTTCAGTTTCGCCGTCCCGAAGCGAGCGGGCTGGCCGTCGTCCTCCACGAAAAAGTTCCGCAGGAAATCCGTCAGCCCCTCGGCCACAAACTTGTGGCTCGTGAAGCGCTTGGTGAACCCCGACTTCGTGAACATCGCGATCGCGTTCTTCCGGTAAAGCCCCTCGATCTCCTCCACGGAGAGCCCCCAGGAAAGGAACGCCGCGATGATCGCGCCCGTGCTCGTCCCGCCGATGTAGTGGAAATGATCCGCCAGCACGAGATCCGGCCTGCCCGTCCTCTCCCGCAGCAGCGCCTCCATCCGCTTCGCGTATTGCAACGCGAACAGCCCGCGTATTCCCCCGCCATCAAACGACAGCATCCGCGCCCGGCCCGTAGGTTGTTCCGTGATCCCTCTCATTGCGGAGAATCTTCGGCGGAAGACTCGGCTTCTCAAGGAAATTGCAAACGTCCGGCGGCTCCGCGTCTTCACGGGGCGTTCACGGCGAATTCACACTTCAGGGCGTGTAATCAGGGCGGTCTGGGGAAATGATCCGCGGATGCGTGCCATCATTCGTTGGGCGGGCGCATTGCTTTTTTCCGCCGCCTGGGTGTTCGCCGCCATGAATCTGCGAAGCCCCTACCTGCTGGCGGTGCGGGATGCGGTGTTCTGGATTTGGGTGATCGCGGGTATGCTTGCGCTGATCGGGATGGCAAGGCAAGGAGCTCGCTGCAGCAGGCATCAATCTGAACTTCGCTCCGGTGATCGATCTGCGCCCGGCCACCCAATCCCATGCGCTCGATTTTCACAGCCGGATCGCCACCCGCGCCCTCGCCGCTGATCCGGCGACGGTCGCTTTGGCCGGTGAAACCTACGTTCGTGTCCTTGCCAGGCATGGCATCACTTCGGTGATCAAGAAACCTTGCCGCACCGCTCGGCACGGTTCAAACATCGGCCATGACACTCTACTCCCTCACGCAGGTCGCGGACATCCTCTCCGTGCCGAAGGGTATCGTGAAAGCCTGGGAGAAAAACGGGAAGCTGAGGCCGCACCGCACGGCGGACTCCGACAAGCGGATCTACGCGGAGGAGGATCTGCGGAAGATCGCGCCGGATCATCCTTTTTTCCGGAACGGCGGAACCGCCGAGCGCCCGTTTCCGCTGCGGCCTTACCGGCTGATCGAACTTTTCGCCGGGGCGGGCGGGATGGCGCTGGGTCTGGAGCGGGCGGGGTTTTCATCGATCCTGCTCAATGAGATCGACAAGAAAGCCTGCGCCACGCTGAGGGCGAACCGCCCGCATTGGAACGTGATCGGCGGCACGGTGGCGGACATCGATTTCAAGCCCTATCACGGCAAGGCCGATGTGCTAGCGGGCGGCTTCCCCTGCCAGGCGTTCAGCTATGCGGGGAAAAAACTCGGCTTCCGCGACACGCGCGGGACGTTGTTCTACGAATACGCGCGAGCCATCGACGAGACCCGGCCGGCGATGTTGGTTGGAGAAAACGTGCGCGGCCTGCTGAAGCACGACGGCGGGCGGACGCTGGAGACTATGCTCTCCATTTTCCGCGAGCTCGGCTACCGCCCGCTGGAGCCGCACGTCCTCAAGGCGCTGATGCACCGCGTGCCGCAGAAAAGAGAGCGGCTCATCCTCGTCGCCTTCCGCGAGGATGTGGCGGATCGCGCGGCGTTCGAATGGCCCGCGCCGCACGGGAAAATTTTCTCCGTCCGCGACGCGTTGCGGAAGGGCGAGCTGTTCGGAGCCAATGTCCCGGAATCCGTCGGGGAAACCTACTCCGAGGACAAGCGCAAGGTCATGGAGCTCGTTCCACCCGGCGGATATTGGCGGGATCTGCCGGACGAGGTGCAGCGCGCGTTCATGATGAAAAGCTATTTTCTAACAGGCGGGAAAACCGGCATGGCGAGGCGCATGAGCTGGGACGAGCCCTGCCTCACGCTCACCTGCTCGCCCGCGCAGAAGCAGACCGAGCGCTGCCACCCGGAAGAGACGCGCCCTTTCACCACCCGCGAATACGCCCGCATCCA
>JAYTOE010000283.1:0-30704 GCA_043747935.1 Akkermansiaceae bacterium
AGGGAATGCATGGCCTCCGGCGAGGGCGGCCATTCGGTGTTGTAGGACATGGGAGGGTGCTTTGAGTGCTGCGTGATTAGTTACTGCTGCCATAACGGAAAACCTTCATGAGGTCAATGCGAAGCTCCCGTTCGGGTAAACGCGATCCTATGCGGCGTCCGCCTCCTTAAACTTTTTGCGCGCCGTCAGGACGCCTTGATAACGATCCCAATAGGTGATGCGTTCCGGGTCCAAGACGGTCGCCTGTCGCCAGTATCCCTCGGCCAGCTCCCACTCGCTGCGGTTCTCGTGGATCACCGCCAGAGTCATGCATGCCAGAGCCCACGGATCGAGTTCGTTGGATGGGTGCAATTTTTTCCGATGGATGTTTGTGGCTGTGGCATCTTGCCACAGGCCGTTCCGGGGGATTCCAGCCCCCTGTGCGAAGGTGATGCATTGAGGCAGGATGCCTCATTGAACGGCCTGGGGCTGGAATCCCCAGCCACAATCCAACAATTCCTTGCCCACCGAAAAAAATCACACCCCGAAAAAGCACACCCGTTCTCAAGAATTTCCGCGAAGGCGAAAAGTTGGTTTTCTGCCTCAAGCCAGAACCTTCTTCACCACGTTCCCATGCACATCCGTAAGGCGGAAATCCCTGCCCTGGGCGCGGTAGGTGAGCTTGGTGTGGTCAAAGCCGAGCAGATGGAGGATGGTGGCGTTAAGGTCGTGGACGTGGACCTTGTCCTCGACGGCGTTGAAGCCGAGCTCGTCGGTCTGGCCGAGCTGGACGCCGCCTTTCACGCCGCCGCCGGCCATCCACATGGTGAAGGCGTTGGGGTGGTGGTCGCGGCCGTCGCTCCCGCCCTGAACCATGGGCGTACGCCCGAACTCGCCGCCCCAGATGATCAGCGTCTCATCGAACAGGCCGCGCTGTTTGAGATCCGCGATGAGGGCGGCGCAGGCCTTGTCCACATCGAGGCAGTTTTTCTTCAGATCCTTGGTGAGGTTGCCGTGCTGATCCCACGACTCGTGGAAGAGTTCGACGAAGCGGACGCCGCGCTCGATGAGGCGGCGGGCGAGCAGGCAGTTGTTCGCGAAGGAACGCTCGCCCGGCTTCGCCCCGTACATTTCCCGGACGCTCTCCGGCTCCAGCGAGATGTCGGTGACCTCGGGAGCCACATCCTGCATGCGGAAGGCCATCTCGAAGGCCGCGACGCGGGTGTTGATCTCCGGATCGCCGATGGATTCGAAGCGCTTGTGGTTGAGGAAATTCACGGCTTCGATGGCGCGGCGCTGCGCCTCGCGGGTGATGCCTTTCGGATTCGAGAGGTAAAGGACGGGATCGCCGGTGGAGTTGAAGGTGACGCCGTCGTGAACGGAGGGCAGGAAACCGGAAGACCAGTTCGCGTTGCCGCCGGAGGGACCCTTCAGGCCGGAGGACATCACGACGAAGCCCGGCAGGTTGGCGTTTTCCGAACCGAGGCCGTAGGAGACCCACGAGCCGAGCGATGGCCGCCCGAACTGCTGGGAGCCGGTGGCCATGAGGATCTGCGCGGGCGCGTGGTTGAACGCGTCGGTGTGCATCGAGCGGATCAGCGCGATGTCATCCGCACGCGAGCCGATGTGCGGCAGGATCTCCGCCATCTCCATGCCGCATTTCCCGTAATGCTTGAACGGAAACTTCGAGCCTAACAATTTATTCTCCGGGCGAATGAAGGCGGAGCGGTAACCTTTCAGCAGCTCGGCGGGAGGGGTTTTCCCGTCCATCTCCCGCAGCACCGGCTTATTGTCGAAGAGGTCGATGTGGCTGGGCGCGCCGCCCATGAAAAGGAAGATGACGTTCTTCGCCTTCGCGGGAAATTGCGGTGACCTCGGAGCCTGCGGGTTGATGGCGGGTGCAGAGGCGGCGCGGGCTTCGCCACCAAGCATCGAGGTGAGCGCGACCGAACCGAGGCTAAGGCCGCATTCCTTCATGAACCAGCGGCGCGAGTAGGAGCGCTGGATGTCGGCGAGCGTGGAAGGTGGGAGCATGGTGGTAAAAGCTGAAATTCTGAAACGCTGAGACGCTGAAATGTGGATTACGATCTTGTGTCTCGAAGTCTTGTGTCTTTTCAATTCTTCGTGATCGTTTCGTCGAGGTTGAGGAGGACGCGCGCTACGGCGGCGGCGGCGGCGAGCTCCGGCAAGGGGTGGGCGGAGAGATCGAGGGTGACGGGTTTGTGGTTCTCCAGAAGCAGCTTCGCCTCGGCGGGATCGGCGGCGAGGGAGGTGTTGTAAACGGATTTCAGCGCGGCGATTTCCTCCGCATCCGGCACGCGCGAAGTGCAGCGCACGAAGGCGTGGGAGATCTTTTCCTCCAGGCTTCCGGCATCTGTTAGAATGATGTGCGCGAGGCCGAGCGCGGCCTCCACGGAGACCTGTTCGTTGAGCGTTACGAGCGCTTGCATGGGGCTGGTGGAGGTGCTGCGGCGGGCACAGGAAATCGCTCCAGACGGGGCATCGAAGGCGACGAGCATCGGATACGGAACGGAGCGGAAACGGAAGGTGTAGAGCGCGCGGCGGTAGCGGTTAGAATCGGCCTCGACGTCCCATGTCTTCGGGCCGTAGGAAACGGGCCTTTGGAAAAGGTAGCCGGGCGCGGGCGGGAACACGCTGCGTCCGCCCATCTTGCTATCTAACAGGCCGGAGGTGGCGAGCTGGATGTCGCGTACGGTTTCCGCAGGGACACGCATCCGCGCGCCGCGGGCGAGGAGGCGGTTCTTCGGATCGATTTCGCGCAGCGCCGGCGTGGCCGGTGATGCCTGGCGATACGTCGCGCTCTGCACGATGAGACGGTGGATGTGTTTCATATCCCAGCCGCTTTCCATGAACTCCACGGCGAGCCAATCTAACAGCTCGGGATGGGAAGGTCGCGCGGCCTGGTGACCGAAGTCCTCCGATGTTTCTAACAAGCCGATGCCGAAATACGCCTGCCAGAGGCTGTTGACCATGCGCCGTGCGGTGGTGGGCGATTTCGGATCGACCAGCCATTTCGCGAAGGTCAGGCGCGACTCGGGATCGCCGGGCGGCAGCGGATGGAGGAAGGCCGGGACGTGGGGTTTCACGATGTGCTTCGGATGCGTCTGCTCGCCGCGTTCGAAAAGGCGCGTTTCGCGTGGAGTCTTGGTTTCCGCAGCGACGAGCGCCCATGTCGGCTGCGGGACTTTCGCATAGAGCGCCTCGATCTCCGCAGTCTCGGCGGCGAAGGCCGGGTTGCTTTCCCGCCAATGCGCGAACAGCCGCGCGGACTGCACCGAGCTGCGTTTCTCGGCAGGCGTTTCCAGCGCCTCGCGGACGAGTGGCGGGAGGTTGTCGAGGGCGTTCGGCAAGGTCGCGGCGACGGAGACGCGGACGCGGCCGAGGTTGTAGGTCTGGGTGTCGTCGGAGTTGAACCCGCCGTGGTTCATGGAGAGGTTGTAATTGAAATGGACGGTGCCGCCGCCCTTGAACGATTCAGGCAGTTCAAAGGTAAGGACGGCGGGGTCGTTGTTGCGGGCGGGGTCGCGCTCGTTCGTCCACGCGGTCTTGTTATCGCCGTCCAGCGCGAAGGCCGCGGGGCCGGTGGTGCGGTCGTCCTGCACCCTATTTGCATCGTTGGGGAAACGCATCGGATCGAGTTTCGTGACAGGCGGGTTGACGCTGGCGGTCACCTTGGTGAAGGCGAGCTTGGTGAGCTTGGCGGGATCCGCGCCGGCGTTGAGGACGAACTCGGTGAGCGCGCCGGTACCCTTTGAGGAACGGCCGGGGCCATTCATCGGCAGGTAGGGATCGTTCATCACCTCAAGGCGCGCGGAAAGGATTTCCGGGATCTCCAGCGAGGAGGTGAACGTCTCGCTGCCGCGGGTGGCCGCGTAGCCCATGTTGATGACGGATTTGTCAGGCAGCGGCCAAAATTTCTGCCCGGAATCGCCGAGTTGATAGAGCTCGAGCGCGTGCCACTCGGTGCGCGGCAGGGCGCGCAAATCCTGCTGCCATTTCGCGAACGCGGCCTCCGCCTCCGGCGCTTTCTCCCGGATCGAGGTATCGATTCCGACGATCTTCGCGAGGATCTCATCGGTGCTCATTTTATCCTCCGGCGAGAGCGCGGGGATGGAGGTTTCCTCGACTCCGTTCAGGAAGGCATACATGCCGAAATATTCGTCGTGCGTGAGCGGATCGTATTTGTGCGTGTGGCACTGAGCGCACTGCGCGGTGAGGCCGATTACGGATTTCCCGATCGCATCGATGCGGTCGAAGACCCCCTCGATGCGGAACTGCTCGGGCTTCGCGCCGCCCTCCTCGTTGGTCATCGAGTTCCGCAGGAAACCGGTGGCGATGCGGTCGTCTTGCGTGGCTCCGGGCAACAGGTCGCCGGCGATCTGTTTGATGATGAAATCATTGTAGGGCATGTTCGAGTTCATCGCGGCGACGACCCAATCCCGGTAGAAATGGTGCATGCGCGGCAGGTCTTTCTCGTAGCCTGCGGAGTCGGCGTAGCGGGCGGCGTCCAGCCACTCCCGCGCCCAGCGCTCGCCGAAGCGGGGGCTGGAAATTAGGCGCTCGGTTTCCTTGGTGAAATCGAAGGGCGCTGCAAGCTCCTCCGGGGTCGGCGGCAGGCCTGTTAGATCGAGCGTAAGGCGGCGCAGGAGAGTGGCGGGATCCGCTTCCGCAGCCGGCGCGAGCTTCTGCTTCTCCAACGCGGCGAGGACGAAATGATCGATGGGATTTTTCACCCACGCGTTGTTTTTCACGGCGGGCACCGGCGGACGTTGCGGAGTCTCGAACGCCCAATGCACGCCCCACTCCGCGCCCTCCTCGATCCACTTTTTGATCAGCGCGACCTGCTCCGGCTTCAGGCGCTCCTTCTTTTTCGGCGGCGGCATGACCTCGTCCGGATCGCTGTGCGTGATGCGCTCCATGATCAGGGATTTCCCGGGATCTCCCGGCACGATGGCCTTACCGCTCTCACCGCCCTTGAGCGCGAGTTCGTAAACATCGAGCCGCAGCCCGCTCTCGACCTTCGTCTCGTCCGGACCGTGGCAGGCGTAGCAGTTTTCCGAAAGGATGGGCTGGATCTGGGTATTGAAATCGACCTTCTCCGCCATCGCGAGGGCGGGCATGAGAGCGGTGATCGGTGTGAGAAAGAAACGCATCGCAGCACAATACGCCGGATCTTTGCAAATATTCCATGCCTAAGTCGCCAATTTCTGGTGAGTTCCACGATGAGAAGGGCGTCACGCCGAGGGCATACCGCTTGAAGCTCCGCGCCACAATCCGCACCCGGCCTTGAATCCTTCACGCAATCTTTACAAATCTCCCTCACATCGGAATATGCCCTTAACAGGCTGGGGACAGTCTCATCCCATTCCACTACTGCCATGAAACCCCTGATCCTCATCACCGCTCTCGCCATCACCGCCTCCGCCCAGGAGAAAGTCATCGATCTGACCAATCCCGCGAACTACGAAAATCAGACGATCCCGACTTACATCACCAAGGACAATACGCCGATCGACAACGAGATCACCGACCTCGGTGCGACGCTCGGCCGGGTGCTGTTTTACGACAAGCGCCTCTCCCGCAACAACACGATTTCATGCGCCTCCTGCCACATACAGAAAAAGGGCTTCAGCGACAGCGCGACCGCCAGCACCGGCGTTGCCGGAACCACCGGCCGCCACTCGATGCGCCTGATCAACGCCCGCTTCGCCAACGAGCGGAGATTTTTCTGGGACGAGCGCGCCGCCAGCACCGAAGCCCAGGCGACCCAGCCCATCCAGGATCATGTGGAAATGGGTTTCAGCGGCACGCTCGGCGATCCCTCCTTCCCGGATCTCGCCACGAAACTCGCCGCCATCGAGGAATACAAGGTGCTGTTCCAAGGCGTTTTCGGCGACACCGTCGTCACCGAGGCGCGTGTCGGGAAAGCCCTCGCCCAGTTCGTCCGCAGCCTGCAGTCCTTCGACAGCAAATACGACACCGGCCGCGCCGTTAACACCGACAACCAGCCCTTCACCAATTTCACTGCCAGCGAAAACAATGGCAAAGCCCTCTTCCTCAATCCCCCCGGCCCGGGCGGCGGCGCGGGCTGCGCCGGCTGCCACCAGCCCCCCGAGTTCGACATCGACCCCAACTCCGGCAACAACGGCATCGTCTCCAAAATCGGCGGCGGCAGCGACACCACCAACACCCGCTCGCCCAGCCTCCGCGACCTCGTCGATGCGAGTGGCACACCCCACGGCGGCTTCATGCACGACGGCTCCCGCCCCACCCTGCTCTCCGTCATCAACCACTACAACAGCATCCCCGCCGTCGTCCCCGGCCTCGACAACCGCCTCACCCGCCCCGGCCCGCCCGGACAGCCGCGGCAGCCGCAGCGCCTGAACCTCACCGACCTACAAAAGGCCGATCTGGAGGCTTTCCTGAAAACCCTCAGCGGCAGCTCGATCTATACCGACGAGAAATTCTCCACCCCTTTCAGCGCGACCAACACCCTCGCCGTCGTCATCCTGCCCACCGAAGAGACAGCGATGACCTTCGCGGAGCAGAACGGCTCCAAAACGGTCACCCTCCGCAGTTCCGGAGTCCCGAACGTCGGCTACCTTTTCCAGACATCCAAGGATCTGAAGACATGGACATCCACGGCCATCAACGCCTCAGCGACCGGAGAACTGGAGATGACCGTGCCCGTTCTCGAAAGCGAAGCGAAGTTATTCTACCGATTCGCCTACGGCGTGAGCACAAATTGAGGACATGATCCTTCGGTAAATATCGCTGACATCTCGCATTGTAATCTGTCCCCCTTTTGTGGACTATCTGGATTCCCGGATTCCCCATACATTGTCGGGATAACCCAATGAAATTCAACCATCCGAACCAAGGCGTCCGCGTAAAAATCCTTTCTTTACGCACCCGAAAAGGCTTCACGCTCGTCGAGCTGCTTGTGGTGATCGCAATCATCGCCGTGCTGGCTGTCTTGTCCTTTTTCGGTTTCTCCAAGGCGAGGAGCAAAGCGAGGGGCGCGACCTGTGCATCGAATCTACGGCAGATCGGGATGGCGATGCTCGCCTACGCCAGCGACAACAGCGGCCAACTGCCTCCTCTGGAAGACAGAACGGCACCCGGCGATAATTTGCTAGGAATCTGGCCAAAATTCGTCGCGGACGGCGGCTACCTCCCCAGAGTCACCAACAGCCTCGGCCAACAGAGTGTGGGTGCTGGCGTCTGGGCTTGCCCCGACTGCACTGATCCTAGGGCGAATGGTAAAGTGGAAGCGTCCTTTAACGGCTACGGCGGGGCTGAAGGATCGATCCTGAAAGTCAAGAAGTTGAGTATTCCCGGCTCCGGTTCCCTCCGCCTCTCGCAGATCAACAGACCAGAAAACACATGGCTGGTGGGTGATGCCGTGAATACCGCCAGCAATCTCAAGTCGGGCTGGTATGCGGTTTGGGCCAATCCCTCGGCTTGGGCCTCACATGCTCCGGGCGCACGCCACGGGGGCAAGTGCAACGTCTGCATGGTGGATGGAACTGTCAGGCAAATGACGCTGAAAGAGCTGAAGGATAAGAAAACCACCCTGAACAACTAGAGCGACGCCGCACAGCGCCTATCAGGAAAGATACTTGATGATCGCCTCCACCTTGCTGCGCACATGGAGCTTGAAACAGATGCGTTTCACGTAAGTCCGCACGGTGGCGAGGGTGATGCCCATCTCATCGGCGACCTCCTTGTGGATGTAGCCCGCGGCCAGCAGCCGCAGGACTTCCGTTTCGCGCGGCGAGAGGGCTTCGCGTTCGTCCTCGATTTGCTTCTCCTCGCGGAAATACATCGCCATCTTCCTCGCGATGGGGCCGGAAAACGGGGACTCGCCCGCGAACACATCCCGGATCGCGGCGAGGATGTCGTTCGTGTCGCTCGATTTCAGCAGGTAGCCGCTGGCGCCTTCCTTGAGGGCGCGGAAAATATTATCTTCCTCCTCGTAGGCGGTTAGCATGATGACCTCCACCTCCGGCAGGCTTTTTTTTAGGAAGCGGATGCAGTCGATGCCGGACTTCCCCGGCAGGTTGATATCCATGATGATCACGTCGGGATACATCGCGGGGATCTTCCTCTCGGCCTCCTCGGCGGAGGAGAGCGCGCCGAGGCAGGTGATGTCATCGGCTGTTTTCAGGATCTCGATGAGGTGCGCCTGGATCTGCGGGTCGTCCTCGACGATGACGACGGTTTTCTTTTTCGGGATCATGGGATTTTCGGTTTCCGGTCAGGCGACCGGTGCGGACAGAGTGATGCGGATGCCACCCTCGGCAAGATGAATGAACTCGCAGGTGCCTCCGACGGATTTCATGCGCCGTTTGATACTTTCGAGGCCGAGTCCGGCTTGCACCTCATCCTCGGAAAATCCGATGCCGTTGTCGGTGATGCTGACGATGAGCGTATCCTTCTCCAGCTCGATCAACATCCTGATCTCCGTCGCCTCGGAGTGCTTGAGGGCGTTATTCACGCTCTCCTTCACGGCGAGGCTCACGTTGTGGCGGAACTCGTAGCTGATCGGTCGGTTCTCGGTGATGAAGACCGCATTCACCCGGCAGCGGATCTTTTTCAGGCGGCAGAGTTCGCTGACCAGCCGGTAGAGGAAATCGACGAGCGACTCGAGGTCGTCGTTCTTCGAGTTGAGCATCCAGACGGTCTCCGAAAGCGCGCCGATGAGATCGCGGGACATCGAGGAAATTTTTCCGAAGGCCTCGTTCGCTCCGTCGTGCTGGATCGTGTTGTCGGCATGTGAGGCAACGAGCGAGATGTGGGAAAGGCGGGTGCCGAGGTCATCGTGCAGGTCGAGTGCGATGCGGCGGCGTTCCTCGGAAATCATCTGCTCCTGCATCAGGTGAAAGCGGATCCGGCGGCGGATCAAGTAGCGGCCGACGATGACCGAAACGAACGCTACGGAGACAGTGATGACAGACCAGAACCATGGGCGTTTCCACAGCACCCGGGGCACGTGGAGGGAAACCGCGGCCAGGGATTCCAGCGGCTCGCCGGTAGGGGAGAGGCTCTCCACCAGAAACCGGTAATTCCCGGCCGGAAGCCGCTCGTAGATCGCCGTGAAACCACCGCCCACCGTCGTGCTGTAAACCTCTTTCCAACTGACTTCCAAGACCTCCCCGGGAGCCACCTTGGGAATCGCGTTCGGGCGGGAAATCCAATCCGCGTGCGCGTGCACATCGTCATCACGGATCACGAGGCAGTGCGCGGGATTTTCCGGATCACCCGTTATTGCAAAGGACGCCATCGAGGGATGAATGCCGGATTTCGACCAATACTCCTGACTGTTATCCACGGGAAAATTCTCCGCCACCAGCACCCGCCGCTGCCCTCCGGAAGCATCCGCCGCGCTCACGTTGAGCCCCGTGATGGCATAGACCCCGAGCAGGGACGCCGGGCCGCTCGATGACATGATGAAAGCGACATACTCCGCCCCTTCCGGTACAGTGACCCTCTCGGTGCGCGGCGTGAATTCCGACTCCTCGAGCGTGCCCTTCCAGCCTTTGCTTTTTCCGGACACGGGAAATCCCTCGATCCCCACCTGATCGCCCTTTGCGTTCAGGAAGCGCACCCGCAGAAGCATCGTGTCGTTGCGTTCGATCCAATCCTCATCCAGCCCCTCCATCTTGTGGCGCGCCGCGAGGGCTTGCGGATGCACCTCGATCCGCAGCGTCCCGGTCCCCGGCGGCACGGTCAGCGAGGTGCCCGTGCGCGGCTTTGTCTCATCATCCACGAAGACATTGACCGCTGTCGCTCCAAATAAAGGCGGGGCACAGAGACAAACTAGGACAGGAAGCGCAAGGAAAAGCCGGGGCACTGGGTGAGTGGGTTAGCAAGCGGGAAAACAACCTCTTCCTGTTCAGGCAATCCCCCCGCGCCATGGGAAGCAAGGATGGAATTCTGTCATCGGATTGGGGACTACTTACGAGCCTTGTCTTCTGCCAGCAATCCCCATAAACAAAACCCACCATGCACCGTAAACCCCTCCATTCCTTCGTTTACCTGCTTCTCATCTCGCCCGCTCTCGCCGCCGTAACTCCCGCGCCGAAGGAAGTCCTGTCCGAGACCCTGACCGGAGCGAAGCCGCGCAACGTCGTCTTCATCCTCTCCGACGACCACCGCTTCGACGCGATGAGCTTCCTCGGCCACCAATTCGCGAAAACACCCGTGATGGACTCCATGGCAGCGAACGGCGCCTACCTGAAAAACGCGCTGGTCACCACCTCCCTCTGCTCCCCCAGCCGCGCCTCCATCCTCACCGGCCTCTACACCTTCCGCCACCGCGTCATCGACAACAACCGCCCCATCCCGCCGGGCACCGTCTATTTTCCGCAGTATCTCCAGAAGGCCGGATACGCCACCGGCTTCTTCGGGAAATGGCACATGGGCGGCGCGAGCGACGCACCGCAACCGGGCTGGGATCACTGGGTAAGCTTCCTCGGACAAGGCGAATACCTCCCGCCCAACCCCGATTACACGCTCAACGTCGATGGCAAGCGCGTGAAACAGAAAGGCTACATCACCACCGAACTGACCGATTACGCCATCGATTGGCTCAAGCAACAGAAGCCGTCGGAAAAACCCTTCTTCCTGTATCTCTCGCACAAGGCGGTGCACGCGAACTTCACGCCCGAGGAAAAATACGAGGACAGCTTCAAGGATCTCCCCTTCCAGCGCCCCGCCTCGGAAACAACCACCGCCTCCGACCTCTCCAAGCCCCGCTGGCTCCGCGACCAACGCAACTCCTGGCACGGCGTCGATTTCCCCTACCACAGCGATATGGACATCGAGCGATACTACAAGCGCTACTGCGAGACCCTCCGCTCCGTCGATGACAGCATCGGCCGCGTCCTCCAGCAGCTCAAGGACATGGGCATCTACGAGGAAACCCTCGTCATCTACATGGGCGACAACGGCTTCATGTTCGGCGAGCACGGCCTCATCGACAAGCGCGTCGCCTACGAGACCTCGATGCGCGTGCCCATGCTCGTGCAGTGCCCGGCCATCATCAAGGGCGGCACTGTCGTCGATGAAATGATCGCCAACATCGACGTCGGCCCCACCGTCATGGAGGCGATGTCGCTTAAGAAACCCGCGCACATGGACGGCGAGAGTTTCCTGCCGCTGGTGCAAGGCAAGGACATCCCGTGGCGCGAGCAGTTCCTCTACGTCTATTATTGGGAAAAGAATTTCCCGCAGACCCCGACCAGCTTCGCCCTGCGCACGCCGAACGCGAAATATATCACCTACTACGGCCTCTGGGATTCCGACGAATACTACGACCTGGCCGCCGATCCCGATGAATCGAAAAACCTGATCCACGACTCCGCACGCGCCGCCGAGGCCAAGCGCATGGAAAACAAGCTCTACAAGATGATGGCCGACCTCGGCGGCATGGAGATCCCGCTCAACCAGCCCGCCGGAGGCTCCAGCGACAAGCGCCTCCGCGACCGCAGCGGGGAGAAAGCCGCCGATTTCCCGCCCGCGAAAGTCGTGGACGAACCACTCAACACCAACGCGAATTGACCCTTACATCCGCTTCACCCGGATATTCTTATAGCGGACGACGCTGCCCGGGTCATGCGCCTGGAGGCCGAAGGTGCCTTCCGCCAGCTTGCGGGTGAACGGCTTGCCGGGCTGGGTGCCCTCCGGCTCGGTATATTCGAGCACGGTCTCGCCGTCGATCTTCACCGTCACCTTGCTGCCCTCGACGATGATCTCCTGCGTCCACCACTTGTTGTCCTTGGCAGGGGTGACATCCAGGTTTTTCAGGGCATAGAGGCTGCCCGTCTTGATCGGATCCTTCTGGGTCACGTTCACCTGGCACTCGAAGCCCATCCGCGGCCAATCCTTTTCCTGGTAGGCGGTGTGGAAATAGATCCCGCCGTTCGAACCCGGCTCGGTCATCACATCGACCTTGAGGTGGAAGTTTTTGAACGGCTTGCCGTCACCTTCGTAAAACAGATGGCAGCGCTCGCCCTTCGCGACGAACGCGCCCTCCTCGATTTTCCAGGTTTCGGTGTTCTCGGTGGCCATTTTCCAGCCGTCGAAGGTCTTGCCGTCCATCAGGGGCGTGAAGCCCTCTTCGGAGGCGATGGCGAACGAGGCGGATACGAACAGGATGGGTAGCAGTGCTTTCATGGGATGGTGCGAGACTAGCGCAACAACCCGGGATGGCCAGTCCCCAATTCGGCGACATACCATGGCAAGGGAGCAGGTGCGTCTCCGCGCCTTGGGTTCATGCGGGCGTCTCCGCCCGCTGTCAGCATTCACATTCCCACAGGTGGCGGAGACGCCCGCTACTCCTTTCGGGGTAGAGGAAACACGCTTCTCACCGCGCCATTCGGGACAGTCTCGAACGAGCCCTGAGAAACGCAGCTCATGCTTGGGCTCGTTTGTCATCACTTTGGTAACTATGCGGGTCGCTCCATTTTTCTTTGTATCTTGCCGATAAGCGCTCGTGCTGCTCTCGAAACTCAGAATCCAACCACCAAATCCGAAAGAATCCGAACCAATGAAATCCAAGTTATCCTCACTCATTCTCGCTCCCCTCGCCCTTGCGAGTGCAGCAAACGCCGCGCTTGTCACCGGTCCATGGATCAAAGGAGCCTCATCCGTAGCGGGAGCCATAACGAATGCGAACAGCGCCTCACCCACCGTAGGCGACGGGACGACCACCAATAACGGAACCAGTGTTTATCTTTTCTCGTCTCTAACCACCATTAACCTGACCAACCTGGGCGACAAGGTAACCGTAACCGGTTCCGTCAGCTTCGTCGGCAGTGCGAGCAATCAAAACCAACTCCGCTGGGGCTTTTTCGATTCGAACGGGAACACCGGCACCGATGACACCGGATGGCTTGGCTACTACGCCTCACACGGGAACAACACCAACTTCGCAGTGCTTGGCGAAAGGGACACTGTTTCGCCAAACGGAGCCTACACTTCATCCACCGGCGCGGTCAATACTCTCAACTCCACTGCACCCGGTGTAACATTTGCCGCTTCACCCAACTTCGGACCCTACTCTTTCAGTCTCTCGCTCGAAAAGGTGGCCACCGGCCTGCAGATCAACAGCTCAATCAGCCGTGTCTCCGATTCACAGCAGTATGGATTATTTAACTTCATCGACACAACCCCGTCCATCTCCGCCATAGACCGGGTCGGTTTGTTCTCCGGAAGTTTAAGCCAAGAACAAACACTGTTCTCCAACATCAACGTCACCTTTGTCCCCGAGCCAAGCACCGCACTGCTCGGTGCCATCGGCCTGCTCACGCTCCTGCGCCGCCGCCGATAAACGGTTTCCGGAGTTGATGGGTTTTTCTCCGGTTAGGAAACACGGGGTCGTCGGCTGGAGAGTCGGCGACCCCGCATTCTTTTGGGTGCTTGTGATGGATCAACCGGCAAACTGAAGTGGGAACAACGAAAACCACCAAACACACGAAACCACCGATGAAAACCTGGGTGGAGCCGTAGCACTTCGCTTCGAGCGGGCCCTGGTCGTCGGTGAGAAGGATCACCACATTCGGGCGGGTGTTTCCGTCCGTGGCTTGCGGGGAAACGATGAGTAGCCAGAGCTGGAAGAAGGCGAGGAAACGGTGAGTCTTCGGTTGCGAGGTTAGCGGGTGGAATGCGGGAATGTCGACGCCGTAGGCGCAAGGAGGGGCTGCCTTCGGCTGCCCGGTGCGTTGGAAAATGGCTGGGGTTGCCGGGCAGCCGAAGGCAGCCCCTCCTTGGCGTCACCGGCGCACCGGCAGCGTATCCTGAACCGCTCGCTCGCCGCGCAGCATGCGCCCGGCTTCTCCGGTGAGCCAGAGATAGTGGTCACTCGGCAGTCCTTCGTAGTTGATGAAAGGGCTTTCACCCACCGGCGGCTCGTTCGTGCATTTGAAAATCGCGGTGCCCTCGTCCACCTCATCGAACATGGCGACGTAGATCATGGAAGCTCCCGCCTTTTTCGCGCCGACAAACTGGCTCCAGAGGAACTCGCCCTTGAGCCTGGGAATTTTGTTGGGGGGATCTTCGGGGTTCAGGTTATGCCAACTGAAACCGGGAAAGACGACAGGCAGGTAATCCATGGAATGCCCTTTGCACCACCCGATGTCTTTTTCGTAATACTTCTTGGCGTGAACCTTCGCCTGGCCGGGGGTGGCGTAGCGACCCACCGTCCACGGGCTGATGATGTCGGCAAGCTTCAGAAGATCGTGGAAGCCCTCATCCTTTACTGAATCGCGGTATTGATCCCGCCATCCGGTCGGCGCGCCGAGCATCACCGCGCAGCCGTCGGCTTTGAAGAACTCCACGAGCTCGCGGCACTCCGCGAGCGTGTATTTCCGCGAGTCGCCGAAGCCAAGACCCCACACCGCCACAAGCGGCTTGCCCCCGTGGTGCAGGTAAGCGGGATCGGTTCCTATTTTCATTTTTTCCCTGAGCATTTTCCAGTCGTCGGAAACGACTTTCGTGGCACCCTTGTCGAGTCCGCTCAGATCATACATCACCGCATAGGCGCGGCCTTCCAGGTTCGCCCCCTCGCGGGCGTGCGAGAGCACCACATCCTTGTGATGCCGCAACGATTCACCCTTCACCCCGTTGGCGAAACGCTGCACGAACGCGCCGTCGATGCCGTAGTCCCTCATCCATTTAAAATGGCGGAGCACCGTCAGGCGGTGGTGCGAGCTGAACACCACGGCGGGTTCGCCGTTCGCGTGTTTGAAAGCGGTCACGTATCGCTCCGAGGCGGTGTATTCCGACATGTCAGGCCACAGATCGACGGTGACATTGCCGGGGCCGAAGGGTTTCGATCCGCTGCGAGCCCAATGCGTCCAGCCTAGGCCAGCTCCATCTTCGGGGGTATTGAACCATCCCTGGTAACCGGCCATGATCTTGCCTTCGAGCGTTTGGGTATCCACGCCTTTCCGACTTTCCCCCGCGTAAGGGACAAGGGGATCAAAACTCTCCTCAACGATAGGAGGCACGGCGGGCGCCACCACGGGTTCTTGCGCGGTGAGGAAAGCAATCGGAAGTATGCAGGCGGCGATGGTGAGGAGTGGTGCTTTCATAGGAATTCGTGGCGACCAGATGGATACCGCTGCGACATCTCCAGATCTTCCCCTGATTGCCGGTAAATGCAAAGTCCCCAAAGCGACGACACGCCCGAAACGGCCGCAGGCTTTTCCCAAACGACGTTTAACCATTGCTCCATTGAGGAAACCTTGTCGCCACAATGGGGACTTTCCAACGGCACAGGAGGCGTTAGTTTTCAGAAAACCCATGGCCATCCTCACCGACCGAAAGACCCTCCCTGAATATGACGCGATCATCGTTGGCTCCGGCGCGGGCGGCGGGATGATGGCGATGCAGCTCGCCCTAGGCGGGATGAAAGTTCTGATGATCGAGGCGGGGCGGAACTACGAACCGACCACCGAGACCCCGATGTTCAACACCCCGGAGCAGGCTCCCCTGCGCGGCCAGAGCACCCCGGAAAAGCCCTTCGGCTACTACGACGCGACCGTGGACGGCGGCTGGCAGGTGCCCGGCGAACCCTACTCCGACAAGGCCGGCACCCAGCACCCCTTCAAATGGTGGCGCTCCCGCATGCTCGGCGGCCGCACGAACCACTGGGGGCGCATTTCGCTGCGTTTCGGCCCTCACGATTTCAAGCCGAAGACCCGCGACGGCCTAGGCTACGATTGGCCGATTTCCTACGAAGATCTCGCACCTTACTACGACAAGACCCAACTCATCACAGGGATCTTCGGCACCAACGTAGGCATGGAAAACATACCGGACACACCGCCCGGCATCCTCCAGCCGCCGCCGAAGCCACGCGTCGGGGAAATGCTCGCGAAAAAACACGCGGCGAAGCTCGGCGTGCCCATCCACCCCATCCACCGCGCCGTCCTCACCGAGCCGCTCGACGGCCTCGCCCGCGCCGCGCGCTTGTTCCCCAACAACGCCCTCGCCCGCAATATCCTCGCCAAGGACATGTCGGGCCGCGCCGCCTGCTTCTGGGCCACCGATTGCGGGCGCGGCTGCTCGATCCGCGCGAATTTCCAATCCACCACCGTCCTCATCCCGCCCGCGCTCGCCTCAGGAAATCTTCACATCATCACCGACGCGATGGTGCGTGAGGTGATGCTGGATGACAAAGGCAAGGCCACCGGCATACGCTACATCGACAAACCCACTCGCCGCGATGCCGAGGCTAAGGCCAAGGTCATCATCCTCTCCGCCTCCACCTGCGAGACCGCCCGCATCCTGCTCAATTCCAAGTCCGCCCTTTTCCCGAACGGCCTCGCCAACTCCTCGGGCCAGGTCGGGAAAAACCTGATGGACTCCCTGGGCAGCGACCTCGGCGCGCACATCCCCGCGATGGAAAACATGACACCCTACAACGAGGACGGCGCAGGCGGCTCGCACGTTTACGCCCCTTGGTGGAACCACGGGAAACACGACAAGCTCGACTTCCCGCGCGGCTATCACATCGAGCTGGGAGCCACCCGGAACATGCCGAACATGCACAGCCTCAACATCCTGAACTCGAAATCCCCCTCCACCTACGGGAAGAAGCTCATGGAGGAAGCCCGCCGCTACTACGGCGCGAGCATCCACTTCGCGGGCCGCGGCGAAATGATTCCCAACGAGCACTGCTACACCGAACTCGACCCGAACTGCGTAGATCAATGGGGCATCCCCATCCTGCGCTTCCACTGGAAGTGGTCGGATCACGAGCTCAACCAGGTGAAGCACATGCAGGAGACCTTCGCCGGGATCATCACAGAAATGGGCGGCAGCGCCACCCCGCGCCCCGCCGCCGAGGCCATCAACAAACCCGGCGAGATCATCCACGAAGCCGGTGCCGCCCGCATGGGAGCCAGCGCCAAGGACTCCGTCACCAACTCCTTCGGCCAGACCTGGGACGTGAAAAACCTGTTCCTCATGGACGGCTCGATCTTCCCCTCCAACCCCGACAAGAACCTCACCATCACCATCATGGCCCTCGCCTGGCGCTCCTCGGAATACCTCATGCAGGAAATGAAATCCGGCAACATCTGACCGTCTTCCAACTCAACCCAAGTCTTCTCCTAAAAACTGAACACTGAAAACTTTCCACTTCTTCCAAACATCTGAGCGTTCCCCATAACCCAAGTCTTCTCCTGAAACCTGAACACTGAAAACTTTCCACTTCTTCCCATGCAACCCACCCTCGTTTCCCGCCGCGACATCTTCAAGCTCCTCGCCGCCGCCAGCGCCGCCGGTGCCATGCTGCCTACTCACCTCGCCGCCCAACCGAAAGTCCTCGCGCGCGGCGACCTCTGGGATCCCGATTTCCTGAAAAAAAACATCCCTTGGGAGAAGCCGTTAGTCGATACGGAACTCGCCACCCTCACCGTCCTCTGCGACCTCATCATTCCCGGCGATGCCGACGCCCCCGCTCCGTCCAAGATCGGCGTCGCGGATTTCCTCAACGAGTGGATCGGTGCTCCGTATCCGGATAACCTCGCCGACCGCGAGATCCTCCGCGGCGGCCTCGGCTGGCTGGACACACATTCCGGCAGCCTCCACGGCGCGCCCTTCCGGGAGCTGGAACCGGTGAAGCAAACCGCGATCCTCGACAGCATCTGCGGAGCCTCCGAAACCCCGCCCGCTCTCGCCTACGGCCACACCTTTTTCCGCAAGCTCCGCTCCCTCACCCTCGGCGGCTACTACTCCCATAGTTCCACTTGGAAATCCCTCGGCTACGTAGGCAACCTTCCCATCGGCGGTGCCTACCCCGGCGTACCAGAAGAGATCATCAAAAGGCTGGGGCTGGATACTCCCTGAAGCGGCGACCGGAAACCGTCAGGGCGATCAAGCTAGGGAAAAAACCGCACAAATCGAAGAAATGAACCGCAGATGAACAGGATTGACGCAGATAAGAAGGAGAAAAAGGACTGGAATTCTGCATGATGCATCACCTCTGGGGTGGGGAAGCAAGGTTGCAGTCTCAATCTCACCGAAGTCCATCTGCGTTCATCCCGTTCATCTGCGGTTAAACCTCTTTCTTCTCCCTAGCTTGATCGCCGTGCGGAAACCGTGCGAAAATTTCCCTTTGAATAAAACCGCCCCCGCGTTACTCTGACACTCGCTTGGCGAATGGGGGCGTTCTGGTTTCGACGGAATGTCTGAAGCGCTGGCTGCACGTGGAGGTTGATCGGCTGGCCTCCTTAAAAGCCGTTCAAAACAAATAAATGCAGACTCCAACGAGCTCGCATTGGCCGCTTAATTGACGGTCACGCCAAATCCCTAATGTCTGTTAAGGGAGGCGGCGAAACTTAGCAGACTGGATCGGGAGCCGGGGAAACGGGCATCCGGTCGAGAAAAAACAGGATCCTAGGAAACGCAACGCGGCGGGTCGGCCCAGCATTTCCGAAACACCAGATGATCCGCTAAACGTGTAGAAGCCTGCGTAGATGGCGTTCCGGACAGGGGTTCGACTCCCCTCGCCTCCACCATTTGAAAAAGCCTCAGAGTTCGCTCTGAGGCTTTTGTATTAAAGGATTCCGCCGATTTCCGATGGTGGCTGGAAAATTTGTCCTGCTCCAGAAATGCACCAAAAGGCAGGTTTTTGCGCAATTGAGAGCGGGACAAGGAACGGGACAAATTTCCGCTCCGTGCGCTTCGGAGGTTGCGCTTCGGAATGATGGCTTTTGCTGGCATGTGATTATTTCGTTTGGTGCGGGGGCGCACACCATAGCAAAAGCTAGCATCGCCGAAGAGGTTGCGCGGCAGCTCGCGCACGCGTGAGGGGCGCAACATGGCTCGCAAAATGATGAAAAATGATGGGATCAACACGAACCTCGCTTGCGCGTGCGCACGGTGACAGCATCACACGCCCAATGACCGACGTAACACGAGCCTCGCTTGCACGTGAGGGAGCGCACGCCTGCCGTGACCCTAACAAAACCTGACATTGCAGAAAGAGCCTCGCGTGCGCGTGCGCTCCCAGCACGGAACGCTTTCCCTTCCCTTTCACCTCCGCGTGCGAATTCATCCACCGAAAAAATCACAGCCCTTTTGTTAAGTTTTGATAAGGTTGGAGAATCCAAGCCTCGCTGGGTAAGCCTGTCGGTTGAGAGGGATTGGCGGATTCGATTCAGGCGTGACAGGGAGGCATTCGGCTGCGAGAAGCGGACATGAGAAAATTGATTGCCTATGCGTGTCTTGCCTTGATCCTTGCGGGTTGTGATGATGGCGGAGTTTCCGATTTGATGGATGAAAACGCGGAGTTGCAGGAAAAAAATTCGGAACTGGAGGCTCACATAGAGAGGCTGACTGAAGCGCGTATGGAAGAAATCGCTAACCTTGAAAAGGCGAAGGAAAGGGCGCTCAGGCTTGAAGTGGCTGGCAGACAATCCCTTGAAGCAGCGAAAGGCATAAGTGAGGCGAGCGTTAATCTTTTTAGCCAAGTGGAGTTGTCCAAAGGACAGGCAATCACCGCTCTTCACATCATCGAATGTGCCAAGATTTTGAATGAAGCCGAAACCGAGTTCAACAAAGCCGCCGAAAATCAGTGAAGCATGAAATTGCGCGATGCCAGAGCCGCCGCCGTCTGGGTAGGGTGCAACTTGCTGGGTTCATGAAGTCGGCAATGGATGTTACCGACCTAACGCCGATCACTTTACACGAGTAAGCTTGTAGGCAAATCCTACGCTGTTTTTGCCAGCAAGCGTGTCTGGATCAGAGGTCAACATCATGGTATCAACCCACTTGGAGGATTGGATAGTCATCACTTTAGAATCCGAATCCTGAATAACCTTGAAAGGCGTTGATTCATCAAAGACTCCAGTCGATTCGTCTTTAAACTCAAAGATCTTTCCATCGATATCCCTTTTCCATTTTCCTACGATTGGGTTCACGAAAGGATCAGGCGTAGCCTTGTTGATCTCCGCTTCCAGCAGCTTTGCCGTCTCCTGCCATTCGGGTCAGTCCTCGCATTTCAACATGTCCCCCGTCTCACGCCGCATGTGGTTGCACCTCGCGTTGGATTCGTTCGCCATTTTCGCGCTCGGCGCGCATCAGATCGTAGTCCAACTGGAGGCGGAGCCAGAAGCCGGGAGAGGTTCCGAAGTAGCGGCTGAAGCGCAGGTCGTATTCCGGAGTGCCGCGGCGGCGGGATTTTTCATGTCGGTGAGGTGTGGTGAGGGGATGCCGGTCATGCGCGAGACTTCGGCTTGCGAGACATCCCATTCATCGATGGTTTCTCGGAGGGTTTCTGCGAAGAAGTTGGGCAGAGTTAGCAGGTCGGTGTTTCGTTTCATGGTCGTCAATGGTAGTCGGCAAGGTTCGACGGGCGACAAATGAGTTGCGGCAGCCCTTTTCCGCAGTGAAGAAAGCCCACCGTGGATTCCCAAACCAAACACTCCCGCTTCCACCGCTGGGTCATCGCCCCCATCTCCAACCAGCTCCGGCAGGGCACCAGCCCGGAGAAACTCGCATGGAGCGTTTCCCTCGGTCTCACGCTTGGTATTTTTCCCATCATGGGCAGCACCTCCCTCGTCTGCTTGATCGTCGGCCATCTGCTTCGTCTGAACCAGCCTGTCCTTCACCTCTTCAAGACTCTCACCTACCCTTTCCACCTCGCCCTCATCCTCGTCTTCATCCGCCTCGGACAGCATCTCAACGGCGTCCCGCCCATCCCCTTCTCCATCCCCGAGCTCATGGGTCGTTTCAAGGAAAGCCCCGCCCAATTCGCCAGCGATTTCGGCATGGCCGCCCTCCACGGCATCGAGGCGTGGGCTATCTCGGCGATTTTCCTGATCCCGCTCCTCTACTTCATCTCCCTTCCCATCCTGAGAAAACTCCCGGGAAAAGTGAGGGAGGAAGCAAGCTAGGTAGCCCCCAAAAATCAATCCGTCAGGTAGAAATCGATGGTCGTCACCTCCAGTTCGCCTGGTCGGCGGTGACCGTGCGTTCGGCGAGGCCTTTCGCCTGCGCGGTGTTCACGGCGACCTTGGCGTTGTAAAGGGTTCGGCTCGCGAAGTAACCGCAGGTGGCGATCCCGGCGGAGAGAATGAGAGCGACAAGGATAAGGGTGCGGCCGGATGGGTTCATATTGCTGGCAACTCTGGGTGAAGCATCAGGCGAAGTCAATGAAGCAAGGAGGGGCTGCTTTCAGCTGCCCGGCAACCCCAGCCATTTCCGTTGCAGCCGGGCAGCCGAAGGCAGCCCCTCCTTGCGTTGAAGCGAACCTTTTGATAAGCGGCTCCATGAAATTCTTCAACAACGAGACCGAGATCGTAAAGACCCGGAACCGCCTCCCCCATTGGCAGCAGGAGGGAGCCACCTATTTCGTGACATGGCGGCAAGGACTCGATCCCGCGTGAGATGCTCGATAAACTCTACGCCGAGCGCGCCGAATGGGAAACCAAACACCCAAAGCCATGGACGGAAGAAGAAGAGAAAGAATACCACGCCAAATTCTCGGCGGAAACGGATCGTCTTCTGGACATCGGATACGGGGAGTGCGTCCTGCGCCAACCGCAGTGCCGCGAAACCCTCGCGAAATCCCTGCGCCTCTTCGATGGCGACCGTTTCCTGATGCACTCATGGGTCGCCATGCCGAACCATGTCCACGCGCTGTTTTCGCTGGCGGAGGGCAGGAGCCTAGACGGTGTGGTTGGCGGATGGAAGACTTTCACCGCAAGGGATATCAACGTGCTTCTCGGCAGGAAAGGCGCGCTTTGGCAGAAAGCTTATTTCGACAGGATGATTCGCGATTGGGATCACATGATCCGCGTGGCGCGATACATCCGGAGAAACCCGGTGAAGGCAAAGCTCCGCGAAAATGAGTTCACTCTCTACGAAGCCGATTGGGTGAAACGGATGCTGGGTTAACGGAACAAGGAGGGGCTGCCTTCGGCTGCCCGGTGCGTTGGGGAATGGCTAGGGTTGCCGGGCAGCCGAAGGCAGCCCCTCCTTGCGCGTTGCGGCGAATGCTCCCAGCAGCAGGCACAGCGGGATGGCGAACCATGCTGAGGCGCGGCTGGTTTTGCTGAGGGCGATTTCGATTTCCATGGGCTCACCTGATCCGCCGACCTGGACGCTGCGGGTGAAGGTGACGACCTTGCCGCGTTCGGGGAGGGTGATGTCGAGGGCAACGGGGGCGGGCTCGGCGGCGAACTGCTGGGTCACGATGCGGTTGGCTATTTCCTTGAGAGCGGCATTCTCATCGGCCGAGTTGCCTGCGGTGAAACTGTCGAACTGGCGGGGGTCGTAGTTGAAATCGCCCTGGAGGATGGGGTTTACGGTGGCGGCCTGCTCGAGCTGGGCGTTGTCCTCCTGCCCGGCGACACGGTTATCGATGGCAAGCTTCTGGCGGCGAGTGTTGAGTCCGAGAACGGCCTGCTGGGTTTTTAATTCGCGGAGCTGGACGCGGGCGTCCTCGCCGGAGGCTGCGTCGAGGTTGCCATTGCGGACGGCGTTGCTGTAGGCCTGCGCCGCTTTTTCCTGATCTCCGGCGGCAAGCCAGCTGTTGGCCTGGTCGAGGAGGGCGACGGCGCTTTGGGAATCGCTTTGTTTTTTGCTCTGCGCGAAGGACTGGTAGTCCTCAAGGCTGAAGGATCCGTAGGCGGATTGGCCGGCGAGGTCGAAATCGCCGCCGTGATCCGTCATCTCGAAGCCTTCGGGGATGAGCACGCGCCAGGTGAGGTTTTCCATCGGGACGTTGAGGACGGGGCCCTTGAGCGCGCCCTTGTCCTTGTCCTTCGCATAGTAAACGAAGCGCACGCTGGCGGGCTTGTTCACCTCGGCGGACGGGAAGACGTAAAACAGCCATTCGCCTTTCTCGCGGACGAGGGTGGCTCCCTCGTCGTTGACCAACACATTGAAGAGCTCGGCCTTCTCGGGGAGCTTGAGGCGCAGGGTGCTTTTCCCGGTCACCTGCATTTTCAGATCCACCGCGGTGAGCGAATCTCCCTGTGGCGACATGAGGGTGGTGAGTGTGCCCTCGGAGACGCGGAGTTTCTCGAGGTTCTCCAGTTCGTGGCGCTTGATCGTGACAGGCAGGGGAGCCTCGGGATCGGCGACTCGGAAAAGCAGCAGCGGGGCGGTGGTTCCGGCCGCCTGTCCGATGGCGGCCTGGGCGACAGCCCAATCGGCGCGCTGCCAGCCGCGGGGGATATCCGTCGCATCCAGCTCCAGGCGGCCGCCCGCGCGGACTGCGGCGAAGTACGATAGCTGGCGTACTTGTTCCAGGACGATCGCCTGAACGGCCTCTTTTCCGGCATCCTTGGTGGATCGCTGGAACTCGATCTCGACATTCGTTTCGCCGGCGATGCCGCGCTGGAAGCGGATCTCGTAAAGCCCCTCCTCGCCCTCGACCGGAACGAAATCGGCGACGGCTTCCCCGGTGGCGCGGACGGTGGATGCGGCGGTTTCATCAAGGCCGGGGATACGGACGCGGAGCGCCTTGAGCGCGGCGTTCTCGATGCGGTATGAGATGGCGGCGCGGGTGAGCGTCTGGCCTTCGCGGAGGGTGGTTTCATGGAAAACCTTGGCCGTCACCCAGGCGTCGAGACGGCTGATGGCGAGGCTCAGCGACCAATCGCTCTGGAGGATGCGGTAAGCCAGCGCTCCGGGACGGACGGCGGCGCGGGCGGATTCCCTGGTGGTATCGGTGAGCTCGCGCGGATCGATCTGGGAAATGTTCTGGCGTTTCAGGGCGCGCACCTGGAGGCCGCGATCCGGGACGACGGTGACGATGCCGGTCTGCCGCGACGCGTCCTGCAGCGAGAGGCGGGGCACCTGCCAGTTTTCCTGAGCCCCCGGAGGCGAGCCGGTGAGCGTGAGGCTGAAATCCTGGCGGCCTATCGTTTTCGCAGAGAGGTGCAGGGTGAGGATGCGTTTGCCATCCGTGGTGCTCTCCGTCCAGTGGCTGAGACACTCACCGGTCGCGGTCTCGATCTCAAGGCCGGTCGGAATTTCGACCGCGAGCTTGAAAACTCCGGAGCGTGTGATGTTCACGGAGAGATCGGTGGAAACGACCAGGCGGTCATCGCCGAGGGAGACGAGCTGCCATGATTCGGAGCGCAGCTCGGGCGCGACCTCGGTGACCTTCACCTTCAGCGAGGCGCCGTCCTTGCCGTAGCGGAATGCGTTTTGGAGAAGGACGAGGGCATTGCCGTCCTTGTCGCGGGGCACGAGTTTGCCATCGAAGTCTTCCGGGTTCACGCGGGAGAGGCCTTTCGGCTCAAGGCCTTCGGGCTGCGCGTCGCCACCGAAGGCGAGCGCGAGGAAACCGACCTCCCCGGCAGCCGCTCCAACGCGGATCGGTGCGAGCGTGAGATCGACCGGCAGCGTGTTGGTGCCCTGCTGGGTGCTGATGGTGAAATCGAATGCGCCTGATTGCGCGGGCTCGATGGGGATGCGGAGCTGCTGCTTCGCCGGATCGAAACGCCAGGTGCCGACCGGGCCGTTCGCGACTTCGGAAACGGTGAAGCCGGCGGGAATGTCGAGCAGGAGTTCGGAAACGCGGCCCTGCGTGGGGCGGATGGCGATGCGGTGGCGGGCATTGACCACGCCCGGTCCCGGGAGAAAAAGGTTCGAGACCTCGGCGAAGAATTTCGTCTCCTCTGAGGCGATGTCGCGCTGCGCGGGGCGGGCGGCGATGGTCACCGGATCGACGGGGCCAAGGATCATGATGGCACCGGATTCCGATGCGTTGATGCCGGGCAGCGGAGAGGTTTTCGCGGCACCCGGGGAGAAGAATTCCCAGCCGCCCTGATCCCACCGGAGTGTGACCTTGCGCATTGCGGCGGGGCCGCCGGGAACTCTCCAAGCCTTTGCGGGAGATTCGAGAGGCATTTCGAAAGTGGTGGTTGCGGTGAGGCGACCGGAGTTCTCCGCGGTGATGAAATACGCGTCGGCGCCATCGAGCGGAGCCTTGCTGACTTTCAATCCGGCTCCGTTGAATCCGGTGAGCACGGCGGGTGCGCGGAGGAGGAGGAAACGCTCGCCCGCTTCGGCGCGGAGCGTGATTTCCATGCTGCCCTGGAGGCGGTTGTCCTTGATGATCCAGTCGTGGATCATGGATTCGGCGGCCTTGAGATCGTCAGGCTCGGCGGCGCGGGCGGCGGGAACCAGAAAGGCTGTTAGAAGCAGCAGGGCGACGGTTGCCTCGACGGCCTTGGGGCTAAGTAACGATTTCAGGATGGAAATCAGTTTCGGCAGAAGCCAGATCGCGGCGACCAGCGCGAGGATGCAGAAGAACAGGGGGGCGCCGCCACGGATGGAGAGGAAGGAGGCTCCGGCGAGGGAGAGACCGGCGAACTTGTAGATGAAGCCTTTCCTGAAAATACCTACTAGAGTGATCGTAGTTCCGAGGGTGAGGAGCAGCCACGCATTCCATCCGACTCGCGCCTGCCAATGGGGCAGGTTCGCGATCTCCACGGCGACTGTCTGCCCCGCCGCGACGACCGGGGCGGCGTATTCGAGGGTGGCGGAGTTTGCGATGGAGCTTCCGGCGGCTTTGACTGCGATGAGAAGGGACAGGAGGATGAAGGCGAAGGAGGTAATCGCGGCAAGGAGCGGCTGCCTTCGGCTGCCGGATGGTTGTTGGGCAGCCGAAGGCAGCCCCTCCTTGAGGAAGATGGCGATGAGGCCGAGGACTAACAGAATCGCTACGGGTAATTTGTAGCGGTTGAGTTGTTGCCAGCCTGTCTCCGCCAGTACGGGGCGGACGAGATCGGCGCTGCCGCCGCTTGGAATCAGGGTGCGGTTCTCATCGCCGGTGACGATCCACTCGCCGATGACGAGGGGCGCGTCCAGCGCAGGCGCAACGAGCTGCGGATGCTTCGGATTCTTCGAGGCCGCTCCGTAGCGCAGGGAAATCTCCACCGCCTGATTCGGATCGGTCTGGTCGGGCAGCGGGATGAGGGTTTCTTTGCCGTCGGCACGGGCGTTGACAGGGATGCCATCGACACGGGCTTCCCACAGCGAGGTATCCGCCGGGAGGATGGCGCGGAGGGCGGCGCGGCCTTTCGATTTCACGAAGAAGCGGGCGTCAGTGACCCATTGTCCGTCGCGGGAAACCTGAGTGGAGAGTTTCAGGAAATCGACCACCTGATCGACGGTCTGACCCGGATCATACCACTCGACCTTCGCGCCGATCTTGAAATCGCGGGCCGTGTATTGCCATGCGGCGAGGGTGGGGGCGGAGGAGAGCAGGCGGAACTCGGCGGGCAGCTCGGTGGGATCGATTTTCAGCAGCGGCCCTTCGCTGAGCGGGGCGGAGAATTTCACCTGCAACGGGCTGACGACCTGAATGTAACCGCGCTCCGCCTGGACATCGAGGGGGCGGACTTCTCCGGGTGAAAGCTCGCCGCCGGAGGAGGGCATGGGTTGCTCGAAGGTGAGCAGGATGGTGCCCGCGCCGAGCAGCGGACGGGAAAGCGGGACGATGACCGTATCGCCCTCGCGGCGCCAATCGCGGCCAACGTTCTGGCCGGTGACGTCGATGTTGCCGATGGCGGCCGGGACGGAGATTCTCCATTCGTTGGCGGGAGCGCCGACGACGAAGTAGTTGATCAGCACGCTGCCGTATGCGGCACCAGCCTTGAGCGAGTAGAGGTGGAAAACATCGGCCTGGATGGATTGGCCGAGGGCTTCGACATTGAGCGATGCGGCCCATTTCGTCTCGCGGAGGCGGAAGGCTTGCTGGAGGCCGGCGGTCTTGCGCGGGAAGAAGGTGACCGGCACTTCGGCGACGCCCGTGGCCTTGCCGGCGACCAGGCGGTAACCCGCTGCGGCGACCGCACCGATGTATCCGCGGCGCGATTTCACGTTGGGGAAACCGAGCGGTTGGAGCGTCCACGCAGCGGCTTTGGCGGCTTCGTTTTTCTCCAGCCGGATCGAGACGAGCTGGCGGTTGATGACGGGTTGTTTGAAAATGATTTTCAGGGTGCGGTAACCGTCCTTGATCTCGGACGCGACGGCGTAATCGGCGACCTCCGAGCCGGTGACGGATGCCACGGCGTGGTCGGCGGGGATTTCCATTTCCCACTCGCGGAGGGGGGCTTCGCGGATGTCGAGCTCGAGGTCGGAGATGATGCGACGGTCGGTCTCGGCGAGTTCGTAGACGGTGACTTCGGTGACGCCGACCTCAGGCAGAACCTGATCCGCCTGGAGCTGGTAGGAGAAATCAGCGGAAGGGAAACGGTAGACGAAAACCTGGCGCAGGGTCTCATCGGTGCCTCCGGGGAATTGGTTCGGCGCGAGCTGGATGAGGCCTTTCGCATCGGCGACCTCGATGCGGACGGCTCCGTCGTTGGCGACTCGGACGTATCCGCTGTGCCGCAAGGTGCCGACCGGCGCGATGCGGACGGCTTCCATTTTCACCGGAAATCCGCCGAGAGCGGCCTGCGCCTCGATGGTGATGCGTTCGCTGCCTTCGATGGGGCGTGAGAGCTTGATCTCGATTTTCCGCGAGGCTCCGTTTTCGGAAACGGTCCATGCGAGCACCGACTCGCCCGCGACGGAAAGGATCTCGCCCGCGCCGTCTAGCGAGAGGGTGAGCGTGGCGAGTTTCCCCTGCAGGACACGGAGGTCGAGGCTGGTGAACTGGCGCATGAGACCGGAGCCGATGCGGACGTCGGTGATGCCGGTAGAGGAGTAGAAGAGCGAGCCGTCGGCGATCGCGCCGGCCTTTTTCCAGCCAAGGGATGCGGAGCCGCCGGCGGGGAGGAAGCCGCGCCATGCGCTGCCATTCTGCCTGGGGACGATGGCGAGATCGCGGTCGAAGGAAACGCCTTCTGGCAAGCCCTCCAGCGTGAGCGGGACGACGACTCCGGCTGGCAGCGCGAAGGACAGCGTGAACCAATCGCCGTTGCGTGTGATGGGTGCCACGAACTCGACCTCGATGGGAAAATCACCCGCGGCATCGGCGATGAGTTCGTAGCCGCTTGTCTTGTTCAGGACGATGTGGTGGCTTTCACCGGAGACGCTGCCGGAGAGGGCGGCACGACCCGAGAGGAGATCGGTGGATGCGCCTGCGGCGTTGGCGCGGGCGGTGGCCTTGAGGGTGAAGGTGACGCTTTCGGAGTCTTCGGAAAGTTTCCCGGTGATCGACGAATCGATCAACTCAAGGCCGCGCGATCCGGAGCCGGAAGGGGAAACAGAGAAGCTGAGCGAGGAGGCGGTAGTGGTGATGAAGTTGCGGGCGTTGCCGGATTCGAGCGGCGAGAGGCCGGAGGCATCGGTGACGCGGATCTCGGTGCCCGGAGCCGGAATGAGATCCACTTTCAGGGAAAATCCGCTGGCCGCGCCGGGGCTGGGCAGAAGTAGCGAGGAGTCCCCCGTGGCCTTGTGCATGGTGGCCACTTGGATCGTCAGGCTTTTCGGCGGATTCTTCTCATCGGCGATCACGGGACGGACATCGAGGAAACGGGTGCCGTCCTCGGCGATGCGGATCGCCCAGTCGCGCAGGCCGGTGCCGGTGACGGAAGTAATCTGCCCCACACCGGACAAAGGCAGAGAGAGCGTTTCCGGGATGCCCTGGATGACGGTGAACGTGATCGCCTGGGTGGAGGCGGTTTCTGTTAGGGAAGCGGTCGCGCTGACTGTGGCGGCCGCGGAGAAAAAGAGGGGCGCGGGTTTCTCGACCTTTTCCGGGATGATGAGGACGTGCTGTTCCTGGGCGAAGAGGGTGGAGGCGAAGGTGAGGGCTAGGAGGATGGTTTTCATCGGAAGAGATTGAGGATTGATGATTGTTGATTTTGGATTTTTGAACGGAAGAGGCTTGGGTTGTTGGGCAGCCGAAGGCAGCCCCTCCTTGGTTATTTGTTTTCCTCGATTTTTGTGATGGGTCGCTCTGGAGAACTTGATTTGTCTTTGGTGACATAGTCGTGGTTCCAATCGAGTTTGACTTCCTGGCCGGGCTTGAGGGCGCGGATCTTGGCGAGGATGTCGGCGGGGACATTTACCTTGCCCATGTTGTCCTGGATTAGGATTTGGAAGACCTTCTGTTTCTTGTCGCCGTATTCGCCGGGTTTTTCGTAGGCTAGGTATTTGATGATCTCAAAGGAGGCGAGTTTCCCTGAATGCCCGCATTCGACCGGGCATAGCGAAGTGCGACCCATGCAACGGTGATCCTTGATCCCGGTGAATTTCGCGATGGTGGAGTGCGAGGAGAGGAGTTCGCGTTTTTCGGCGGCGGGTTCGGCGGCGGGGGCGAAGGTCGAGGAAACAAAGGTGAGTGCGAGGAGGAGGGATTTCATGGGAAGAGATTTCAGATTTCAGATTTCAGATTTCAGATTGATGATTGTTGATTGTTGAACGGGAGAGACTCCGGTTGATAGGGCAGCAGAATGCAGCTGCTCCTTGGGTAAAGGGTTCGTAAATTATCTCAGGGCGTCGATGAGGGTGAGCATGCGTTGGGTTTTCGCGTCGTTGGCGTAGGTTTGCTTCAGCTTCGCGATGGTTTCCGCGTGGTCGGGGAAACGGATCGCATCGGCCAAGGGGCCGCCCTGGAGTTTCTGGGCGGCGAGGAGGGCGAGGGTGGCGAGCTGGGTCTTGGGCTCGGCCTTGTCGAAGGCGGGGGTGGAGGGATCGTGCGGGATCGTCCAAGCGCGCTCGACCATTTCACCGCTGGCGGTGTCGCGGAAACGGACGCTGACCTCGCCGATCTCGCCGGTGCCTTCGGGAAGCGTCTCGACCTGATAGATCGCGACGCCCGCCTCATCGGTGGCGAGTTCGCCGGCGTCCACGGAATCGTCGTGGAAGTCCTCGGTCTTGAGCCGGTCTTTCTCGAAGCCGATGAGCTTGTAGCTGCCGACGCGCTCGGGATTGAGCTTCACCTGGACTTTCACGTTCTCGGCAGCGGGGCGGAAAGCTCCGGCGAGCTGCGCGGCGAGGGAGGCACCGGTGTTTTCCTCGACAAGGTAGTAACGGCCGTTGCCGTGGCGGGCGAGCTCGGAGAGCAGGCGGTCGTTGGTGTCGTTCGTGCCGATGCCGGCGATATCGAAGGCGAGGCCTTGCTGGCGGAGTTCCTTGACCCTTTCCGCGAGGCGGTCGGGATCGGCATCGCCGAGGTTGGCGGCCCCGTCGGTGAAGAGGACGATGCGGTTCTGCGCACCGTCGAGCTTGTGGCGGAGGGCGAGTTCCGAGGAAAGGTCGAGCGCCTGTTCGAGGTTCGTGCCGCCTTCGCTGGCGGTGGGGTTGATGAGGTCGGGAAGTTTTCCTGCCTCGTTTCCGGGAAGCGCATCGGCGATCAGGCGCGGGGTGCGGGAGAAGCCGATGACGGTGACCTGGTCGTTTTCCGTTAGAAGCGTGGCGAGCTGGGCGAGGGCGGTGTTCATCGCGGCGCGTCGGTCGGCGCGGGCCATGGAGCCGGATTGATCGACCAGCAAGGTGAGGCGCAGCGGCTGCGCGGCGGAGCGTCCGGTGGAGGCGGTGCGGATCGCGACGCGGACGAGATTGCGGCCGGGGATGACCGGGTGCGCGGTCTGGTCGATGGCGGCGGCGACGGGCTCCAGCGAGGACGGTGCGGGATCGCCGTAATCGACCGCGTTGTAGAACTGCTCCGGCTTGATGGAGGCGGGATCGGGGCGCTCGCCTTTCTCCACCGCCGCGAGAGCGAGCTGGAACGAGGCGTCGGAGATGTTCAGCGAGAACGTGGAGAAGGGTTCCTG
>JAYTOE010000284.1:0-1769 GCA_043747935.1 Akkermansiaceae bacterium
AGGGCCGTCGATGACGAACTGCGGGATGGCGTAGCCGGTGGTGTGGCCGCGGAGTTTCTCGATGATATCGACGCCCTCCGAGACGGGCGTGCGCAGGTGTGAGGAGCCGGTGATCAGATCGCACTGGTAGAGGTAATAGGGGCGGGCGCGGCACATGAGCAGCTTGTGGACGAGCGCTTTCTGGACTTCCGGGGAGTCGTTCACGCCGCGCAGGAGCACGGATTGGTTGCCGAGGGGGATGCCAGCATCGGCGAGGCGGGCGAGGCCGTCGCGGACTTCGGTGGTGAGTTCTTTCGGGTGGTTCGAGTGGATGGAGATGAAAAGCGGGTGGTGCTTTTTTAGCATGTCGCAAAGCTCCGGCGTGATGCGCTGCGGTAGGAAAATGGGGATGCGCGAGCCGATGCGCAGAAACTGGATGTGCGGGATGGCGCGGAGGCGGGTGAGGATCTTGTCGAGCTTCGCGTCGGAGAAGAGCAGGGGATCGCCGCCGGAAAGGAGGACGTCGCGGACTTCGGTGTGTTTCTCCAGATATTGGAAAGCGGCCTCCCATTGGGTCTCAAGCTGCTGCTCGCCGACGCCGGAGACGACCCGTGAACGGGTGCAATAGCGGCAGTAGGAGGCGCAGCGGTCGGTGACGAGGAACAGCACGCGATCAGGGTAGCGATGCACAAGGCCGGGGACGGGCATGTGGGAGTCCTCGCCGCAGGGATCGGCCATTTCCTCGGGAGCCGTCCAGCCCTCCTCGATGCGCGGGATCACCTGGCGGCGGATCGGGCAATCGGGATCGTCCTTGTCGATCAGGTTGAAAAAGTGCGGGGTGATGGACATCGCCAGCTTCGTCCCGGCGAGCAGCACGCCCGCGCGTTCCTCATCGGTGAGGTGGATGCGCGCCTCGAGATCCGCCAGGGAATCGATGCGGTTGCGGAGTTGCCATTTGGCATCAGCCCAATGCTCCATTGCGGAGTCCGGCCAATAGCCTGGGGCGTGGGATCGGAAAGTGGTTTCGAGGTCGCTACGGGAGGTCATTCGCGGTTTGTTAGGTGCAATCGGTCGGACAGGATGGCGGATGGGTCAAGCGGGGAATTATGTGGGGTCATTCCAAGGGATTCCATACCTTTTCAAATCCGAGGTTTATGAAATCCTTGGTGTTGGGGGTGGCGAATTCGGTGACGCCGTGGTGCAGAAGAGTCAACGCGAGACGGAGATCGATGATACGGCGGAAGGCGAACTGGTTCTTTTCTGCCTGCACCCATACATCCGACATCACGGGGGCGGACTCGATGAGCATCCAGGATCTGTTGCTGCGGTAGGACTGGCAGACGGAGGCGGCGCGGGCGGCGGTGAGGGGCTTGGAAAAAATCTTTTCATTGCGGAGCTTGAGATAGAGTTCCACAAGGACGAGTTCACAGACTGCCACATCCTTACGTGTAGCCAGGGAGCGCAGGAAGGTGACCGCTGCAATATGCTGCGGCGAGGCCGAATTGGCCGCATGGACGGCGATATTGGTGTCGAAACTGATCATGTCCGCTCAGTCGTGGCAGAGGCTCGTCCACTCGGATTCCGGGGCGAGGGTTTCGCCAAGGTCGAACGCCTGTGGCGGCTCCCACTGATCAGGGCGCTGCCTGCCGGGCGGGTGGTGGACGATGATTTCCTCCAGTCCTCTTCGCACCACTTCCGCGAAGCTCATCTCATTCTCCGCCGCGATTCGTTTCGCCTCACGATAGAGCCCGTCGGGTATCTGGACTTGCGTTTTTACCATGATGGCAATT
>JAYTOE010000285.1:0-4145 GCA_043747935.1 Akkermansiaceae bacterium
AAAAGAACTCATTGAAACCACTCCTTCCCACCTTCGTCGATTTCTTCGCGGGCAGCGGCCTGGTCACGCAGGGCGTGAAGCACGCCTGCGCCCCTGTCTGGTCCAACGACATCTGCCCGCGCAAGGCCGCGATCTACACCGCCAACCACGGACCCGGGCATTTCCATCCCGGTTCCATCGAGCAAGTGCGCGGCACGGAGATCCCGCAGGGTGACATCGTCTGGGCCAGTTTCCCCTGCCAGGATCTGTCCCTCGCCGGGAAGATGGGTGGCCTCGCCGCCTCCCGCAGCGGCCTGTTCTGGGAATGGCTCCGGGTTCTCGACGAGATGCCGGTCAAGCCCTCCGTGATCGCGCTGGAGAACGTCGTCGGTCTGCTTTCCGCCAACGGGGGAGGCGATTTCCGCCTGCTTTATCATGCCCTCCGCGAGCGCTCCTACAAGGTCGGCCCCATGCTGCTGGACGCCCGCCATTGGGTTCCGCAGTCCCGCCCCCGCGTCTTCGTCGTCGCCGCCCTCGATCATCTCGATACCTCCGCGCTGGAGGACAAGGGGCCGAACTGGCTTCACCCCGAGGTCGTGCAGCGGGCCATCGCGCCCCTGGATGACATCGTTTTCTGGTCCATCCCGCGCCCCAGGAAGCGCACCAAGTCGCTGGGAGATCTGGTCGATTGGGAGGCTCCGGTTTTCGAAGAGGAGAGGGCACAGGCGCTTTTCTCCCTCATCGCGCCGAACCACCGCCTCTTGCTCGACAAGCTACCGCCCACCCAGCGCGCCGCCTTCCCCGGCTACCGCCGCACCCGCCATGGCAAGCAGGTCTTGGAACTCCGCTTCGACGATCTCTCCGGCTGCCTCCGCACCGCCGAGGGAGGCAGCAGCCGCCAGTTCCTCCTCCTCCATGACAAAGGCAGTTGGAACGCCCGCCTCCTCACCCCCCGCGAAGCCGCCCGCCTAATGGGAGCGCCCGATTCCTACAAGCTCTCCGCAAACTACAACGAAGCCTACAGCGCCATGGGCGACGCCGTCGCCGTCCCCGTAGTAAAACACCTCGCCGATCACCTCCTCGTCCCGCTGACCCAGTCCCATGCCCAAAGAACTCCAAAAGCGACTCCACGAGTTCGCCTCATCGCATAAGTTCCTTGGCAACAAGGGGCCGCTTTGTGTCGCGCTGCATATCACACGCTGGGCGATCAAGTATGGCCTGCCCATCGATTCGGGCAAGATGATCACCGAAGGCAAAGGGCAGGTGCTCGGCATCGGCAAAAGCGCGGTGCAGAGGGTTCTGAAGGATTACGACATCACCAAGATTCTTGCCAGTGAAGGCGGGCGCACCAGCCGGAGCAGCATGAGCAACATGCAGGATTACGTAGCATTTCTCAACCAAGCCGCCGAGAAGCCCGGGTTTGATCTGGCTGTAGTCGAGGCATGGTGGGTGGATCGAGTCCGTGATTTCTTCGAAGCGTCTCCCTTGAAACTCAAGGTCGATACCGGCTCAACCCTCAAAGCCTGCCTCATCGGAATTTTCGAAGAAGCGAAACGCCGCCAGAGCGAGAACCGTGGCTCCACCGTGCTTGGAGCCGTGATGCAACACCTTGTCGGTGCGAAACTTGAAATGCTCTATCCGGATCAAACGATCAAACACAGCGGATACTCCGTAGCGGACTCTCCGACTGGTCGCTCCGGTGATTTCGAAATCGGCGATTGCGTGATTCACGTAACCACCTCCCCGTCCAAACTCCTACTCCAGAAGTGCATCGATAACCTCGACCGTGGCCTCCGCCCCTTAGTCATTTCCACCAACGCCGGTGCCGCCATGGCCGAAACCCTAGCCGACGAGGAAGGCATGATCAAACGGATCGAAGTCCTCGACATCACCCAGTTCCTCGTCGCAAACATGCTCGAATGGACTGGCTTCAACGGCAGCCAGCGCCGCCACACCTTCGAAGAACTGATCAACCGCTACAACGACATTGTCGAAGTCTGCGAAACCGATCCGAGTTTGAAAATTGAAGTCGCATGACACGACAGAGATCAATAAGTTTAAAGCACCCTCGAAAATCAACCCATGAAGCGACTTGAATCCATCGAACTCTTCTCCGGTGCGGGCGGCTTGGCGCTGGGACTCCACGCGGCGGGCTTTCATCACCGGGCGCTCTACGAGTGGAACGCCTCCGCCGTCGAGACGCTTCGCTACAACCAGAAGATGGGGCACGAATCGCTGACGGATTGCGGGATTTCCCGGGCGGATGTCCGGGATGTGGATTTCCGGAAATATCGCGGGGTCGATCTCGTGGCGGGCGGCCCGCCTTGCCAGCCGTTTTCCATGGGAGGCAAGGCGGCGGGAATGAACGATGTGCGGGACATGTTCCCGCAGGCGATCCGCGCGGTGGCCGAGGTTCAGCCACGCGCCTTCATTTTCGAGAACGTGCGCGGCTTGCTGCGTCCCGCGTTTTCCAACTACGTGGAATACATCCGCCTGCAGATGGAGTTCCCCGAGTTCCCGGTCTCGGAGAACGTGAGCTGGGATCAGAACCTCGCCCGCCTCCAGCGGCACAAGGAACGGATCGGCAAGGCGGTGGATGGCCTCCGCTACCGCGTCCACGTCCACCAGGCGAACGCGGCGGATTACGGAGTGCCCCAGCACCGCCACCGGGTCTTCTTCATCGGCTTCCGCGCCGACCACCCGACGGAATGGTCTTTCCCGAAACCCACCCACGCGGATCACAACTCCGCCGCCATCCGCAAATCCGGGCAGGAATTTCTCCCATGGCTCACCCTCCAGGAAGCGATCCGCGATCTCCCGGAGCCAACCGCCCGCCCTTCCCGGAAGTGGCACAACCACATCCTCCAGTCCGGCGCGAAATCCTACCCCGGCCACACCGGCAGCCCCTTGGATCGCCCCGCGAAAGCACTCAAAGCCGGTGCCCACGGAGTCCCCGGAGGCGAGAACATGATCCTCTTCCCCGACGGCACCGTCCGTTACCTCACCGTCAGGGAAAGCGCTAGGGTGCAGACCTTCCCCGACAACTACGTCTTCCTCGGAAGCTGGACGGAAGCCATGCGCCAGCTCGGCAACGCCGTCCCCATGAAACTCGCCGAGATAGTCGGGCGCTCCGTTGCCCAAGCTCTAACTGGACAAGCAAAAGGAATGAGTTCCCAAACCACCACGGCATCCGCTTCACTCCTCTCGCATGGTTGACCCACATAAATCCGAATTCGACCACAAGCTCCGGGCACTCGCTGATGCGGCCAAGGAGGTGAAGAGAATGGTGGACAAGGAGTTGCCGGATTTCACGGAAGCACAGCTTGTCACGCGTGACCGGACGCTCGCACAGATCTCCCAGATGGTGCACGAAGCGCGTTACGCAATCGATCCCGCCAAGCATGACATCATCGCGATTTCCCTCGGGCGGCCGGATGCCTTGTCCCGGTTTTTCGCCTTCAGCTTCATCGAGCGCACACCGGTCGGCTTCGAAACCTTGGCGGATTCGAAATTCTACGGTTCCGGTGTCTATGCCCTCTACTACGCCGGAAACGAGATCGAACCCTATCTGCCAATCACAGGCACGGAGACGCCGATTTACGTAGGCAAGGCAGTTCCCGACGATCCAAGCGCAGAGACCGCGTTCCACCAAGGCCCCGCCATTTGGAAACGGCTCAAGGAACACCGCCGGAGCATCGTCTCTGGAGGATTGAATCCTGCGGATTTCCGCTGCCGCCACGTCGTCATCCAAAGCGGCATGGAAAGCGCGGTGGAAGACTTCATGATCCGCCTGTTCAAACCGATCTGGAACAAGGAGATAAAAGTCTGTTTCGGAATCGGGAAGCACGGCGACGCCGCTTCCACGCGAGGAAATAAGCGTTCGCCGTGGGATACCATGCATCCCGGCAGAAAATGGGCGGACGCGACCGCCGAGGATCAGGCCTCCCGTGAGGTAATCGGTGAGAGAATCAAATCGCATTTCACCGAAAACCCGCCCATCGCCGACAAGGTAGCCATGCACAAGCTGCTCGCATTATGAAACCGATTCCGGCCTGACACCACACCCGAAAAGAACTCATTGAAACCACTCCTTCCCACCTTCGTCGATTTCTTCGCGGGCAGCGGCCTGGTCACGCAGGGCGTGAAGCACGCCTGCGCCCCTGTCT
>JAYTOE010000286.1:0-5117 GCA_043747935.1 Akkermansiaceae bacterium
GGTGCGGAAATGATCATCGGCACGCGCGCGGAGCCTTCGAAGAGGCTCTGCTTTTTCCAGAGCCCGTGCTCGCCAACGTGGTAGCCGTGGTCGCTCCAGAAAACGATGATCGTGTGATCGGCCAGCCCGAGTTTTTCCACCGCGTCCAACAGGCGCCCGACCTGCGCGTCCACGAAGGAGATCGTGGCATGGTAGGCTTGCAGGGACTCGCGCGATTGCTGCTCGGTCACGCCGTACCATGGCCAGGGGCTCGTGGAGGAAAGGGCGGCTTTAGGAACATTTTTCACCTCGTCGAACGGCCCCTTCGGCACGTTCACCTTTTCGATCGGATAGAGATCGAAATACTTTTTCGGAGCCACATAAGGGCAGTGCGGCCGGTAGAAACCGGCGGCGATGAAGAACGGGCCGTCCTTGTGTTTCTCTAACAGCTTGATCGTTTCCGTGGCGACCATGCCATCCGTCTGCTCCTCGTCGGTGCCCTCGGCCCTCTGGAAACTCAGCGAGCTGCCCAACCCGCGCTTCGGGGTGAAATTCGTGAGCAGATTCTCCTCCGCTTTCTCGCGTCCCTTGGGGTTCACGCGCTCCGTCCATGAGGCCTCGTCATCGAGGCCGTTCGTGCCGATCTGACCGGGGTTTCCGTAGTGATAGATTTTCCCGACACGCGCCGCGAAGTAACCGTTGTTTTTGAAAAGCTGCGAGAGCGTGACCGCATCCGGCAGGTGCTTGCGGAAGTGGTATTCCAGATCGTAGGTGCGCGTGGCATCGGGGCGCAGGCCGGTCATGATCGAGGTGCGGCTGGGCGAGCACAGCGGGAACTGGCAGTAGGCCTTATCGAAGCGCGTCCCCGCTTTCGCGAGGCGGTCGATGTTCGGCGATTTCACGTCCGGATGGCCGTAGCAGCCGAGGTCGTTGTTCATGTCATCGACGGCGATGAACAGGACGTTCAGTTTTTCCGCGGCGGAGGCGGCGGCGCAAAGGAGAAGGGCGAGGGCGATGGCTTTCATGGTTCAGTCGGGTTGGCGGGAAAAGGATTCCTCGTGGACGACCTTCCCCAGCACATCGTGATGGCGGAAGGAAATGCGCGGCTGGTCTCCGGCGCGATCCACATTCACGGAGAGGAAGCCGCCCTTGATGCGGAGGAAGAGATGCTCGGGGGTGCGGTTTTTCATCGAGAACCCCTCCGCGTGGGAGTCCGATCCCGGGCCGCACGAGAACTCGGTCACGCCGCCCGGCTTTTCCCGGGAGACGTATTGCCAATGCCGGTCGCCGCAGATCACGTAAGTAGCCGGCAGCGTCTCGAGGAACGCGCGGACTTCGGCGCTCTCATGGTTAAAGCCCTCGTTCGCGAGGTTGTCGTTTTTCCCGCCGCGATCCGGCCCAAGGACGGGCGTGGGGCTGATCACGATGCGGAAAGCGGCGTCCGAAGCTCGCATCGTCTCGAAGAGCCATTTTTTTTGCTCCGCTCCGAGGATGGATTTCTCCGGGCCGTCGGGCATGTTGTTGGGGCTGCGGAAATCGCGACCCTCGACCATCCAGACCTGCAGGTCTTTTCCCCAGCGAACGGTGCGGTAGGGCTTTTCCCCCATCGGGAACTGCTCGCGGAAAATGGCGAGACCCTGCTCCCAGGTGAGGTCGCCATAGGCTTGCCCCGGCCAGCAATCGTTCTTCAGCGTGTCGTGGTCGTCCTTCAGGAAATAGGACGCGTGCTTGAAGTGAAAATCGCGCTGGTTCGCGAGGGAGTAGAGCCGGTTCCATTTGTAGCGCGCCAGCTCGGCGGATTTCGCGAACGGGCCGGGCTTGTCGTAGTATTCGATGTCGCCGGCGTGGACGAGGAAATGGGGGTTCAGCTTTGTCATCGCCGGGTAGATGAGGTGGCCGCGGTCGCCGTCATCGCGGCGCGGGAAATCATGGCAGGTGACCGCCACGAAGCGGACGGGCGCGGCCACATCCGGCGAAGGCGCGGTGACGAAGCGGCCTTCGAGAGTGGACTTCATTTCCCCACCGGGCGTGAACCCTTCCACGAATAGCTTGTAGGCGGTCGCCGGTTTCAGATCGGTGAGGCGGATCTGTGCGGTGAAATCGCGCTGCGGATCGACGGCTTGCGAGGGCGTTGTGATCCCCTCGCCGCCTTCGGCCATGTAGCGCAGCCGCACGCTGCCCTCAGCGCCCATCAGGCTGTCCTTCATGTCGCGGAGGGTGAGGCTATCCGGCACTTTCTCGTCACTGTCCTTAAACGGAGTGCCGTCCGCGCGTCGCTCGGGAGCTTCGGTCAGCCGCACCCACACGTTGGCCGATGTGGCATCCACCTCGCCGATCTTGATGCCATTTCCGTAATGGACTTCGGCGCGGGCGGCGACGCATGAAACCAGCAAGGCGAGGGCGGCTTTCGAAAATCCGTTCATCCGTCGAATCCTCCACACCGGATGGCCTTTGGCGAGAAAGAAGCCCCACGCGCGAAATCACGGTTCGCCATTCGCGCAAAATTTACACAGCATGCTGGGGATGCTCCGCCTGATCCGACACACCCTGCGCTTTCCGCTCCTGAGCGGGCTTTCGCTGCTGATGGCTGTGGCCTGCACCGCTCTGGTGCTCGTGCTTCCCGGCGTGACGATGCGTTTCATCGACACGATCATCGGGAAAAACCGCCCGGATCTGATCCTTTCCACCGCGCTCATAGGGGTGGGCGCGATCCTCGCCCGGCAGCTCCTTTTCACCCTCCGCACCTACCTGAACAACGCCTTGGAGCTGAAACTCACCCACCTGATCCGCTGCGAACTCTACGACAAGCTCCAGCGCCTGCCCATCCCATGGTTCGATAAAAATTCCTCCGGGGAAATCATGTCCCGCGTCTCCAACGATGTGCCCGCCACGAACCGCGTGATCATCGAAGGCCTCGACCAGGCGGTCGCCGCCATCCTCCAGTTCCTCATCGTGCTCGGCTACATGCTGTATCACTCGTGGCAACTCACGCTGGTGGTGATGATCCCGCTGCCATTCATCGGCTTTCTCACCGCGTGGTGGTCGAACAAGGCGGAGCCGAAATGGCGTGCCTCTTCCGAGGCCTCCTCCGCGCTCAACGCCATCCTCCACGACAACCTCGCCGGCATCCGCCAGATCAAGGCCTACACCGTCGAGCCGCAGGCGCTTTCCGATTTCGGCCTGGCCTCACAGAAGGTTGGCGACAAGCACATGGATGTCATGAAAGGCCAGGCCATTGTCTGGCCCACCGTTTCCTTCATCGCCGAGTCCGGCATCATCCTCATGGTCGCCTTCGGCGCGTGGTGGACGCTTAACGGCCAGCTCTCGCAGGGTATCGTCATCGCGTTCCTCGTGGCGTGGGGATTTCTCTTCGACCCCATCTCCCGCATCAACACGCTCTCGCAGACATTTACTAAGGGCATAGTATCTGCGCAGCGCCTCTTCGACATCATCGACACGCCGGACGAAACGAATCTCACCGAGGGGAAACGTCCGGAAGTTTTCATCGGCAGGATCGAGTTCCGCGATGTGACCTTCACCTACGGCGGGAAGGCACCCGCGCTGAAACACATCAACCTCACCGCCCTGCCCGGCCAGACGGTCGCACTCGTCGGAGCCACGGGTTCGGGGAAATCCACCTTCCTCAATCTTCTCTCCCGCTTCTACGAACCCAGCTCCGGAGAAATCCTGTTAGACGGGAATCCACTCTCCGGCCTCTCCAAGGAATGGCTCCGCGACAACACCGGCTTCGTCACCCAGGAACCGTTCCTTTTCAACACGACCCTCCGCGATAACCTCACCCTCGCCAAGCACGAGGCCAGCGATGAGGAGCTCTGGAAAATCCTCGAAGCCGCCAACGCCGCCGAATTCATCCGCGCCCTGCCCGAAGGACTCGACACCATGGCCGGCGAGCGCGGCATCCGTTTCTCCGGCGGTGAGAAACAGCGCCTCTCCATCGCCCGCGCGCTTCTGAAAAACCCGCCGCTCCTGCTGTTAGACGAGGCCACCTCCGCCCTCGACAACACCACCGAGAAACTCGTCCAGCAAGCCCTCGACAACCTCCGCTCGAACCGCACCTCCTTCGTCATCGCCCACCGCCTCAGCACGATCCGCAACGCCGATACGATCTGCGTCCTCGACCACGGCGAGTTGGTCGAGCAAGGCACGCATGAGGAGCTCCTCGCAAAGGGAGGCCGCTACGCCAGCCTACAGCGCGGCAAGGCGGAAGGGTGACTATGATCCGGAAAGGCGGTGAGCCAACAGGAAATGCCTGTTTGGGCTGGCCATGCGCAAGATGCCCGACAAGATTATCGATCAATGACAAGCACCCAACAACGCGCCGCACTGCAGCAGCAAATCTGGAAGATTGCCAACGACGTGCGCGGCTCGGTCGATGGCTGGGATTTCAAGCAATATGTCCTCGGCACCCTGTTCTACCGTTTCATCAGCGAAAACTTTGCCGCCTACATCGAGGCGGGAGATCCGGACATCCATTATGCTCAGATGGCGGATAGCGTCATCACCCCGGAGATCAAGGACGATGCCATCAAAACCAAGGGCTACTTCATCTACCCCAGCCAGCTCTTTTCCAAGATCCTCGCCACAGCGAACACCAACGAGAGCCTGAATACCGATCTCGCCGCGATCTTTTCGGCCATTGAGAGTTCCGCCAACGGCTATCCTTCTGAGCAAGATATCAAGGGATTGTTCGCTGACTTCGACACCACCAGCAATCGCCTTGGCAACACCGTCAAAGACAAAAACCTGCGCCTCGCCGCCGTGCTCAACGGCGTTGGTGGCTTGGACTTCAGCGATTTTGAAGGCAGCCAGATTGACCTTTTCGGCGACGCCTACGAATTCCTCATCTCCAACTACGCCGCCAATGCCGGGAAATCCGGCGGCGAGTTCTTCACGCCTACTCACGTCTCACAGCTCATCGCCCAACTGGCGATGCACAAGCAGACCCGCGTCAATAAGATCTACGACCCCGCCGTAGGTTCAGGCTCCTTGCTGCTCCAGGCCAAGAAACACTTCGACGCCCACATCATCGAGGACGGCTTCTTCGGGCAGGAAATCAACCACACCACCTACAACTTGGCGCGGATGAACATGTTCCTGCACAACATCAACTACGACAA
>JAYTOE010000287.1:0-3872 GCA_043747935.1 Akkermansiaceae bacterium
TGCCGAGTTCGTCCCGCCCACCGTCGCGGAGTTGCAGGAACAAATCCCCCATTTGGAAATCCTATCCTTCGTCGGCCACGGGGGGATGGGCACGTATTATCGGGCGCGTCACCCTAAGCTCGAGCGTCTCGCGGCCGTGAAGATCCTGCCTGTGGATCCACGCACCGATACCGAACTCATCGCGGGTTTCAAGAAGGAGGCCAAGGCCATGGCGCGGCTCAGCCATTCGAACATCATCGGAATCTATGAGTTCTTGGAAACGGAATCCGCGCTCTATCTCGTGATGGAGTTCGTGGAAGGCGACATTTTCGAACGGCTGATCAACGCGCGGAGTTTCGACCACAGCGAGATCCTGGCGATCATCACGCAGGTGTGCTCCGCCCTGAACCACGCGCACGAGAACGGGGTCATCCACCGGGATCTCCGCCCGGGCAACACGATGCTGGATCAAAGCGGACTCGTGAAAGTCGGCGATTTCGGGCTGGCCCGGCTGATGGGCGAGGAGCTTTTCCGGCGGAAAATGACTGAGACAAACCTCGCCATGGGCACGATGGACTACGTGGCGCCGGAGCAGCTCGAACCGGGTCATCCGGTCGATCACCGAGCCGACATCTACTCACTCGGCATGATGATCTACAAGCTCCTCACACGAGTGCTGCCCCGCGGCTCGTTCGTCGTCCCTTCCAAGCTTGTTCCCAACCTTGACCCTCGCATCGACGACCTTGTGATCCGTTGCCTGCAGCGTGACCCGGCAAACCGATTTCAACAGATCACCGAGCTCTGGGTGGAGGTCAACCGACTTCTCGAACCACCACCAGAGCCGGCCAAGAAATGACCCGCTTTCAATTTCAAGCCCCGCTGATGGCGCACCCGACCCGGTTTAAGGCAGGTTTGTCACGCCCATCAGGAAGCGGTCGCACTCGCGTGCGGCTCCGCGGCCTTCGTTGATGGCACAGACCAATTTTAAGGTGCGTCCTTTTCTCAATTCGCCCACGAAACCATAGAAAACGCCTCACGCCGGCGTCGTCGAGCGTGGAAATCTTTTCGCCTGTCAGTTCCACCCGGAAAAAGCCAGGAAGCCGGCCTGCGCCTGATCCGAAATTTCCTCGGACCCTACCTGAGGCTCGACGGGCTCAATCCGGCGCCCGAACCGCCCACCGCAGCTTGGCCGAAGTGCTCCGCGGGTTGATCCTCCGTTCCTCAGGACCCGCCACGACGGGGCCATCGCACATCTCCGAAAACACCCCGTCACGGACGCCATATTTCATCACCTGCTTGACCCTCCTATCCTCACCCGAGTGGAAGGTTAAAATGGCGATGCGCCCACCGGGCTTCAGGCACTTCGGTAGGAACCGTAGGAACGCATCCAGCGCGGCGAACTCCTCGTTCACTGCGATGCGAACCGCCTGGAACACCCGCCTCACCGTGAGTTCACGCTCGTCCTCGTCACTGATGCGCACCGCTTCCCTTACCGCCTGGGCGAGGGCGAAGGTGTTCGGGAACTTCACCCCCGCGAGTGCACGCGCGATCGAGTCCGCGCGAGGTTCGTCCGCATTCTCATGCAGAGCGGCCTCAAGCTTTTCCGCGCTCGCTTTCAGCAGCCAATCAGCAGCCGGGAGTCCACGGCTCGGGTTCATCCGCATGTCGAGCGGTCCGGTGGATTTGAAACTGAAACCGCGCGAGGGATCGTCGAACTGCATCGAAGAGCACCCGAGATCAGCGAAGATGAAATCGACGGGAGCAAGACCACGCTCCGCCAAAACTTTCGCGATGCCCGCATAGTTCGATCTCACGGCCTCGAACCGCTCCTCGCCGAAGCCCAGAGCCCGCAACCGCGCCTCGGTCTTGGGAAGCTCCACAGGATCCAAGTCCAAGCCGATGAGCTTCCCGCCAGGTGAGATTTTTTCCAAAATCCGAACCGCGTGGCCGCCATAGCCGAGCGTCGCGTCCACACCGGTCTTGCCTGGGCCTAACCGAAGGGCTGCCAGCGACTCTTCAACGAGGATCGGGATGTGGGAGCCGGCCGGGGTTTTTCCGGAGGCGATGACCTTGGCCACCGTTTCCCCGTAGCGTGATGGGTCGTGCTCCTTGTATTTGTCCTCGAAGCGGCGAGGGTTTTTCCCGCTGTAGCGCTTGCGCCGGGGAGGACGCGGGGCTTCGTCACTCATAGCTCCGAGTATTTCAGATTGTTTCCCCGGGATTTTTCCACCGGATAGCGCACAGCGTTGCGGGCGATTTTGGCCTGCATGACTTCGCCGAGGTTCATGCCGAGATTGTCCGCGAACTCGAAAAGCAGGATCGCAACATCCGCGATTTCCGAGGCGATCTCCTCGCGGCGGTTCTCCAGGCGCCGTTCAATCTGGTCGTCCTGTTGCCAGACGAAGTGCTGCATCAGCTCACCCGCCTCTGCGGAGATGGCGACGGCGAGATCCTTGGCATTGTGGAATTTCCGCCAATCGCGGGCGTCCACAAAGGCCTGGATTTGGGCGGTTAGCTCAGAAATGGAATCGCTCATGGGCGGAGAACTAGCGCTGTTGGTCGCGCGACGCGAGGATTTATAGGCGGGAATCAGGGAGCGAGAAAGCTAGGGAGGAGAAAGAGTTTTTACCGCAGATGAACGGGATTCACGCAGATGGACTTCGGTGAGAATGAGACACTTGCGCACTCCAAAGTGATGAATCATGGGGAATTCCAGACATTTCCCCCTTCTTATCTGCGTCAATCCTGTTCATCTGCGGTTCATATCTTCGATTTCTGCGGCTTCAGGCGGGTCTGGAATCCGCTTGCTGCGGGTTGAACCCATGAAATCGAAATCACCGATCACCCCCGAATCAAACGCGAAGTCCCGCCTCATGCGGGTGAGGCTTCGGAAAATGTTTCAATGAAGCACTGGACCCGAAACCACTTGATCGCAAGCTTTTTCATACTCAGATAATTGTATGCTTGGCATGTTTTTCTTCGGTAGCGATGTCAGTCGGTCGCGATGCGGGGACATGTCCCGAGCTGTCCGCAGTGACTTCCGCGCAAAAAAAATGAAATCAATTATCTAAGCAATAATTCTGACTGTTCGATTCTTTTTCGTGACGGCAACTTTACTTCGTAATTCGTGAAAAGCAGCTCACTGATATTTCTGTCTTCGGATTTCAGATTAATTTCTCTTCGTGCGTTCACAGGTGTGGAACAATAGTCTTTAAACAGCTCTCGCGTGAAAGGAGTGTCGCTATTTGATACGGCCCAAGAAATTCCGCGTTGATCGAGTTCGCGACAGAGTGCTGCCAAACGGATGTGCTGAGTTTCTTTGAACTGATCAGGAGTGTATCGGTTGAAGTCTGAAAATCCGCCTAGTTTGTAATACGGTGGGTCGAAATAAACAAAATCTCCCGCACTCGCAGATGCTAGGCAGAGTTCAAAATCACCACTGCAAATCTCAACTTTAGCCAAAAGTTTTGAGACACCCTTGAGGTTGGATGGATCGTAATATCGTCGATCATATTCTCCATACGGCACATTGAAATAGCCGCTTTTATTCACTCTGAACAGCCCTCTAAAGCAGGTTTTATTCAAGTAAATAAATGCCGCAGCACGCTCAAATTGAGTTTTGTGGAAGGATGCGTGCTTGGCTCTCAGATCGAGGAAAAAGGATTTTTCATTGGGCATAGAGTCGAGAATTTCAGCAACGAGTTCCCAATCATCCCGGATTGCTTTGTAAGTATCAATCAGCCAGTCGTTCACGTCAGAAATAACCGCACGCTTCCAGTCGGTCGCCATGAAAACGGCCGCGCAATTTTTTTTCTGTAAAAGTTGTTTCTGACTTCTGCTGAGAGTTTTTTTGGTGTGTTTGTTTTTTGGTTTTTTAGGAGAGTTTGAGGTAG
>JAYTOE010000288.1:0-2437 GCA_043747935.1 Akkermansiaceae bacterium
TTTGTTCGTGTCCATCGCTGTCTGATTCTGCACATGGGTACGTACGGGCCAGCACAAAATTCAGTTTTTCACCAAAAACACCGAAAAAAATCACACCCCCTTCGCCCGCATGGCGGTCTTGATGTCCTCGGAAATGGTAGTGGTGGTGTCGCTCATGGGGGGAGGGTAGGCGATGGGGGAGGGAGATCAATTCCTCAGTTGGGTAGGCCGGGTTAGGGCGATCAAGCCGTGGGGAATGTGATCTTGCGAGAACTGAACCAACGGATGACATGGTGGAAATGAAAGACCGAATTGACCCGCGCCCGGAAATCGGGAATACCTCTTGCATGTCGAATGCGAAGTCAAAGCCAGCTACCGGTGCCGCCAAAGCGCGCACCGCCCGCCGCCGTGCGAGCTGGAAGATCGTCGTCGCCGACAGCTTCGCCGAGGCGGAGGCCGAAACCCGCGCCTACTGGCGCGCCGCCACACCCGCCGAACGGCTCAACGCCCTCGAAAAACTCCGCGAACCCTTTTATGGCAAAGATCAAACTGGCGGCAGACTTCAGCGATTTCTTGAGGTTGTGCCTGCGGAATGAAGTCCGCTTCATGGTCATCGGCGGTTACGCGGTGATCCACCACTCCAGGCCCCGTTACACCGGTGACCTCGATCTATGGATTGATGCGTCGCCTGAAAACGCCCGCCGCGTCGTCACTGTCCTACGGGAATTTGGTTTTCCGCCGGATACGGTTTCCACCGAAATGATCACCGACAGCAAAAAGATCATCCGCATGGGTTTCGAACCGATGAGGCTGGAGCTTTTCACCCGCATCCCCGGCATCGAGTTCAGCGGCTGCTACGAGCGCCGGGATCTGGTGAAAATCGGGCGCATGATGGTGCCTTTCATTTCCCTCGCAGACCTGAAAATCAACAAGCTCGCCAGCGGTCGCCCGAAGGATCTCCAGGATCTCGAAGAGCTGCCGTAACCTGAGTCAAACACTTTCACACGGCGGGGTGGACTATTTCCAATGTTGGGTAGAGAATGAAAGACACACCCGATGAAGGCCGTGTCCCAAAGGAAGATTTGAAGTCCGGTCATCTCGAATCCACTTGGGGTCACTGTATTGATGCGCTCGTTGCGATCACCGGGGAGGATTTTGGTTATGACGTCGAGAAGTGGAAGGCGTGGTATCGAATAAACCAAGCTTACAAAATGCCGCGCTGAAAGCCCCTATCATTTCACCCCCAGTTCCCGGAGCTTCGGCACAAGAGCTTCCGCCCAAATATCCTAGGCGGCGGAGGAGAGGTGGAGGATTTCGTGGATGGATGATCCATGTCGGATTCTCAGGGCTTCAGGAGCAACAAATCGAGGCCGGGGAAGCGCTGGAAATCGGTATCGAAGGAAACCAGGCGGTTGGCTGTGGAAATGGCGAAGGCCGCGAGGTATGCATCTGTCCATAGGCGGTGGGGAAGCGCGGAATCCGTGGTGAGGGTGGCGAAAGTGGTTTCGAGGGCGTTCGCTTCGGGCAGGAAACGGATGATGGTCAGGTTCCGGTATGTCCGGTAGATGTCCCAAGCCTCGTCGTTTGTGAAAGGATGGCCGGACATCACCTGTGCATTCGTGACCAAGCGGAGTATTGCAAGCATGGTAACGCGGCAGAAGGCGATTTCATTCGCCCTTTGCTCGTTCCAATATTGTCGCGCGGCTTGGTGGTGGACATGCCGGTCATCTGTGAGAGCCAGCCATACGTTGACATCGGGGATATCGACGGGGGCGCTCATGGGCGGGTAGAGCTTGTTTCCTCCCGCTCAAGTATCTCGAAGAGCTCGGCGTTCGATCTCGCGGGGATCGCCGCTCCGCTTGACTTGCGAAATACCGGCAAAGGCGTTTGCTCACGGCGCAGGGGAGCGACGGTCGTATCCCGTCCGCGCAATCCTGCCTCGATGTATTGCGCCACCAGATCCTTGAACTTCACTCCGCTCTGGACGGCGCGGGTCTTTGCTTCCCGGAAAAGCGGGTCGGGCAAGTCAATCGTCGTTCTCATGGAGTTAATTTTGCATTTTTATGCTTTACTGTCAAAATGCTTTTTGTGGATCCAAGTTTTAACACATCGAGTTCCCTATGAGCTCAAGGCGCGAAGACGCACCTGCTCCTTTCGGCGAAACGGGAAGCTTTCACAGCCCCAGTTCCTTGAGCTTCGGCGCAAGAGCTTCCGCCCAGATGTCGTAGGCGGCGGGCGATAGGTGGAGGAGATCGGGGAGGAGTTCCTTGTTGAGAGTGCCCTCGGTGTCCATGAATTTTGCGTTGATGTCGAGGAGGTGGACGCGCTTACCGTCGGCGAGGGTCTTGAGCTGGGCGTTGACCTCGTTGTTGAGCTTGCGGAGGGGGTCTGCGGCGGTGGCTCCGCGTGGGAAGACGGACATGAGGACGATTTCCGTATCGGGCCATTTCCATGCGAG
>JAYTOE010000289.1:0-12166 GCA_043747935.1 Akkermansiaceae bacterium
ATTCTCGAATCGGGCTGTTGTGGACAACTTCCAAGAGCTTCGCGCCGCGCCGCCACGCTCATATGGCCATTTCAACCCATAGATTTTGCGGAAGAGGCCTTGTATAAAAGCCCCTGAAGATCCAAGAAGGTATCAACTAAATCAGGATCTATATTGACCGGTATTTCATAAAATCGTAATCCTTTGATCGGTTCGCCGAATTTTTTCTTACCCTCACGAAGGGACTTCCGCAGCGTCTCGAGTGCAAGACCCCAATTCTTATCTTGCTTCCAGATGCGTATGGGATGTGTATCTGTCATATTCGGTAGGGAGCTTGAGTCGATCGCCAGAGAGATCCAGAAGAAATCCTCATCGTGGAATACCTCACCCCCATGGGCATCTCCCAGAACGCGATGGCGCGCGCCATCGGCGTCCCGCCCCGCGCGATCAACGAGATCGTCCACGGCAAACGCTCCGTTACCCCTTCCATGTCTATCCGCATCGGTGCCTTCTTCGGCCAGTCCGTCACCTTCTGGCACGGCATCCAGGTCGAGTGCGATTTCCGGGTTCTTGCGAAAGAACGCAAAAAGCTCACCGCCGGGATCAAGCCAGCTGGAACAAGAGCTTACGCATGATCGAGAACCAGCACCCGCATTTTTCAGCATGGAAATCGTCTCGACGAAACATCAGGCTCCCGTTATCTTGAACCCCGATGCCGAAGACCGAGACCCACAGGAAGCTTTCCGAGGAAATGCGAAAGGCGAGGATGCAATCCTCAGCCCAAGTGATGTCGCGCGCGCAATTCCTGGCGCAGACACCGGCGGAGTTGCGCGGCCCGTTCCGGTCGGCGGACAGCGGGAAGTCGCCGAATACGAGAGGAACGCGGTAGCCGCTTCGGGCATACTGCCTCAGAAAGCGTTTCCGAAGCCCGCTGAGATTGACGCGCAAGGCACGGAACATGTCGTTCGTTTCCTCGGCTCACACGTGGAAAAGTTTCAGAAAAGGGACGCTTGGGTTCCGCTCATTACACCCGCCGGGTTACTGGGAATCGGCCATGCCGTCCCTTCCGAATACCTGAGAAGGCTCCAACTCCAGAACGATCTGTTTGGTGACGACATCCGCGTCACCGCCCTCACCCGCGCGAACCGCTTCGTCATTTCCCAACCCACCGTCCGTGGAGGCGAACCCAGTGAAAACGAAATCCGCGACGTTTTGCAAAACAACGGATGGAAGCGGGTGCCTGTCGCGCTCTAGGATCTCCCGATCCAACTCATGGGATCGGTGTGGTGGCATGACGAGGAAGGATTGGTGATGCTTGATGCCCGGAAACCGAATTTCAAAAAGACCGAAAACGGAGTCCTGCCTATCGACCTGATCCTCGCGGATCTGTCCGACGAAATGAGGACGATGTTCGGACAGTGAACGCTCCGTCACCCCGTCCATGTCCATCCGCTTCGGCGCCTTCTTCGGCCAGTCCGACACCTTCTGGCACGGCATCCAGGTCGAGTGCGATTTCCGGGCGATTGCCAAAGACCGCAAAAAGCTCACCGCCGGGATCAAGCCGGTGGCGCCCATCCAGCGGGAGCTTGCATCGCAGGCGGCAACGGGTATTGTGACGGCGTAGCGGATGCCGGATTGGCCTTACAACGATGAGCTTACCACCGACAGAACAGCGATCGAGCAGTGCAGAGCCCGCCGCAACGGCGAGTTCCAAGCCTGCATCGACGCCATCCCCCAGATGGGAGCGATTCTATCAGAATGCGCAGAAATCAGTTGGAAGGCCTTTGCGGCGCGTTGTTGCGCATGCCTCATGGAAGGACTGGGAGGAACACCAAAAGACCTTGGACGAAACATCTCGCTAGCGGCAGAGATCGACGAGAGACAGGCCTTCGAGGGCGGAGATGAGCACTACATCCTCCTGCCCGGCACCCATCCCTCGGAACGGGTGCTGAAATGGACATACGGCGATAACTTCGGTCTCCGCCTCAAGGTCTTCGAGCACGATCCCGAAATGATGGGGCATCACGTGATTTCCTCGGGGAACAACGATCCCCGCTACTACCTCAGGCGTTTCATGATCCTCAACCGCATCGGCCCGCCGATCACCCGCTTCGAGGGGATCATCCCTCCGGATTTCCTGCGCAATGAGCGACTCCCGCGACTCGTGATCAGCCAGCGAGAGCTGAATCCCGAAAACCCATCCCAGCGGGACATTGTGAAAGGCTTCCGCGAAATCGGCTTCATCGAAGTCTCGGAGCATTCCTACTATCGCAAAGAAGACAACATCCTCCTCGGCGACGCGGCTCCCAAGAACGTCCGGATCGAGAATGGAGTGATCATCCCATTCGACGCCGTCGCGGAACACCCGGTTGGAGAAGCAAGAGATTGGTGTATCGAAAAGATAGGTAAGTAACCAACATTACAGCGGAATATCCCCTTCTTTCCCCGCCGCATTTTGAAAATATGCGGTTACGGAAGTTCGGACTGCGCCGCAGAGGTTACGGACAATGAATACGCTCCTGTGGAGTGGACGGAGCGGCGCATTTCTCATGATTTCGGATGGAGAGAGACTCGACATGCCGATTGACACCATCGCACCACTGCACCACATTCTAGTCATGCGCCTGACCATCAATCTCGACGATGACCTCTACGCGATGGCGCGGAGCCACGCGATTGCCACGAAGACCTCCATCAGCAAGGCGGTGGGGGATCTTTTGCGGCGGCGAACGGCGGGGAACATCCATCCCGTATCGGGGTTTCCGGTTTCGGCCTCAAACTACGCCGAAATCGATCCCGTGACGTTGCTCCCGATCATTCACATGAACAAAAGGATCACCGCTGACGATGTCCGCAGGGCGGATGACGAGGATCTCGTTCGCCCGCTCCAGCTTGCGGGTTATTCGGATGAGGAAATCGAGGAGATGCTGAAATGACCTGGTTATTGGACGGAAATGTCCTCGTCGCCCTGGCAGATCCGGGGCATGAGCACCATGGGCGTTGTGTGGCATGGTTCGCGGGGATCGAGAATTTTGCGACCTGTCCGATCACGGAAGGGACGCTTCTGAGAATGCAGCTCATGCATGGTGTCGCGTCATCCCCCGAAGCCGCATGGCGCAGCCTCGAAGTCTACCGCAATCACCCGAAGCACGTCTTTTGGCCCGAGAATTTCTCCTACACGGAAATCTCACCCACCCGCCTCACCGGATACCGGCAGATCACGGACGCATGGCTCGCGGAATTGGCGAAACGCAAGGGCGGGATGCTGGCGACGCTGGATGCACCCTTGTCCGCGCTGTGGCCGGACTCCACCCTTCTGATCCCTTATTAAGCCCGCCGCCTACAGCCAATCCACTGTAGTCAGCGGACTTCGTCGAAAGCGCGTCAGGCATTCGCGTGGAACCATGCGCGCTGTCCCCTCCCCTTACCCCCTCCGGTAGGGTATCAAGGGCGTCGGAAAACCATGGGATCCGGCGCCTTTGGTTTGTACGGGCACCTCGTATTGAAAAAAATTCATACGGTCATAAAAATTTTATCTTGCATAGTAGATTATTTAGAATTACTGATATTCGCAAGTTACGGGAAGTCAACGACCCGATACTGACATTTCCATTTTCCTGCGGTTTCTTTGCCGCGTAAAATGCCTCCGGGGGGAAGCAGGTTACGCCTCAGGGATTTCAGGAAATCTTTGGGGGGAATGTGCCTTTCGGGCGTGTGCGGGTTTCCCGCCCACGCCCGATCCTTTTATTCCACCAGCGGATCAGGGTATTCTCCCGCCGTAATCATTGCCCGGATTGACTGAACAACGGGCTCCTTATCCTCCGGGTAGGTCACGCCGAACCATGAGGCGTCCGTTTCGATCACGCGGCAGACCGTCCGCTGCTGGCGGATCAGGGAATCGACCACGGTCGGAATGTAGCACTCGCCGGTGACGCCGATCCCACCGGCTAGAAATTTTAAAAATTCCGCTTCGAGCGCGGCGATGAACTCGGCGGGAAATACCCAGAAATTCATCGAGACCGGGGCGTCCGCTGAAATCTCGCGGCGGGTGCCGTCGAGCCATTCGCCCGTTACGCTGCCATCCGTTTCACGGCCGATCCTCAGGACTTCCTCGACGCTGCGCAGTATCCCGCCCTCCGCCTCACAGATACCGCGGTTCACCTGGCCGTGATCCGAAAGGGTGTTGCGCAGCGGATAGGCGACGAGAGCACATTCCGCGGTGGTGATTCTCCGCATGAAATCGGCCGCCCTCGCGTAGGCGTCACGCCCATAGAAATCATCGGCGTTAATCACGGCGAACGGCGAATCGACCAGATGCCGCGCCGCGAGGATCGCGTGGGAAGTCCCCCAAGGCTTCGTGCGTTCGGCGGGCGGGGTGTAGGGCTCCGGCAGGTCATCGAGACGCTGGAACGCGTAATCCACCTGGATCCGTCCCGCGAAACGCGCGCCGATCCCGTCACGGAACGCCTCCGCGAAATCCTCCCGGATCACGAAGATCACGCGATCAAAGCCGACGCGTATCGCATCGAACACGGAATAATCGAGCACGGTTTCACCAGCGGGTCCCATCGGGTCGAGCTGTTTCAATCCGCCGTAGCGGCTACCCATTCCGGCGGCGAGGACGATGAGAGTTGGCATGCGGGATGGATGTAGGAACGGGTCCGATCTGGCAAGCCCAAGAAAAGCAATTTTACGCCGCGCTGCCCGGAGCCTGGATCAGCAAGCAATCCTCCAGGAACGGCTGTAGCGCATGCATAAGGGCGGAGCCCGCTTGGGCGAATCGTTCTCGGAAATGGTCTTCGATACGGTGCAGCGAGAATCCAAGGTCGGCGAGGATCAGTTCGTTCGGCTGGCCGCGGACAATGGCGACCAGCAGCATTTGCCTGCCCACCTCACAGATCACATTCCTGCCGTCAGAACGCTCAAAGGAGCGCCGAATGTCGCCCTTCTCGTCGCGGATCTGGAGTGCGATGCGTTGGGCGGAGCCTTCGATGCGCTTCGCGGCCGAGTGCCTTGCGGGATCGCAGCTCGCGAAGGAGACGAGGGCGAGCGTTTCGGCATCGAGAAGGAACACCTCCTCGACCTGGAAACGGTGAGTTTTTTCGAACAGGACATCCTCGAAGGAGCGGCTGGAAAAAAGCGCCTGCAACCTCCAGACCGTGCGATCCATGAAGCCGGGGGCTTGGAAAGGGCGGGAGGCCGGGCTGTATTCCGCCAATGCGCGGCGCACCGTGGCGCGCAGCATGGGCTCGAGAAAGGCGTCGAGATTGCCGCGTTCGCTTTCAAAAACCGCCTTGCGGACGGCCGCTTGCATCATGGGCGCGAGCGCCTCGCTAAGATCCTCATCGCTATAATCGGAAGCAATTTCGAAAGGGCTGGAGACGGGCGCGTCTTCGGCGGGAAACACGATCTCAGGCATCCATTTTGAAAAGGGTTGATCGGTCGGTGGCGCGGGCACATACGCCGCTCGGGCGGGCCAAGGAAACGCCTCGCTAGCCGCGGGCTCCGCGTTCTGTGACGGCACACAGGGCATGGTGGCGACGAGAGAAGGGAACCATCTTTCCTGATTTCCGGTATCGCTGACGGGGAGTGCGGAACGGAACAGGTTCATCGGGCTGAAGGTCTCGCCCGGGGCGGAGATGTTTCCGGCGGGAATGGGGCTGAAGGGCTTTGAACTCATGGTCTCGGCGAGGTGGAGGTGGAAAAGGAAGCTGCGCTTTCCGCAAGAGCACGAGCGGCGGCGGCGATGCGGTTGAAACGATCTTCCACGTTCACCGGCACCCTTGATTCAAGTTCCGCAAAGCGCTTTTCGATGCCTTCCCGCATTCCGGCCAGTTCAGCCCTGACTTTTTCCACCACATCACGGTCGCGCGTCTCAAGTCGCATATGCAACGATTTCTGCCAATCCGTGAGCCATGCCCCGAGTCTGCGCTCCAGCTTCTCAACGGCGGGAACAGCCGAGTTTTCCACCTTCTCACGGGCAATCTCGTTGATCTGCGCGGCCAGGCGCTGCGCCTCCTCCCGGTGCATGATGCCGAGACGCTCTGTTTCCTCACGCAAGCTTTCGATGCGGTGGACATGATCCTGTAACGCCTCGACACGCGCTTCTGTGATCAGCAAACGATCTTCGAAAATGTCCGCCAAAGGCGAGGGTTTGGTAATGGCGGGAGCAGGCTGCGACTCAAGGCGCGCAACGCGTCCTTCAAGCCTTTCGAGGTGGCGTCCGACGATGATCTCGCGGATCCTCTCGACCGTCTGCGATGGATTCAGGGTGGGGGGTGTGGGTGACATAACAACTCTCCGTGGGGGGGGGATTCCGACGGGTGGATCGGAACTCGGTTGAGTGAGATGTGAGTTTTTACGCAACAATCCAGCTCATTGTAAACAGAATCCCTGATCCTTCGTTATGGGCGAAATTCGGGTATTCCGAATCAACTGTGGTAGATCGCTACGGGACCGATTCCACTTCCTTGCACCTGCCTCAGTTTCACCACGGCACGGATCGTCTTTTCGGCCGCTTGCGTGACCTCTTCAGGCGTGTTGAGGCGGGAAAATGAGAATCGCAGGCTGGTTTTGGCGCGCGCCTCAGGGATGCCCATCGCGAGCTGCACGTGGGAAGGTTTCCGCTTGCCGGTCATGCACGCGGAGCCCGCCGAGCAGGCCACGCCCGCTTCATCGAGAAGGATCAGGAGTCCGGCGGCGTCACAGGATTCGAAGGAAAGGTGGGAGGTGTTCGGAAGGCGGAACGCGGGATCGCCATTGCGAACACACCCGGAAACCCCCTCCAATACCAGCTTCTCGAAGCTGTCCCGCATCTCACGGACCCGATCCCCCGAGCTGTTTTCCAAAGCAATTTTCGCCAACCTCGCGGCCTCGCCCATCGCGACGATACCCGCTACGTTTTCCGTCCCGCTGCGCCGTCCGCCCTCCTGCCCGCCTCCATGCATCATGGGGGAAAAATCAAGACCGCTGCGAACATACAGCGCCCCGACACCTTTCGGGCCATGGAATTTATGAGCGGAAATCGAAAGCAGATCGACGGCCTCCCTGCGCACATCAACGGAGATTTTCCCCACCGCCTGCACCGCGTCGCAATGGATCGGCAGACCGTGCCCGCGGGCGATGGTGATCACCTCTGCGAGCGGCTGGATCACACCGGTCTCGTTGTTGGCGCACATCACGGAAACATACGCCCCGCCCACGCAAGCCGCACCGAAGGCATCCAGATCGAGGCGACCGTCCGCACCAACGGGAACCCGCGAGACACTTCTTTTCCCGTTTTCCACGACGCGTAGTACCGCGCTGTGCTCAATGGCGGAGACAACGGCACTCCCCTCCCCCGTCAGTTCATCGAGCGATCGCAGAGCGGCGTTCACGCTCTCCGTCCCGGTTCCGGTGAAAACGATCTCGCCCTCATCCGCACCGATCAATGCCGCGACATGGCCGCGCGCCTCGTCGATGGCCTTCCGCGCGAGCTTCGAAGCCCGGTAAGTCCCGGACGGGTTCGCATGATTTCCGCTGAGCCATGGCAGCATCGCATCCACCGCTTCGGGAAGCATGGCTGTCGTCGCGTTGGCATCCAAGTAGATCACCCGGCTAGTTTCGGCTTACCTCGCGGAAAAACAATGCCGAATCAATAGCTGCGATTTCCCGCCATCCCCTCCGCGAATCCTTCCAGCCATCGCAACGCCATATCGCCCCAAGTCATCGCGGTGGCGAACCACGAGTAGCCGAAATCACGGAAGCTCTCCAAAGGCGCGGGCGAGGCCAGGCAGAGCAAGCCGATCAGCACCACGAGGTTACCGAAGTAAATCAGTGTCAGAGAAAGGAAGGTGCCGTTGTCCTGCAGGTCGGGCTGGTCACGCGGGATCATCCACAGAGTCCATGCGAGGTGGAACGACCACGTCGCACCCATCACGCCGTAAAAGACCTGGTTTCCCAGCGGAGTGACCTCATAGAACACGCTCGCCGCGACATAGACGATCACCGCGATCACGCTCCAGAACGGCACGAAATACGGCGATAGTGCGATCACCCAGTTCGTCTTGTCGGTCGTCACGTAACCGCCCTCCGTTCCCCAATCCATCTCAAGGATTTTTCCACCGAAGCATTTCACGAAGGCGGCGTGCGTGAGCTCGTGACCGAAAACGTAGCAGTAGAGGAACGCAGGCTGCGCGATCCCCGACCAGAACCAGCCGAGCATCACCAGCGCACCGACGGCGAAATACCAGAAGGGCTGCGAATGCCAGAAGCCCTGCTCGACGGTCGCGTGGGAGAAACGGGCGAGGAGAACCCAGGTCGTGACCCAGCAAAGCGGCAGCAGCAGGCATACGAGCAAAGCCCTTGTGATATGGGTGACGAAACCCGCGCTGGCATCTTCCTCATGAAACTCTTCGGAAGCGATCGATGCCCAGATCGGCTTTCCCCGGCTGTGCAGGCGACGGTTCGTCTTCTCGTGGCTGCGTTCTTTCACGGAGGAAATGAAACCGTCCCCGGGGCGCGGCCTTTTCCTGTTCTGCGGGGATTTCCCGGTAACCGTTTTCCTTTTTGGCTTCATGCGGTGAGCGATGAAGAGGTTATTTCGGGAAACTTAACGAATCAAGCTCAGGGTTTCCCCTAGGCACAAAAAAACCCGCGCCCTTGCAGGCGCGGGAAACAATTCCATGAAATGGAGGATTCGAGCCTAGCGGCGGCGGCGCAGGCAGAAGCCGAGCGCTCCAAGAGCAGTGAGCAGGGCGGCGGAAGGTTCGGGAACCACGGTCGCGGAGATCGAGTTGACCTTGAATGCGTCGACAATGTTTTTGTCCGTGGTGGTAATGACCCCTCTACGTGGGCCAAACAGCAGGGCGTTGACGCCACCTGGAGTCGCGTTGATCGAGTAGGTTCTCTGGCTGCTTGTGGACACGCCATCCACTGTTTGCTCAGCTCCGAAACCGCGGCTGGCAAGACCAGTGTAGTTCACGTTATCCAGATTGGAGTTGGAGATATTGCCGAGCCAGTAAGATACATCCTGGTCGTAGGGGCCTGGTGAAGCAGTGACCTTCACATTCGCCACAGACACCAGTTTATCGAAAACAAAAAGTATGTAATCGTTCTGGTAGTTGTTATCAAGCTGGTGCCATGGGCTGCTGCCATCCTCCTCATTGTTGGTGACACCAAGACCCGGGCTGTATTGTCCAAGCTTGGATGCTTCCAATGCGGTGTTGGATGAACCCTTGGTGTAAGACCATGCTCCAACGGTGACCTTGACTCCGCTCACAGTGAACGACCGGGTAACGCCCGTGCTGGTGAGGCCGCCAGAACCGCCGAGGTTCCAGGTGACTGACTGACCTTGGCTGATCAACGATGTTGCGACGACTAAACCAGCCGTCAGGGCGATAAGTGTTTTCATGGGGGGTGGGGGGGGGTGAAAGTGTCAGGAGCGGAAATCGCTAACGACAAGCGCATAGAAGCACCCCATAGTAAGACGGACAAGAAAAAAGATATGTTTTTTACTTAAAATATATTAAGTTTATAATATATTTTAAGTGAAATCTAATATACCTTAAATACCAACTTAGACCATCTTTCCGAGAATCCTTAGATACTCCGCCCGCCCGATCTCGATTCCCCCGAAGGTGCGGAGGTGATTCGTCATCCACTGCGTATCTAGTAGTTCGAAGCGGCGCTCCCGCAACCTTTCCACCAGCGCCACGAGGGCGATCTTTGAAGCATCGGTTTTCCGGGAGAACATGCTTTCGCCGAAAAAAGCCTTACCGAGCGCGACCCCGTAAAGCCCGCCCTGCAATCCCTCCGCGTCCCAGCACTCCACGGAGTGCGCGTGCCCGAGTTCGTGGAGGGCGCAGAAGCTTTCTATGATGGCTCCGTCGATCCATGTCCCGTCCCGCTCCGCACAGCCAAGCATCACCTCGCGGAACGCGGTGTTGAAGCGGATCTCGAAGGGTTTTTTCCGCAGCGCCTTCTTGAGGCCGTGCGGGATGTGGAAACGGTGATCCAGCGGGATGATACCGCGCCGCGTGGGGGAGAACCAAAGGATCTCATCGTCCTCAGCCATAGGGAACACACCCTGCGCGTAGGCTGCCAGCAGAACCTCGGGCGGTATGATCCCGTGATCCATCTCTCAGGAGGGGTTCGGTTCGTATTCGAGCCAATCACCTGTGTCCAACGCCAAGGCGGAGCCGAGATCGCCGATCCACTCCCAAACCCACGCGCTTTCCTTTTCCCCGGAATCCAGAGCAACCTCCACCTTCACCCGGCGGTATTCGCGCGACTCCCCTTCACCGGGGACGATCCCCTCGAAGACATCCAGCGCCCGCAGGTGCTCGGAGCACACCCGGAAAAGTTCGCCATTCACGGTGCTTTCTCCGCCGAGAACCAGCGCCGGATACCAATCGATGCGGAAAATTCTCCCCGCAATGCCGCCACCGCCGACAAACTCCGCGCCGTCCATGCGGAAATGGTTCGAGCCGCCGCGTCTCAGTGTTCCGTAAACAAAGACCGACTCCGCGTTCATTTCTTCGCTTTGTGGGAAACCTCGCTGTCGAGAATCACCTTGAGGTCATCGAGACCCTCGCCGGTTGCCGCGGAGATCGCGATGATCTCCACCTTCGGGAAACGGCTTTTAAAAATCTCCAGGTTCTCCGTCGAACCCTCCAGATCCATTTTGTTCGCGATCACTTTCCACGGGAACTTCGCGAGATCCTCGTCGTATTCCTTGATCTCTTTCCGGAGGATTTCCAGATCGCTGATCGGATCTCGCCCCTCGCTGCCCGCCATATCTAACACAAACAACAGCACCCGGCAGCGCGTGATGTGGCGCAGGAACTCGTGGCCCAAGCCGCGGTTCTCATGTGCCCCTTCGATCAGCCCGGGAATGTCCGCGACCGTACAGCGCCGGTATCCGCCGAACTCCACCACCCCGATCATCGGTTGGAGAGTGGTGAAAGGATAAGAGCCGACCTTGGGCTGGGCGTTGGAAATCGCGCCGAGCAACGTGGATTTCCCGGCGTTCGGAAATCCAACCAGGCCCGCGTCCGCGATACGCCTCAGCTCCAGATAATACACCGCCTGCTGACCCGGCGTGCCGAGCGTGTGCTCCGTCGGCGTCTGGTTCGTGGCGGTGCGGAACTTGAAATTCCCCTCCCCGCCCACGCCGTTTTCACAAAGCACGAAGGTCTGCCCCTCCTCGATGAGATCGGCGATCGGCTCCAGGTCGATGCCTTCATCGCTGCGTTCGAAATCGACCGCCTCGTTCACTGTCGCGGCATCCGTTTTGTAAACCACCGTCCCCGGCGGCACTTTGCCGATCTTGTTCCTGCCGGTTTTCCCGGTCTTCTTGTGCTTCCCGCCGGGCTTGCCGTCCTCCGCGATGAGCTTGGGGTCGAAGTGGTATTGCCGCAGGGTGTCGGTGGAATTGTCGACCACCAGGATCACTTTCCCGCCGTTGCCGCCGTCGCCGCCGTCCGGGCCGCCGCGCGGGACGAATTTCTCCCGGCGCCATGAGACCGCGCCGTCGCCGCCGTCGCCCGCTTTCGCCAGAATCCTGATGTGATCGATGAACATGTCGGCAGTGTTCTTCCCGCAAAGCCCAAACGTCAACGGCAATGCGCAGCGTTACGCGAAGTCAGTAACCAGCCTTTTTCAATAAATCACTGGCATTCAGATTCAATGCGCAAGCGATTTGATGGAGGGTTTCTACCGTTGGGCAACTTTCGCCTCTTTCTATGGCACCCAAACTGTTCGGATGGCAATCAGCACGCTCGGCCAACTCTTCACGACTCATTTTTCCGCGTCTCAACCGCACAATCTCGCTCCCAACATCCCTGGCTATCCTGGGATTTTTTTTGTCAGGATCACGTCGACGAGCCACTAATCTTTTTTTAAAGTGAGTAACCAAACGCCTCCATACGGCATGCCGTATATTTTGCTTGCTTTGATCGATTCAGATTCACATTTTGATAAAAAATGAAACCAAATATGCTATTAAAACTACCTTCAGTGTTCGCCGCGACGCTTTGTTTGGCGCCCGCCGATCAACAGCCCGTACTTCTTTCTGATCCTCCCGACGGCAGCGAGGTTTCTGCGCCGCAAGTCCGGGCGGTGTTCGCACCCGCCGAAGTTCTTGAAACCACTGTCACCCATCAAGGCGGGCGGAACATCATCGTCCAGCGCCTAGCGCTTGATCCGA
>JAYTOE010000290.1:0-14295 GCA_043747935.1 Akkermansiaceae bacterium
GAGAATCCGCTCGGGATTCGCGGAAAGCGCCGCGAGATCCGCCGGACGCTCCAAATCGTAATGAACGGCGGGAATCCCGTCGGCTCCGGCATATTCAAGGGCCAAGGTGGTCTTTCCCACCTGCCGGGCACCCAGCAACGCGACCACCGGGTATTCCTCCAGTCCCACCCGAATCTCAGCCAAAAGGCGCTCACGGCGAAAAGTTTGTTGCATATCAGACTTTTTAAATACGATATTCAACAATATTTCGCAAGGGAAATTCTCTACTTGGGATTCCCCCGCGATCCGGCAGCGCGAGCGGCTCCCACGTGGGGACGCCTACGCCTTTCTCCAAATCCGCATCCATCGATGTCCTTTTCCTCATCACCCACCCAGACGGAACCGAGAAAACCCCGGTGTACACGATCAGAGCGAAATGAATCAGCAGGGTAGGCGGATCGCGGCGGGTTGGGAGCTACACATCTTTATGCGTATTGCCGGATTTGGGCGAATGAGGCATTGAATGAAGGCTATTCATTTCGGACCCTGAGAAACACCAGTCCGCTTCACAAAAAACCACCACAACACCACATCATGAAAAAAGCCCACCTGAACCGTTTCGCCGGTATCCACACCGCCATCGCCACCACCCTCGCGCTCTCTTCCGCATCTCAGGGCCAAACGCTGTATTGGGACACAGATGGAACATCCACCGGCTTTGGCACCAATTTTTCCGGCGCTTGGAATGGCACAAACACCTTGTGGAACTCGGACGCCACCGGCGGCGCGGGTGGTTCGTTGACCGCCACCACGACCTCCTCCAACGCCTTGATCGTCTCCGGTGCCAGTAACACGGGCGTGATCAATTTGTCCACGAATCAATCCGCAGCTTCGCTGGATTTTGCCAACACGGCCAACCTCGCGGCTTTCCAACTCTCAGACGGTGCCAGCCTGACCTTGACCGGAGCCATCACCGACACGGGAGCGGGAAGTGCGGACATCCGCATCATCAATACCTCTGAGGCGAATGCCGCGACCAAGCTGGTTGCCTCGTCGGTCACCATGGGAGTGATTGGCGTGACCAGTGCGGCTGGAGGTGTCGGCCAGTTCTTCACGACCGGCTATGACGTCACGATAGCGACACAGTATTCGATTGGAAGTGGCACTGGCACGGGCGGCAACACGACGATTCGTCAGACCGCTGGAACCGTGACCGTCAACAATGCTGCAGATCGCGGATTCGTGTTTTTGGCGACAAATGATTTTGCCTCATCGTCTCTTTACACCAACCGCTACATCCTTGATGGCGGCACCATGAAGGCCAACCGGATCGGAATTTCAAACGAGGACGGAAACAACAATGCTAACAACCGCTGGGCCAGGGATACCCGCTTGGAGTTCAACAACGGGAATCTGCAGAGCTTCACCAACGGAACGCTCCTTTTACAAAATCAACTGACCTTCAACACCTACACCGGCTCGGGCACCAAGGACATGGGCTACAACACCAGCAAACCGTTGACAGTTGAACTCGCCCAAACTGGCACCCACACATTCAATGCGGATGGTGCGAGCGGCTTGATCCTCGTGACGCCCTCCGCCCAGTTGGTCAACAAGACGGGCGAAAACGGGACAGTGACGAAAACCGGTTTGGGTAATCTCGTGTTCACCGGTGGGAATCCTCTCGCGGTCAATTCCTACACCGGCAGCACCACGGTCAGCGCAGGCACGGTTTCCACCGATTACAACCGCATCGCGGGGATCGCAGCCACCGGGGGCACGGACAATCTCAGCAATGGCTACAGCACCGGATCACAGCTTGTCCTCAATGGCGGCAACTACTCGCTGGTGGGACGCGGCAGTGCTGCCGTTGGTAGCGCCACGAGCGTTGCCTTGAATGCCAATGCCGCTGGCATGCAGGTCAATGTGGGGTCAACCACAGGCTTGGTGATCGGCCAATCGGTCACCAATGCCAACCTGCCCACCGGCACTTACATCCGCAGGATTATCAGCGGAACCACCATCGAGCTCAGCTCGATGAGCACAAGCACCAGCAACGTGACGGGTCAGACTCTGAATTTTGGCGCAGCCAATTTCAACAACACGCAAACGATCAACAGCGTCGATCTTCAGCAGGCGGGAAATGCCACGACGGTCACGGTCACTCCTGGCACCGGCACCTCCACCACGCTGTTGAGTTTCGGCAATGTTTCCGGCACCGGTGGATTCACCAAGGCGGGAGCCGGCACGCTCAAACTCACCGGCAGCCTCACCTATTCCGGCCCCACCGCTGTCAGTGCCGGCACACTGGAATTCGCACCTGTCTCCGGCACCAGCACGCTCACCGGAACGTTCACCGGGTCAGGCACCATCGTGAAGAGCGATGCTGGCACCACCATCATCAGCAACGGCACACCAGGAGCCAACACCTTCAACGGCGCGGTGATTGTCAACGGTGGGACACTCAGCATGGGAGGAGTTGTAGGTGGTCTTAACGCTGCCTCCTCCTTCGCCGTGAACAACGGCGGCATCCTGTTTGTGAACAGCGATGCCCTCAATTTCGGTCCATTCGGCAACCTCACCGTTAACGCGGGTGGCATCTTCCGAGGCGGCGTTCAACAGATCGGTAATGTGACCTTGAACGGAGGCACGATGGACGGCACAGGTGGTTTCTCATCCGTCAACTTCGCCCTCAATTCAGATGTCACCGTGGGCGGATCGTCCGCCTCGACGATCCAAGGAAATCAGGGTCTCGCACTCGCCGGGAGTTCTGCTGTTGCTGGCACCACACGCACGTTCACCGTAGCTGATGCGACCGGCAACGCCAACGCCGACCTCACTATCTCGACAGCGGTCCGTAATTCCTACGTGAACAACTTCTCGACCAACCTCCAGAAATCGGGGGCTGGCACCATGCTTCTGTCCGGTAACAGCACCTACACCGGCACCACCACCGTTAGCGTCGGCACCCTGCTGGTCAACGGCTCACTGGGCGACACGGCGGTGACCGTCGCAAACGGTGCATTCCTTGGCGGTTCGGGAACCGTCGGAACTTCGGCGGTACTCAACACGCTCACCGTCAACGGCACGCTCGCTCCGGGAAAACTCGCCGGGCATCCTGACGGTTAACGATAACCTTGATCTCAATGGAGCCCTGAGCGTGGAACTCCAAGGGACGACCGCAGGAACCGGCCATGACCAACTCGGCATCAACGGGACTGTCGATATCACTGGCAGCAGCTTGAGCGTCCTCTTCGATACCTTCACCCCGGTGAATGGAGATCTTCTCTTCATCCTGCTCAACGACGGCACCGATGCCATCACCGGCACCTTCAGCGGCTTTGCCCAAAATGCGACCGTTATCAACTACGGCGGCCTCGACTGGAAGATCAGCTACAACGCGGACTTCACGGCCAATACATTCACCGGCACCGCGAACGGCAACGACATCGCCCTCATGGCGATTCCCGAACCCAGTGCCGCGCTGCTCGGTGGACTCGGAATGCTCTGCCTCCTCCGCCGTCGGCGTGCGTGAGCTACTGGCATTCCTCTTTCGATATTTTGCCTCCGGAGGGAGGCAATCCAGGGCGGGTTCCGGTTAATGGGTTTTTCCGGAGCCCGTCTAATTTTCATGGGAAAAGAGAAATGAACCGCGGAAGAACGCAGATGAATGTTAAGCTTAAGAGGGCTACGCCAAATCGGAGGTCAATCCAATGGGTGAGCGCCCCTGTTTACCCAACTCCTTAATCATCTGCGTGAATCTGCGACCATCTGCGGTTAAATTCCCTCTTCAAGACCGCTATTTCCAATCTTCCAAGCTGCGAAAAGCACCGTCGCCCATACTGTCCGCTCACCTACCAGAACACCCTTGATGAAACGCATCCGCCACTTGATTATCCTATTGCTCCTTTGCGGAGTCTCTCTCGCTGCCGAAGTCCCGGTAGCCCTCGCAAAGACGACGGATCAAACGATTTCCAATCAACCGGGTAATCCAGGAAAGGTGACTGTGAGCAGCAAGTTGCCCCGCATCCGGATCGATGCCGCGAACAAGGGCTTTGTGGATACCGCTGGCAAGAGATTCATCCCAGGTGGCTTGAGCTACTACCGGCCTGATACCGGTTGGTCGCCTCAGTTGTGGAAAAAGTTCGACGCCGAGGCCACGCGGCGTGACTTCCAGCAAATGAAGCGCCTGGGTCTTAACGTGGCACGGGTGTTTATCACCTACGGCTCGTTCTACACCCAGCCGGGTCAGCTCGATCCTGCGGGCCTGGCGGCTTTTGATCGCATGCTCGACCTCGCCGACGAAGCCGGTATCTACCTGCATCCCACCGGTCCGGAAGCATGGGAGGGGCTGCCCGCTTGGGTCCACGCCCAAGGCGGGCTTCATCACAATTTCGCCAACGACGCGAGCCTCAAGGCCCAGGAGGATTTTTGGAGAATGTTCGCCGGGCGTTACCGCGGCCGCAGCACCATCTGGGCCTACGACATGCGCAACGAACCGTCGGTGCCTTGGGATACTCCCCATTCGCGGGTGAAATGGGATGAGTGGCGCACCGCCCGCAATCAACCCATCGTCCCCGTGCCGGACAAGGAAGCCTCTCCCTCCGCCATTCTCGCGGATTACCAACGATTCCGCGAAAGCGTGGCGGAAACATGGGTCGCCCGGCAAGCTGCGGCGATCCGCGCCGTCGATCCCGAAGCGCTAGTGACCGTCGGCCTTATCCAATGGTCGATCCCTGCTCAGTCGATCTCCATCGATCGGTACACCGCCTTCCGTCCCGAGAAGATCGCCCGTCATCTGGATTTCATGAGTCTGCACTTTTATCCGCTCGCCAATGGCGTTTACCGCTATGAGAGCCAGGACGCCGAGGACGCGAACCTCGCCGCGCTGGAATCCATGGCGCGCGAGTGCGCGAAGCCGGGCAAGCCGCTGGTCATCGGCGAGTTCGGATGGTATGGCGGCGGCGCACTTGATGCAGGTGGCAAACCCGCCAGCGAAGGGCAGCAAGCGCACTGGTGCCGACGCGTGGTCGAAGTCACCGCGCCCATGGCCTGCGGTTGGATCAACTGGGGACTCTACGACACGCCCGAAGCCAAGGATGTGAGCCGCCTGACCGGACTCCTCACCATCAAGGGCGAGGACAAGGAGTGGGGTAAGGCCTTCGGCCCGTTCGTGAGCGGGCTTCCCACTGCTAACACGCTGCCAGCGCGGCCCGATCTTCCCTGGGAAAGCGCTACCATGGATCGTGAGGCGATGGCTCGCTTCCAAGCCGAATATCTCGCCGCATTCATGGCGCGGAAACCGTGATGAGAATGATAACAAAGAGGCTCGCCACCTATCCGCTCCGCCCGGATGACCGGCCTTGGAAGACGCCGAAGCAGATGACAATCAAACCATGCACAACCCCAACCATACGCGCAACATCATGAAACCAACACGCCCCGCAAACCCCCGTCTGCAACTCCATTTAGCCACGCGAAACGCCGCATTCACCTTGGTCGAACTGCTGATCACCATCACCATTGTGATCGTGCTGGCGGTGCTGGTTTTTGCCGGAGCTTCAAAAATGATCGCCAAGGCCAGGGAAACCGACGCGATGCAGGATCTCAAGTCGATCCAATCGGCAGCGGTTCTGTATTCGACAGACGAGAACGGTGATCTGTTTTTCGTGTTTGATAACAGCGGCACGAATGGTGGCTGGAAGAATCTGTGGGTTGACAAACTGGCGGACAGCCTCCGGCACGATGGGAAAGTGACCCAAACCACAGGCCGCAACCCCTCGCTTTACAACAGCAAGATCAACCCGACCGGGAGGTGGATCGCCGATTACGCGCCCAATGACAACATCATCTTTTCCAGCGATGTGAATGCCAGTCCATTGAGGCGCCCGCTCAAGCTTTCAAGAATCGAGCGCCCGTCACAGGAAGTGATGTTCCTTGAAGGAGCAAACAACTCCCCTCCAAGCAAGCTTCCCAGCAACACCGGGGCTTTCACGCTCTGGGGAAAACAAGTGGTGAATGGCAATTTCGCATATCCCAATACCGTCGCCCGACGACACGGTGGGGACAAAAACCCGGCTTTCCATGTGATCTATTGCGACGGTCATGCCGAGCGGATCTCATTCAATGGCAGGTTTTCAACGGACAGAACGCTCAGGCAGACGATGTTCTCCGCCGATGTAAATGGGAACACCATCTATAAGTGAGGCCATTCGTGGTTCCTACCGTTTCAAAAAATAATCTCCGCCGAGGCAAGCCAAGGCGGAGATGGAAAAGGCCATGAACCTTATGGGCAGCGGAGGGTGAAGACAGATTCATCACCCCTTCCCCAAACCGCTCAGGCAGTGCAGCGGGAGCGACGACGCCTCAGAACAACCCCGGCGACACCTGCGATCAGCATGGCGAAGCTGGAAGGTTCGGGAACCACTGTGACGTTGAAGGAATCGAGTGTCGCAGTTGATATGATATTATTGCCACGATTATACACGCCGAATGCGAGACTGCGCTGCGTAAAAGCACCCACGCCACTCAGGTCATTGAAAGAAAATGAGGCCGTGGCACCTCCCCCACCCGTAAAGGTTGCACCCGCGAGCGTAATGGTTGCCGAAGTGTTGTTGATGTCATAAGTGACCGACGTCGGGACACCACTGATATTTCCGGTGAAATTTTCCGTGAAAACGCTGGCATTCGCGGTGCCGCCCACTATGCGCCATCCCGTGCCTAGCACGTTTTCGATGTTGAAACTGACCCCATAATCCATACCTATGCCATAGTAATTTCTTGGGGCGCCGCCATCCTGACCGATCGAGTAGTAAAATGTCGGGCGTTGATTGGTATTCGCTTGTCCACTGGTTGAGACCAGACTGGCGAGATTGAAAGTCGAGGTAACCGCATTCGCCATGTAGTTATATGCAAGGTTTCCTCCGATTGTCGTGGCCCCAGTGCTGGTTGCGTTTGTCCAGACTGACGCGAAGCGCCCGTCCCCTGCGGTAGTGCCAGTCATGATGAGCTGTCCGCCTGTTTGGGTGACTGTCCCACCGCCATTGTTGGACACATTCAAATTCGAGTTGAGCGAGCCGCCGGTGAAACTGTCGTCCCATGCGACAACTGCCGCAGAACTGTTCTGTATGGAGGAGAGCAAGGCGAGCGCAAGACAAGCTTTGGCTGCGGGGCTGGCAAATGGGTTCAGGGCTGCATTTTTCATGGCCTTGCTTTCGATGTGTCTGGGTTTCATAGGTTGATTTTGTTGGATGGGATTGGTGTTTCGCAGCGACTCACGCTGAAACACGCGGCTACAAAAGCATCTTATGGCCAAAACTGGCAATACGCATAAAGATGTGTAGTGCCGAAACCACCCCGTGGCTTTCATGAACCATTCCCCGATGGAGGATCCTTGGTGAAGATGTCCAATGCCAGTTAGCGCCCGGAAAAAAACATCGCGACAGCTTCGCTGCGGGAGTGCACATGGAGCTTGCCGTAGATGTGGCGGACATTCATGCGGATCGTGTCGATGCTGAGCGAGAGGTGCTCGGCAACCTCCTTGTAGCTGGCCCCTTGTGCCAGTTTTTCCAAAACTTGTCTCTCGCGCGGTGTCAGGGTATCCAGCGTGGTTGCCTTGGCTCCCTGTTGGTTGAAGTATTGGACCACGCGGCGCGCGATGTGATCGGTTAGCGGCGTCCCGCCTTCCCGCACTTGCCGGATCGCTTCCAAAAGCTCCGGCGTGGTCGTCCGCTTGAGCAAATACCCGCGTGCGCCCGCGATCAGCGAGTTGAAGATCTTGTCGCTTTCCTCATAGACTGTCAGCATCAGGAACTGAACGTCAGGACAAATCCCCTTGAGCCGCCGGACGCACTGGACGCCGTCCATGCCCGGCAGATTGATGTCCATCAGCACCACATCGGGTTTCAACGGAGGAATCCCAACGATGGCGGCCTCGGCGGTGCGGAAGGATCCGAGGCAGGAAAACCCGCTGTTTTGCCCGAGTTCGCGGGCAAGGTTTTCACGGACCCATTCATCATCCTCGACGATCGCCACCCGGATGGGAGAAGTGTCGGTGACGGCGGCAACTGTTTGGCTTGGATCACTCATGGGTTGTGTTAGGGCTTAAACTACGGAAGTTTGACCACTAGGCAATCGCAGCGTCACCAGCGTACCTTTCCCGGCCGAACTCTCAATTTCACACTTCCCGCCCACAGCGAGCATGCGTTGCCTTATGTTTTCGAGTCCGTCAGCCTCTCCCGGCGTAGCGGCGGAAGGAACAAACCCGACCCCGTCGTCATCGACGGTAAACACCCAAGCTTGCGGCTGTAATTCCAACGCGAGCCGCACGCGGCTGGGTCGGCCATGCTTGACGGCATTGCTCAGCGCTTCCTTGACCGACATGAAGAGATTGTGGCGGAGTTCGGCGGTGAACGGCTTGTCGGGCAGTTCCAATGGCACGTCCACCGTGTAGGCGATCCCTGCCGGGCGCAGGAATTCGCGCGTGTAGTGAATCAGGTAGTTGACGGAATTTTCCAGCGTGTCGTTGCGCGGATTCACCGTCCAAACGATTTCATCCATGGTGTTGAGCAGTTCACGCGTCGTATCGGCGACATCCCGGACCAAGGGTTGGCATTCTTCCGCGACTCCGGGTTCATGCACCAAGCGCTCCGTTTGCACCCCCATTTTGGTCAGGCTCGCGCCGACCTGGTCATGGATATCCCTGGCGATCCGCATCCGTTCGCGCTCGATGGCGGCCCGCTCCTGCAATACCCGCAAGCGCGCCCGATACCTGCGCCGCTGCACGGCGAGAGTCCCGCCGACAAGCACGAGCACGAGCATGCCACCGAGTCCCGCCTTGAACCACCAAGTCTGCCAGTAGTAAGGCTTTACCGTTAGATCCACCGCTGCACCCGACTCGTTCCACACGCCGTCGTTGTTGCAGGCACGCACTTGGAAACGGTAGCTGCCCGGCGGGACGAAACCATAACTCACCGATCGCCTGTGCCCGCCGTCCACCCAGTTGTCTTCAAGCCCGGAGAGTTTCCACTGAAAACGCACCTTGCCGGGTTCGGTGAGGCTCAAGGCCGTGAATGCAAACTCCAGAAGGTGCCGCCCGGGGGGGGACCAGCACGCTCTTGGGCACGACCGATCCTCCCGCGTTCTGTCCGTCCACAACGACTTGCTCCAACACGACCGGAGGTGCGAGTCGGTTCTGCGTGATTTCTCGCGGGTCAATCCAAACCGCGCCTTTGGCCGTGGTAAACCAGAGCCGTCCGTTCCGGCCGCGCCAGCAGGAAGGCTGGATGCCGGAGAGGCATTCCAAGGTCGGCAGGCCCGCCGAACGCCCGTAGCTCACCCACGGCACCTCCTCCAATCGCCCCGCCGCATATTCGTCCAATGCCGCCAACTCCGCTTGCGAGATTCCGCTGTTCGTGCCGATCCAGAGTCGTCCTTGGCCGTCTTCCAGAATCTGGCGGACCGACTCGTTGGGCAAGCGGTCGTTCACCGTGAACCGCGTGAAAGCCCCTTCTTTGAACCGCAGCAGCCCGCTGCCCATCGTCCCGATCCAAAGCGTTCCGTTTTCACCCGGCTGCAAGGTCCAAAAGGATTCGCGCCGTTTCAGCGCCTTTTCTCCCTCCGGGCCTGCGTCGTCGGGGCGATAGGACATGATTTGGCCCCCGGAATACCGCAGAAGTTCTCCCGTCTCCATTCCCAGCCAAAGCGTTCCGTCACCGGCGTCAAACATCGACAAAACCTGCGCTACCCTATCCAAGTCGAAAGCCTCCACCCGCTCAAGCCGCTCGCCGTCCCAATGAAACAATCCGGCCTCGCCGCAAACCCACAGAGCCCCGCGCGGCCCCGGACAAATCACGCGCGCACGGTCGGGTCTTTTCCCAAGGGCATGCGCAGGGAACGGATAGGAAAACTTCCCGTCTTTGAACCAAACCACCCCGTTCTGTTGGCTTGCCACCCATAGGCCGCCGCCGTCCGCCGGGGCAACTTTGAGGTCGGTCGCCCCATAGATTTCGACCGGCGGCGCAAATCGCTCGAAGGTCTCACCCAGCTCACGGAAGAGGACGCCGTCCACCGTTCCGAAACAAAGTGCCCCCTCGCCGTCCTCGCACACCGAACTTGCCGCCTTGACCCTCGGCTCGCCGGGCAAACCGGCCTCATGGAAAATGCGAGGCCTCAGACAAACCAAACCCCCGCCCTGCAGGCCCACCCAGATATTGCCTTCGCGATCCTCAAACCAACAGAGCGCCAAGCCTGTTGGCAGGCCTTCCGCCGCTCCGAAGCGCACCACCTCTCCGCCCGCACCGATATGCCACAGCCCATCCCCATAGTGCACCACCCACGCCCCGCTGGCGGAATCCGCATGAAGTGCAAGATTCCGCGAAGAATGGCGAAACGGCGACTTGCTTCCCAAGCTCACCGCCAGTTGCCATACGCCGTCGGCAAATTTCCGCACCTCGTCGTCAGTGCGAACCCACAACGAATCGTCGCGCCCGACCGTCAGTTGCCAGATTTCGGAATTCAAACGGGTCTCGGGAGGAGTCATTAAGACGAAGGTGTCATTTTTCCACACGGCGATCTCCTTTTCGGTGGCCACCCAGATCCGGCGCTTGGAATCGGCGACGATCGCCCGGATGACATTGCTCTTCAGCCCGGGCGGCTCGTCCAGCGACGTCACCCGGTTGTTCTTGAAAACCCGCAACCGATTGTTAGCCGTGCGAAACCAAATCGCGCCATCCGCATCCGCGCACAGGGAATCCCGGAGGTCGGGCCAAGGCAGCGACTTTGTCTCCCAACGCTGGGGTTCTGTCATCGGACGGATGTTGCGCACCAAAACGTCTTTGGATGAGGCAAAAAGGGTTTCACCTGGGGTGGATGATACGAGCTTGGTGATCACACCTTCCGACACTTGCGGCAGTTTGTATTCCCCGCGAAACTCCCCGTTCGCGTGCGAAACCAAAGAACCATCTCCCAAGCCGATCCACAATTTTCCGGTGTCATCGACCAGAACCGTCTGCACATCCGCCGACGCGAGTTCCGGCGTATTTCCTGGATGGTAATGTACGAATCGCACGCCATCGAACCGTGCCAGCCCTCCGTTTTGCATGCCCACCCATAGGTAGCCGTCCGGTGTCTGCGTGATGCTCGTCACCGTGCTGTGCGGCAGGCCGGAATCCGAATCCCAGACCTCAATAACCATGCTGTCGGGCACTGCTGCGCCCAAGCGAAGAGCGGCGGCCAGCAGCAATACGGGCAACCTGCAGATGATCGTCTGGAAATGACTCACAGCTCAGGATCAATCATCGGGGATCACCGTCAAAGGGAATTCCGCGATGTGGTTTCGTGAAAGTTCGTACGCGAAGCCCCGTTTCACAGCGAAGCCGCCAGCTTCTTCACGATGTCGTCGGTGGTGATGCCTTCGCCGGTGGCGTTGTAGTTGGGGATGATGCGGTGGCGGAGGATGGGGAGGGCTTCGTTGAAGGAGGCGCAAAATGGCGAATCATGGCCTGATCGAACCGATCATCGCCAGCGGAAGGGCGGTGATGTCCTTGGTGAGGGGATATTTCCGGTCTCCGGGATAGACAATCCAGAGGTGGTCGAGTCGGAGATCTTTGCGGGTGGTGTGCATGGATTTGGTGGTGGACGGGGAGTCCGTGCACTTGAACTCGAAGCCCCAGCGCAGGCCGTGGCGCAGCAGCAGATCAATAGAACCGGCAGGTGCTGCCTCTCGTCGAATCCCAGCCGAAAGACGCTCGCGGCGGAAAAGTTTGTTGAAAATCAGACTTCGGGAATACGATTTTCAACAAACTTTGGAAGGGGCGTTTCTACCTTGAGATTTTGGATTCGCTTTAAAGGCGGTTCGTGTTTCTTGGAGATGCGGTGATCATGTGGTGGCTTTGGCTGCGGCTCTATTGTTGACTTGGAGATTATTCCGGGCGATGGCGAGGATTAGAAAAACGGCACGCCCGAAAATTGCGCTTGTTATGTTACATACAGCACATACAAAAGCGCATGGCTAGAAGCGATTCAGGACGAGTGGTAATCGAAATCGATCCCGAGACGAAAAAGAAGCTTTACGCGAATCTAGCCATGTCGGGTAACACATTGAAGGAGTGGTTCTCCACGGTGGCGGAGGATTATTGCCAATATGGCATCCAATCCGGACTCTTCGGACGGAACCAACTCATCCCCGATCCCAAAGCGGCGGTTCCGGTAACTTATCTTGAGCGGAAAAAATATACCGTGGTTTCCATGTTCTCCGGTTGCGGCGGGATGGATCTAGGATTCTCCGGCGGGTTCGAAATTTTCGGCAGAAAATATCCGAAATTGCCTTACGAGATTGTATGGGCAAACGATCTCAATGAAGCTGCTTGCCGGACTTACGCAAGGAACCTCAATGGTAAAATCCACTGTGGAGATGTCTGGAGCCTGCTGCCTAAAATGCCGAAGAGTGCGGATGTGGTGGTCGGAGGGTTTCCTTGTCAGGATATTTCCATCAACGGAAAGGGTGCAGGAGTTAGCGGTGCCCGCAGCGGGTTGTACAGAGCTATGGTGGAGGCTGTCAAACGGCTCAAACCCAAGGTGTTTGTCGCGGAAAACGTCCGCGCACTGCTTATGAAGAGCCGAAGGGATTCACTTGAGCAGGTTGTGCGGGATTTCTCAGCTCTCGGATACGAGCTATCGGTCAAACTCTACAAAGCGGTGGATTATGGAGTTCCGCAGATTAGGGAAAGGGTTTTTATCGTAGGGGTTCAAAAAGGCAGGCCGCAGTTCGAGCCGCCGCCACTCGAGCGTAACCGCGATACATGGATGACTTCTGAAGAAGCGATCGGGGATTTGGCTACTTTGGAAGAGAATGTGAATGTGAACCATGTCTGGAGCCGGGCTAAGGTCAGTCCGGAACAGGGAAACAGGAGGATAAAAGCAGACAAGCCCGCGCACACGATCCGCGCGGAATGCCATGGCAACATCCAGTTCCATTACGAATTGCCTCGCCGTCTATCGATGAGGGAGGCAGCGAGAATCCAGACGTTTCCTGACAATTTTATATTCGATTCCAAGTTGCGTGAAACGGAACGGCAAGTGGGCAACGCGGTTCCCCCCGTGCTCGCGTGGCACATCGCCAACGCAGTGCACAGAAATCTTCACATGGACGAGATAGTCACCAGTCCGTCACGGGAGAAACAATACATCTGAAGGCTTCCAACCGACAGCGTACTTGTCGGCCTCCTTCAACCACCATGAGATTCTCTCAGCCTTTGGAACGCCCTCACCCCAAAAATCCGTGAAAAGCGCATCAGGTAGGTAGTTGGCTGCTTGTCTCATCTCGTCTTGGATATCCGCCAGCGACCGCTGGATATACGTGCCACCTCGTGTGGAATCAGCCCGCAATGCCACGCTTCCCGCAGTGAAGAGATCGCGCACCTGCGGAGCAAGAACCCCGTGGTATGTCAGAAGAAAGAGGCTCACATCATCATATTTCCGCTTGCTCCTGCTTGGTTTGACTATTTGAGGGCAGAGGAGTGCAGCTTCCGCTCTGAGGGTTCGTTTCTCTTCGCCATCGAGACTGGTGTAGAGGCGGGCTTGGATTGGCAGCGTGTGTTCCGCGTCTTCCCGATTTTCCAGCCACCACAGGCGTTCTCCGGGCTTAAGTCGGGAACGGGCGTAATTCCGAATGTGTTCCATCTTCTCATGTTCGGGCAATACGGAGAACACATCGTAATTGATTCCCAATGTTTCGAAGAGCGAGCGTCCCGGTCTGATTTCGACCTCGAAGCGAGGAACGTGGGAAGTTCTGACATGGACGACGCTCTCCCCGTAGCGGCCCCACTCGACACCTGGTTCGCCTCCCATTTTGCCGAAGAGGAGATAGACGTGTTCCACATTGGGAGCGCGGGTGGATTCAAAGACACTGTTGGCGACGCTTCGCCAGGTGTCCTTGAGGGTGAATTTCACCTCGATTCCAAAGGGTGGGAGGACGATGTCCGGAAATACATGCGGATGGGGTTCGAAGTTCACCGCATAATCGGATTCTTCCAAAAGGGTCTCCAATTCGGTACGGACGCGTGATTCAAACGCACTGGAAGATGGAAACGTGCCTCCGGTCGATATCAGATTTCTCAAACGTGCACACAGACTTTCCAAGATTTGTTCAAATTCCGCCGGTGTCATCTTCATCGTTAACGAAATGGAATAATCCCCTCACAGCGAAGCGGCGAGCTTCCTGACAATATCGTCGCTGGTGATGCCTTCGCCGGTGGCGTTGTAGTTGGGGATGATGCGGTGGCGGAGGATGGGGAGGGCGAGGGCGCGGACTTCCTC
>JAYTOE010000291.1:0-1592 GCA_043747935.1 Akkermansiaceae bacterium
GTGACGGTTTTGCCGTCCCTGAGTAGGCGTGTGTCGGCACCGTTACTGACAGAGATCACTGATATGGCCTCCGTGTTGCCCGGCTCCTGGAAATGTTGAGCCATGGACATCATGCCGTAGCCCTGCACTTTCGCGAGATCGAGATCCTTCGAGGTGGTGACATAAAGACCGGAGCCGAGGCCAAGAGGAGCCGAGAAAAACATCACCGCCGTGGTGCTGGTGTTCGCGGCATCGAGGAGCAGGGTATCGGAAATTTTCGTCAGCAGCTCTGAGGTGATCTTGTCACCGACGGCGAGACCGAGTTTGGCGGCGGCTTCTGCGTCGTGATCACCGCTGATGGCGGGCGCGAGGCTGACGAGGGTGTTGCGGAGTTCCAGGAGCCCGGGCGGGGCGGATTCTTCTTCGTAATTGCGTGCGATGTCCGCCAGCGCGAGGCGCTCTTCGATCGGCAGCGACTTCGCGTAGGGGATGATTTCATCCGCTTTCAGGGCGGCGAGTTTTGCGGAAATTTCCTCCACGCGTTTTTCGGAAACGGTATCGGAGCTGGGCCATAGCTCGGCCTCCGCGCCGGAAGACCATGCGGTGACGCGCTTGCGGACGAAGGTCATCACGGCTTCAGCTGAGCCTTCCGCCTGGGCGTAGGCGTTGATCGAGTAGGCGAGCATGGGTGCGGTGGCCAGCTCGAGCATGAGGGCGGAGGCGTCGCCGGTGGTTTTCGCTCCGTAGGCGCGCGCGTATTTCGGGAAATCGCCTTTTTCCGGCATGGCGTCGGTGCGGGTGATGAGAGGTTTCCAGATTTCCACCACCTCGCCGGGCAGGGCAGTATAAACGATGCCCTCCGCTCCCCGGGAAGTACGGAGTTCATGGTAGATGCGCCCGAGCAGGAGCTGGTGGATCTCCATCCATTGGTCGGGCGAGGCGGCGGATGCGGCTTTGCCGAGGGTGGTGAGGCACTCGTTGAGGGGGATCTCCTGAATCGCTGGAGCTAGGGCGGCGATAGGGGATATTGTTTGACCGGAATCATCGTCCGCCGGTTTTTTTTTCGCGCGGAGGGCTTGGGAGATCATCTTGGCTAGGGAGACATCACCGACTTTCAGGGAAAGCTTCTTGAGGTAGTTCTCGATGCCGCCCGCCTCGCGGATTTGGTAGCCGACCATGCTGCGCTGGAGTTCGTCATCGCTGGGCGGGTTGTCGCGGATGAGCTTGATGTAGGCGGTGGCGAAGGGCTTTGCAGCGGCCTTGCGGGTGCCGAGATATCCCTCGACGGCTTGGATGAGAGAGAGTGGATCGTTGGATTCGAGTACGGTTTTTTCGAAAGCGGCGTGGGCGGCGGGGTCTTTGCTGGTGGCGAGGTGGTTGGAGGCGAAGGAGCGTTGGTTTGTGTTTCCCTCGGCGATGTAGAGGGTGGCGAGTTCGACGGCGGATTTGTCCTTGTTCGTTTTCCAGAACTCGATGGCCTGTGCGGCAATGTCGGCGGGGTCGGGTTCGGAGGAGTTCGAGTAGGAATTGTCTTCCGGAGTGGGGAGTGCGGAGGAAATGAGGGCGGCGGCGATCTCGCCGCGCGAGATGGGGCGTGCGAGGTTCGCGTAGCG
>JAYTOE010000292.1:0-1780 GCA_043747935.1 Akkermansiaceae bacterium
GCCGCGCCCGCGAAGCCGCCGCATCCGAGATCGCCGCGCTTCCCGCAAGCCGTGTGATCCCATGGCGCACCGCCAAACCCGCCGCCATCGCCCTCGTCCTCGCCTGCCTCCCCATCGCGATCCTCGCCCTCGTTTTCCCTGACGCGACCTCCACCATCGCCCGCCGCCTCGCCTCGCCTTCCGCAGATTTGCCGCCATGGAGCAAGTTCCGTTTCGCGCTCGATCCCGCGACTCCCGTCGTGGTCTATGGCGGCGAGCTGATCCTCGCTGCGGAAATTTCCGGCGACATCCCCGAGCAAGCCGTCGAGTTCCTGATCCGCCGCCCGGGGAAGCCGGAGATCCAGCGCCTGCCGACCTTCCGCGAGTCCGAGACACGCTTTTCCCGCACGCTCGATTCCGTGACGGAGTCCGTTTCCATCGCGTTCGCCATCGGCAAGGCCCGCTCCGAGTGGCATACGGTCGAGCTGCTGCTCCAGCCGAAAGTCCTCGCTGGCAAGACCTCGGTGAAACCGCCCGCCTACACCGAACGCGAGGCCGTTTCCGCCACGCTCGACACGAACGAAATCGTCGCGCTCGAAGGCTCGGAGGTCACGCTGTCCCTCACCAGTAACCGCCCGCTCGCTGCGTCCGCCCTCGTTTTCACCCCCGCCACCGCGCCAGGCACCGAGCCTGTCCCCGAAGAAATCCCCGGCGAAATCACCTCCTCCGATACCATCACTTTCCGCTGGATCGCCACCCGCCCCGGCACCCTTTCCGCCCTGCTGCGCGATGTCCGCGGCACCCCCGCCGCCGCGCCGCTGGAACTCGGCTTCAAGGCCGTCCCCGACCAGGCTCCGCTCGTCGATCTCATGTCGCCGCCGCGCTTCCTGCTCGCCACTCCGAGTTCGGTTCTGAAAATCGATGGCCGAGCCGAGGATGATTTCGCGCTCTCGAAAGTCCGGCTCGTCCGCACGCTGGAAGGTTTCCGCGATCGCGCCCGCACCGTCGCGCCCGCCCTCACTGAAAAGGCCTTCGAGGTCGGCGATAAACTTCCGCTCGACCTCCTCGGCGTCAGCCCCGGCCAGGTGATCGAGCTGTTCCTCGAAGCCGCCGATCACAACCCGTCGCTGCTCGGCCAGGGTTCCTCGGAAATTTCCCGCATCCAGATCATCACCGAGGAGGATTACGCGGAACGCATCCGTGCCAAGACCACCCTTGAGCAGTTCAACGCCCGCTACCAAGCCATCGCGGACGCGCTCAAGGACTCCAAGGAATCCCTGGAAAAAATGCGCGATGCCAAGGATCCCGCCGAATCGGAAAAAGCCCTCGAATCCGCCAAGCAAGCACACCAGCAGGCCGCCGATCTCCTCGAAAAACTCGCCTCGGATTTCCCCGCCTTCGAGATGGAGAAACGCCTCAAGGAAATCGCCCAAAACGCGGCAGGCGACGCGAAGGCGAACCTCGAACAGCTCGGGAAAATGGATCCGAAAGCCCCCGCCGCCGAGCAGGAAAAGCAGATCAAGGAAATGCTCGAACGCCTCGGCGCGCGCGAGGAGGAGCAGAAACAACTCCAGAAAGACGCTTCGCTGATGGCAGAGGCCGGCAAGATCCTGGAAATGGCCGCGAAATTTCAGCAGATCTACCAGACGCAGGAATCCCTTTCCAAACGCATCCGCACCATCGCGGAGGAGATCCACAAGGGCAACGACCAGAACCGCCGCCTGCTTTCCTCCCTCGCCGATACCCAGGAGAAAAACCGCGAAGCCCTCGACGAGTTCGCCGCCGAACTCAAGAAACGCGC
>JAYTOE010000293.1:0-5767 GCA_043747935.1 Akkermansiaceae bacterium
AGCGTCCAGTCCGACTGCCCGCACCGCGAGCGCTTCGGCTACGGCGGCGACATCGCCGTCACCAGCGAGACTTACCTCATGAATTTCGACATGCAGGGCTTCTACGCGAAAACCGCCCGCGACTTCGCCGCCGCCGCGCGCCCAGACGGTCGCCTCACCGACACCGCGCCTTTCGTTGGGATCGATTATTGCGGAGTCGGCTGGGCGATGGCGCATCCGCTCCTCATTGAGCAGCTCTACATCCACTATGGAGATCGTAATTTACTCGAAGAGCAAGTTCCCGTCGCGCTGCGTTGGCTGGAAACGGAAGCCGCTGCGCGCAAAGACGGCCTCGTCGTCAAAGGTCTCGGAGATCACGAGGCACTCACCAGTTCGGGCGGCCCGCAGATGACTACGCCCATGTTTGTGGACGCCGCCCGCCGCTGCGCCCGCCTCGCGGAGATCCTCGGAAATAAGGAGGCCACCGCCCGCTGCGTGGCCATGGCGGATGAATCTGCCGCCGCGTGGGCGAAGGCTTTCCTCGATCCAGCCACTGGCAAAGTAGCCGCCGGAAACCAGACAGAGCAGCTCCTCGCACTCGGTTTTGGAGCCGCCTCCAAAGAGGCGCGTCCTAAGGTTTTCGAGCAACTCATCGCAGCCGTGAACGGAGCGGAAAACGGCCCCGCGCTGACCACCGGCATCTACGGCACCCGCTTCTTGATGGAGGAGCTATCACTCGGCGGGCGCAGCGATCTCGCCTTCTCCCTCGCGGTGAAAAAAACTTTCCCCTCGTGGGGCTGGATGCTCGAAAACGGCGCGACGACCCTCTGGGAGGACTGGCAGGGAACCGACAACGTGAAATCCCACAACCACCCGATGTTCGGCTCCATTTCCGGATGGTTCCACCGCTGGCTCGGCGGCATCCAGATCGCGGAGGACGCGGTGGGCGCGGATCGCGTCATCATCCGCCCGCAGGTCGTCGATGGCCTCACCCATGTGAAATGCTCGCACCAGACCATCCGCGGTTCCGTCATTTCAAACTGGACGAAAGGGGAGGGCAAAACCGATTTCGAGATCACCATCCCGCCTGACACCGCCGCGACGATCCAACTGCCTGCGGGGGAAGGTGAAAACCTCACCGAAGGCGGTGAGCCCTTTCCGATCTTGGCAAAAAATCCCGAAACCGTAACCATGATCATCGGCTCCGGCACCTACCGTTTCACCGTGGCGAAGTGAATTTCAGGGATTCGTATCCAACTCCTCCAACACTTTTCCCCAGCCTCGCAGCCGATACTTGCGGCAGGTTTCCCCGATCTTCTCCAGATCGGCCTGCGGGTTCCTCCGCAGTAGTTCGACAATATCAGCAAGGGATTTCCAGCCGCCCGCGTAGAGCTTCAGCGCGACAAGTTGGGGGATCGGCATGACCCTCAGCGCGCCATCCGGGCGCAGCCGGATGTCCTCGCCGGACAGCGAGTCACGGATCGCGGCGGGAAAGCGCTCGCCGAAATTGACGATCTGCACCAGCCCGAACGCCCCGGGAATGTCGATCACACCGCCTAACGGATCATCGGCGTCCGGCTCGCGGAGTTGCGCGTCATACCCCAGCGACCTCAAGGTTGCCAACAGCCCGCGCATCCGCTTCAGATCCACGTCCACACCGAAATCCACATCCAATGTGGAACGGACGTATTGGTGGGCGGCCAGGGCTACCGCGCCGATCACGACCGCAGGAACCCTCTCCTCTGCGAGGATCGCCGCGATACGCTCCGCCTCGCGCAGGTTGTCATCCATGTCACCGGACATCCCTCACCTGCCCTTCGCGCCGGTTTGTGTTCGTAGTCCGCCAAGTCGTTTTCCCAGCGAGAGGGCTTCGCTCATGCGCTGCTCCATTGTCATTTTTCCCACCCGCCTCATCTCCGCACGCAACGCCGCATCCGCACTCGCGCTGCGGCGCTCCTTGGGAAACGCGTTTTCCTGTTCTCCGTTCATGTGCTTTCGATCTCACCGATAAGCGCACCACAAACTGGCAGCCGCGTCAAAAGGCAAAACCCGCAATTCACGCCACCGACATGGATCCGCTCCCGCCGCTTGCTTACGCAAGCGTCCTATGCCAATGTTTCCCCGCCATGGTTTCTGAAACCACAGATCTGGATCAAACGCCCGCGCCGCCCGAGCTGATCGCTAGGGCGGAGGCTCTGGTGCGTGAGTATGACGTGAAATGTTTCTGGTTCTGGCATCCTGAAGCGAGAGTGCGCCGTATTGGGGATGTGCGTCTGGTGGTCACGCACCTCCGCGAGTATGGAAATTGGCGTGCGTGGCGCGCCGCCCAGGAACTGCAACGATGCCTCTAACCGCATTCCAGAGCGAAGTTCTCGCCGTCATCGTGGGCAACCGCTCCGAGGAAAGCCATTTCGCGGGCGGTCTGGTGCTCAACGCCAGCGAGGAATCCGCGAGGTTCTCCAACGACTTCGACATGTTCCACGATGCCATCGCGGATTTGGACAGGCACAGCCTGCGCGATGTCGCCTTGCTGGAGGCCGCCGGTTACGAGGTCGAGAAAGACCCGGACTTCGGCGATTGGACAAAGCCCGGCTCCTTCCGCAGGGCTCTCGTCCGGCGGGACGGGAATAAAGTGGCATTGGATTGGGCGCACGACTCCGCTTTCCGATTTTTTCCCATCGTACCCGATCCGCAGCTTGGCTGGCGGCTCCACTTGTTCGACATGGCTGTCAACAAAGCCCTCGCGCTCAGCGCCCGCACCGAGACACGCGATTACATCGACATCCTTGAGCTTTCCCGGATCTATCCGCTGGAAGCCATTGTCTGGGCCGCCTGTGGCAAGGACGAAGGTTTCAGCCCGCTGTTCCTTCTCAAGATGATGAGGCGCTTCGCGAAAATCGATACGCTGGAAATGGATAAAATCCGCGCCCGCAACCTCAATCCCATCGAGATGAAAATGGAATGGATCACAATCTCCGACAAGGCGGAGGCGGAAATGATCAGGCTTGCCGACACCCAGCTCGACATGCCCATCGGTGTCGCCTTCGTGAACGAAAAGGGCGAGCCCGGATGGATCGGCGATAACCCGGATCTCAAGATCCACCACGGCAGCCTGCGAGGCTGCTGGCCGAGATTGAGCGAGGTGGAGGATTAGGGTGCCGCTTGATGCCCGTGTCCGCGCTTCGGTACTTGAAATGAGTCGGACGATGTCCAAGCTTGATCCGGCGGGATGGTAATTTCCCTCCCGCCCGATCGATACCATGAATGCGAATCCCTTCCCCATCCGCGCCGCCGCGCTGGCCACCATGCTTATGACCGCACCGATTTCATCCGCCGAGGTGATTCCCGGTGCCACCGAGAGCACGCCCTCGCTGTCGCAGTATTTCTCCTGGATCAACAACACGAACGAGGGCTCCACCGAGGCGCAGACGCTCGCGAACCTGGCCTTTTTCAAATGGCTCCACGACGAATACGGGATGAAGCTCGACATCTATGCGTTCGACGCGGGTGCCATCGACGGCCCGGAAACCTACGGCAGCACGCAGACGGAGAAGTTCAAGACGCAGTTCCCGCGCGGTTTCCAGCCGATCTACGAGTATGCGAAAAGCTTCGATTGCCGCCTCGGCGTCTGGCTCGGGCCGGACGGTTTCGGCGACACGCCAGCGGAAGAGCAGGCGCGCATCGACATGCTCGTAGGCTTCTGCCGGGACTATGAGTTCGCCCTTTTTAAAATGGACGCCGTCTGCACCCAGCTCCGCCCGGAGAAGCGCGATGCCTTCGCCCGCCTGATGACGGAGTGCCGGAAACACAGCCCCGACCTCATCCTCCTCAACCACCGCCTCGACCTCGGCGACGCGAAGGAGCACGCGACCACGTTCCTCTGGGGCGGCGAGGAAACCTACATCGATGTCCACATGGCGAACCGCGAACGCACCGGCTCCCACAACCGCGTCCAGGCGATCTCGCGCGGCATGGTGCCGGATCTGAAGCGCCTCACCGAAGACCACGGCGTCTGCATTTCCTCCTGCCTCGATTTCTGGGAGGACGATCTCATCCTCCAGGCTTTTAACCGCAGCCTCATCCTCGCCCCGGAGATCTACGCGAACCCATGGTTCCTCCGTGACGACGAGTTCCCGAAGCTCGCCCGTATCTACAACCTCCACCGCCGCTACCGCGACATCATGGTCAACGGAATGGTGCTCGATGAGAAACGCTACGGCCCGCTCGCCGCCTCGCGCGGAGACGACAAAACCCGCCTCATCACCCTCCGCAACCTCACCTGGGAGCCGGTCACCTACAAGGTGAAGCTCGACACCTCCATCGGCCTCGACACGACTTCCGCCATCAGCCTCCGCCGCCACCATCCGGGTGAGGAAATTCTCGGCCGCTTCAAATATGGCGAAGAGGTCGCCGTGGAGGTCGCGCCATTCCGCAGCTGCCTGCTGTTGGCGAGCGCCTCGGAAATCCCCGAGGTCGGCCTCGCGGGAAGCGATTACGAAATCGTCCGCGATGTTCCCGGAAAGGACGTCATCATCAACATCCTTGGCGGGGCGGGGGAGAAGTCCTCCGTTTCCCTCTCGGGCGGCAGGAAATTTTCCAAAGCCACCCTCGATGGCCAGCCCGTCCCCGAACTGGTCGCCGGGAAAGCGGCGGAGGTTTCCTTTCCCGGAACACCCGACCGCGATGCGTGGCAGCGCAAAGTCGGCTCGCCGAAAGAGGTGGAGACGCCCGCCGATGCCGAGGAGCTTTATGAAACCGGATGCTTCGCCGCCGACAACGATCCGCTCGAGTTCCGCTCCCTCCAACGCTCCGGCTCGACAACGATCCCGCAGGTGCAGGCCGCCCGCGATCACTTCGTGAACCAACCCATCATCGCCGAGCGCGGCATCCTCCAGGGGTATCTTTTCGATGGGAAAGCCGACACCGTTTACGACCTCCTCCGCATGCGGGAGAGGGAACCCGAAAGCCGCTACCTGCGCGTCGATCTCGGCAAAGCCCAACCGCTTGATCACCTCCTTCTCGAAACCCCGGACGAAGGCGAGATTCTCCACGCGGAGATCACCGATGCCCGCCGCGCCGAGGTTTCCGCCGATCTCAAAACATGGTCGCCCGCCAAGCTCGTCCAGGACGGCCGCCACATCCGCATCGAGTGCGCAGGGCAAGTGCGATACATTCGAACAAACCTCGTCCCCAGCAAGCTCACCGAGATCCGCGGCGTCGCGGGCGGCAAGGAGATCGACCGCGCGGGCTGGCGCATGTCCTATCTCTACCCCGCCTTCCGCGAGGTGAAGAAAGCATGGTCGCTGCCCTTCGTTCTGGAGAAAACCCCGAAAACCGGATTCCTCGCCGTGGCCTGCAACGGCGAACACGGCCGCGAAGGCGTCTGGTCCGCTCTGCGGGTGGACGGGAAAATCATCGGCCCCGCCGGCCGCGCCCCCTCCTTCCCCGTGAATCCATGGGAATATCCCGCCCGCCAAGCCGAGGCGAATTGCACTTTCTTCTTCCCCCTCACACCCGACATGGCAGGGAAAAAGTGCGAGATGGTCGTCCTAGCCTTCGATCCCGCGAAAACCGCGTTCACCCCTGATGTCTGGCAGACCGTCTCCGCCGCACCGTGGGAAACCAAGACCCTGATCCTTTCCGAATGATCGGATCGGGGCGGCAACTCCATCCCGCCTCCATGGATTACCACAACGGTGTCCAAAATTGCGCCGAAAAATCCCGCTCTGATTACCTTTAGAAGAACACAGGGGGCGCTCCAGCGGCCTCGTTTTCTCCAGATCGAAAT
>JAYTOE010000294.1:0-13336 GCA_043747935.1 Akkermansiaceae bacterium
GTGCCCGTAAACGACCAGCGCCTTGCCCCGGTAATCGGAAGCCCAGTCGATGCGCTCCGGCAAACCGAACTCATCCGTCTCCCCGGTGGTCTCGCCGTACAGGCAGAACATACGGATTTTTCCAGACGCGCGCCCCTGCATATCCTCGGGCAGGCCGGCGTGGCAGACGACCAGTTTGCCGCCATCGAAAACGTAGTGGCTGACGAGGGAGTCGAGAAATTTCGCGAGATCCGCGCGGAAAATTTCCTCCTCGGCATCCACCTCCGCGACGGTGCCTTCAAGCCCGTGGGTTAGCGTGACTTTTTTCCCTGAAAGGTATTTCAGCAGCTTCGCGTCGTGGTTTCCCGGCACGCAGAAGGCTCGTCCGGCGGCGACGTTGGCCATGACGAAACGGAGGACGTTCACATTCTCCGGGCCGCGATCCGTGAGGTCGCCGACGAAGCCGAGGCGGCGCCCAGCCGGATGGGAGGCGAGGCCACCGGGATCGGTTTCGTATCCGAGTTTTTCCACCAGTGCCATCAGCTCGACGTAACAGCCGTGGACGTCACCGATAATATCGAAAGGGCCGGAGTCTTCGCGGCGGTCGTTCCAGAGGCGTTGGCGGGAAATGCCTGTGACGGCGTTCACTTCGTCCTCGCTGTCGAGCCTGTGGATGACACGGAAACCTTCGCGCTTCAGGCCGCGCAAGCCGCGTTTCAGAAGAGCCGCCTGGTTGCGGATCACGTGCGGGCCGAAATCGCGATCCGGCCTTGATTCATTCCGCTCGTGGCAGATTTTCTGCGGGAGATTGAACACGATGGCAACGGGAAGGGCATGATGCGCACGGGCGATGTTCACGAGCACGGCACGGTCTTCACGGCGGAGGTTTGTAGCATCCGCCACCGCCATTTTCCCACGCTTAAGCCTCATGCCGATGATTTGATGAAGCAGCGCGAATGCCTCAGAAGTCACGGTCTGGTCGTTCTCGTCATCCGCGAGCATGGCACGGCATTGGTCGGAGCCGACCACTTCGCTGGCTAGGAAATGCCTACGGGCGAAGGTGGATTTCCCGGAACCCGACGTGCCGATCAACAACACCAAGGAAAGCTCGGGGATGGCTAATGTGCTTGGTTCCTTCATGGCCTTGTGGATTCGGGGTTGCGGGTGAAAATAGCGATCTGCGAGGGTGCGCCGTGGGTCTCGTCCACATCCCCGAGTGGCTCAATGACGAACGAATAGCCGTTTTCCGAAGAAACGCGTTCCGCCCACCCGTGGAATTCCGCCCGCGTCCACTCGAAGCGATGATCCGCGTGGCGGAGCTTGTCCTTTGCCAGCGTTTCGAACAGCGCGTTGTATTCGCGGTTCGGCGTCGTGACGATCAGGGTGCCGGGTCTCGCATGTTCGAAAAGGATACGCTCCAACGAATCCAGCCGCTCCGGCTCAACATGCTCGATCACCTCGACCAGCGTGGCGACATCACGGCCTTCGATGCGCGGATCGCGGTATGTAAGCGCGCCCTGAGCCAGCTTGACCCGAATCCGCTGCTTATCCGGCAGGCTCTCCAGCCTCAGGCGTTTCGCGGCGATTTCCAGCGAGCGGCTGTCCACATCGATCCCGAGCATGTCCGGAACTTTGGTTTTCCTCAGCAGGCGGAGCAGAAGCTTGCCACCGCCGCAACCGAGATCCACGAGGGTATCAGGTTGGAGGCTGGCCACCAGTTCGGTCACGCGGTCGAGCCGTTTTTCATGGAGGGAGAGGAAACGCTCGACCTCGGGAACGGATTTCTCGTCGGGATCTTCTTCCTCATCGTCCTCGGATTCCGGAGCGAGCCGTTCGAGCGCTTCGCTCACCAGAGAGCGCCGGAATTTCAAGTAGCGAGTTGTGATCCACTCGCATTGCGGATGATCGGAAAGCCAGCCTTCCCCCTTGGCTAGAAGCTTCTCGATCTCATCCTGGCCGATCCAGTAATGCTTGATGGAATCAAGGGACGGGATCAGCACAAAAAGATGCCGCAAGACCTGCGCCAAGGGCGCGCGGATCGCAAGGGTCACATCCCCATACCGTGCTTCCCCCCAACCGGGAAACTCCGGATCAAGAAGCGGGCGGACAATTTCCACCTCGTATCCAAGGGGTTCGAAAAGCGATCTTACACGATCCGTGTCACCAGCCAGAGGCAGGGCGGGAATACGGATCGTGAGATCCAGGGAAGTATCCGGCAGTTCGGGGCGCTTCTCACAACGCCCGCCCATCGCCGTGCCATAGCAACGTGAAATCGCGGTCGATAAGAAGGAGCTGGCCGCGTAAGGCCTGTCGTTCACGTATTGCCCGAGTGCCCATCCTCCTTGCCGAGCGCCTTTTCCACGAACGAGTCCGACCGGATCGATTTCCACGAGAAGATGGGCGGTGGTTTCCTCCGGAGTGGCCTTCGAGAAAAACACCGTGGCCTTCCCATAGGCGAGATCCGTCATATGCACGTTGGCCGGATTCTTATGGAGGAGGTAGCCGAGATCCCTTGAATCCGGCGTCCGTGATGTGATGCTGAGCAACATGTTTGTCGTCGAGATTCACCGGACTCAGGGATCTTTGCAAGCCAGTCTGCCAAACGAACCCACGAGCACAAGTCCTCGAAAAACGAGCTACCGCAGTGTTTCGGAAGATGAGAAGCTTCCACGACAATGACTCTCGAAGAAATCACCGATAAAATCCGCCGTTTCCGCGATGAGCGGGATTGGGCGCAGTTCCACAACCCCAAGGACATGGCCATGGCCTTGTCCATTGAAGCCTCCGAACTCATGGAACAATTTCTCTGGAAAAATCCAGACGAGGTCGCCGCGCGATGCATCGAGAAGCGCGAGGAAATCGAGGATGAGGTGGCCGATGTGGCGATCTATCTTGTGGAGCTCGCCGACCTTCTCGGCATCGATCTTTTCCAAGCCATAGAGAGGAAAATGGAAAAGAACGCGGCGAAGTATCCGGCGGAAAAGGTGAGAGGATCCTCGCTGAAATACAACGAATACGGCGTTGACCGCGCGACCGGGATATCTCCCTAGGGAGCGGATGTGGGCGTCTTGGCGGGCTTGCTGCGACCACGCGCTCGGAAAGGATGGATCATCTGACCGAGGTAGGATCTCGGGATCGGCTCATGGATCCCGAAGGCCTCCGGCTCGTGATCCGGGCAGCGGTAGGTGCCGAAAATGATGTCCATCAGCGGCGAGATGTTCGCGTAGTTCCCGGCGTCGCGCGCCTTGTCATGGTGCCAATGATGCAGCTCCGGCGCACCGACGAACCAACGTAACGGCCCGATAGGTAGGCGCACGTTCGAATGAATATAGATCGCCCAGATCCCGCGGAACGCGACCAGACCCGCCAGAGTCTCGACCGGAAAGCCGAGCAGGAACACCGGCAGGTTGATCAGTCCCATCGTATAAACCGTATCCACCGGATGCTCGCGGTGCGCCGCCAGCCAATCGAGATGTTCCGCGCTGTGATGGATCGAATGGAAGCGCCACAAAAACGGCACGCGGTGCTGGATACGATGACCCCAGTAAACGAAAAGATCGCTCAAAATGATGACCTCCACCGCCTGCAGCCACCATGGCTGATCCGCCACCGCCGCGCGGAAACCTTCCGGCATCACCCCGCCGATCCAACTCCCGAACCTCGAAAGCACCCACAGCACCGCTCCACCCCAGAGAAGGTATTGGCCGAGGAAAAACCAAAGATCCGTCCACCATTCAGGGCGTAGGAACTTCTGCCCCTGCTTCGCCGGAAAAGCCATTTCCAAGGGGCGGAACAACACGCAGAGGACTATGAAACTCGCGCCCACCGTCAACAAGGTGTAAACCCAAGACATCGCCGTTATTCGGATTTTTCGGGTTCGGCCTTTTTCGGAATGAAGATGCCTCCCGACTTCGATCCCGGCAAGAGTGCGGGGTCTTTCTGTTCGTGCGGTTCGACTTCCTTCTCACGCAGCCTGATAATCCCGATCTTCGAACTCGGAAGCAAATTTTCGGGAAGGATCTCCAGCGCAGCCGACTTCGATCCGGGCATTAGGGGGATGACATTAGTCACCTTCTCGGATCCTTCCGGGATGCCCGGGATCGGCACGGTGAAATCGCCTTGAGTTAGATCACCCTCCTTGAGAAGCGTGCCGCCAGTTAATGATTTCGATCCGGACAACAGCAATTCAGGTTTCTCACCCGCAGGCTCCGCCTTGATCAGCTCGCTTTGCTGCGCTTTTTTAGACTGCTCGTTTCGCCATGCGACGTATCCCCCCCCAATCGCCAGAGCACTCACCACGGCCATGACTTTGAAAATTCCCGCCGAAATCTTTCCCTTCATCCCTGTGAAGCTAGCAGCCGGGGCACGTCCATCAAGATAAGCTTTTCCCCCCGGGTGTGATTTTTTTCGTTGGATTTGAGAAATCGAATCCAGAGCTTGCTGCACAAAATGTTCCCGAAGATCAGTCGCCAGACCGGTGAGTGTCGGCAGCCTGCTGCCGCTTTCCGTTAGACAGCCTGCTGTCAACGGCGGAGGACTGGGCGGGGTTCGCGCCACAATGAATCTTGAAGAAATCACCGAGAAGATCCGCCGCTTTCGTGACGAGAGGGATTGGGCGCAATTCCACAATCCGAAGGACATGGCCATGGCGCTTTCGATCGAAGCGGGCGAACTCTTGGAGCACTTCCTTTGGAAAACCCCGGACGAGGTCGCGACGCGACTGATCGAGAAGCGCGGAGAGATCGAGGAGGGAATTGATCGATTTCGAACCAGGCAAGAGCTTGAGCGGCTTCTCCTTCTTCTCCTTCTCTTGCAGTTTCTTGATCTGATCTTTCGTGAAAACTGGCATGCTGATCGACTTCGATCCGGGCAGCAGGGAGACGACATTCGACACCTTCTCGCTTTCTGTGGGGATACCGGGAATCGGCTGTAAGAAATCCTTATAGCTCACTTCAAAGGCATCAATCTCTTCCTTTGTCATTTCTCTCCCAATGACCGGCCTTCCCGGATTCTTCGATCCGACCATCAACATAAGTTCCTCCTCCTTCTGCTCCGTCTTGGCGCTTTCGGCGTGCTCGCGCTTGTTTGCATTTTCGGACTCCGACTGTCGCCATGCAACATACCCCCCGCCAATCGCAAGCGCACTGACGACGGCCATCACTTTGAAAATCCCCGCCGAAATCCTTCCCTTCATCCATCCGGTCTATCCATCCGGACGTGGAGGTCAAGGCGCGCTTTCCGCCGCGAACCAGCGCCTGGCCTCTTGCGCATCCTTTCCGATCTGTTCGCGCAGTTCCTCCACGGAACCAAACTTGTTCTCGGTACGCAGAAACTTCCCGAATCTTACCCGCAGTTCTTTGCCATAGAGATCACCGGAAAAATCAAAGAGATGCACTTCCAGCAGCCGCTCGCTGCCATCGACGGTGGGACGCGTGCCAAGGTTCGCCACGCCTTCCCACAGCCCATTCACTTTCACCGCCCATACCCCGTCGCGGGGCGTTTGCCGCTCGCCGAGGTGGAGGTTTGCGGTGGGAAACCCTAGCTCGCGGCCCAGCTTCCTGCCCTCGATGACCGTGCCGGAAAGCTCGTAAGGCCGTCCGAGCATTTCCTCAACGGCATCGAAATTCCCATCGCGGATCGCCTGACGGATGCGGGTGCTGCTGATCCTTTCTCCGTCCCACATCACCGGCGGCACGGCTTCTAACTGAAAACCCAACTCCCCACCCATACGGCGCAGCATCGCCACATCTCCCGAGCGCTTGCTGCCGAACCGCCAGTCCTCACCCACGGCGATCGTCCGCACATCGGCAGCCAAAAGTTTCCTCACGAACTCCTCCGCATCCATCTTCGCGAAAGCCATGTCGAAATGAATCACCAGCAGGCCTTCCACCCCCAACTCCTTCACCACCGCCGCCTTTTCATCGAGGGTCGCCAGCAGCGAGGCGGGTGCTTTCTCCGGCGCGATCACCCGGATGGGATGCGGGGAAAAAGTAACCACGAAGGCTTTCCCGCCATCTTTCCGCGCGGCGTCCACCGCCCGGGCGATCACCGCCTGATGGCCGATATGAACCCCGTCGAACACGCCCAAGGCGAGGTGCAGCGGCCCGTCCTGCGCCGCCAGCTCCTCTAGCTTGTCGATCCGGATGAGCATTTCTTCAGGCTCCCCTCATCAGGGAAATTTCGGCCAGGGAAATCAGCGCTTTCATGAGGATCTCGGGATTTCCCTCCTTGAGCTGCGCCACCGTGACCGAGCGATCGAGATTAAATTTCCCCGAGTTCGTCCGCCGCAACGCGCTAAGGTGCGCCCCGCAGCCGAGCTTCTCGCCGATGTCGTTCGCGTAGGTGCGCACATAAAATCCCTTCGTGCAATGCACGCGGAAATCGATCTCCGGCAGCGCGACCCGCGTGATCTCGTATCCGCTGACCTTCACCGGCCGCAGCTTGCGCTCCACCTCCTGCCCTTTGCGGGCAAGCTTGTAGAGCGGCACTCCGTCCATCTTGATCGCGGAAACCATCGGCGGCAGCTGCTCGAACTCGCCGGTGAACGCCTCGAACACCGCCTTGATCTCCGCCTCGGAATAATCGCCGACCTCCCGAGTTTCAAGCACCTCGCCCTCCTTGTCCTGAGTACTGGTGCGCTCGCCGAGCGTGAGCGTGCCTTCATAAACCTTGTCCTCGCTCATCAGAAGATCCTGGATCTTCGTCGCGCGCCCGACCACCAGCATCAGCAGCCCGGTGGCCATCGGATCAAGCGTCCCGCAGTGGCCGATCTTTTTCGTGTTCAGCGCCCTACGACCGATCGCCACGACATCGTGCGAGGTCATGTCCGGTGCCTTGTCCACGAGCAGCACTCCGCTAGGGCCCGTATATTCCTGTGGTTTATCTCTCATCGTGTTTTGAAAATCATTTTGCAAGCGCCTCACCGAGAGCGGCAAGCACCTTGGCCTTGGCCTCGTCAAGCGGTCCGGCCATCCGGATCCCCGCCGCCAGCGCATGCCCGCCGCCGCCGAACTGCATGGCCACCTCGCAGACATTCACGCTCTTGTCCTTGGAGCGCATGGAAACGCGGATCTTGCCGCCCTCCAGCTCCTCGAAAAATACCGCGACCAGTACCCCTTTCACCGCACGGATCAGGTCAATCAAACCCTCGCTGTCATCCGGCTGGAGATCGAGTTTGAGCCGCACCGCATCGCGCAGCTCCCAGTTTGCGATCTTTCCGTCGGCGGAAATCACCAAGGTCTTGAGCAGCTCGCGCATCAGCTCGAGGCGGCGGAAAGGATGATTGTCGTAGGTGTCCGCGTTGATTTTCCCCACGTCCAGTCCATGGCGGATCAGATCCGCGCCGAGCTCGTAAGTCGCGGCGGTGGTGGAGCCGTATTGGAAAGAACCGGTATCCGTAGAAACCGCCACGTAGATCGCGTCCCGCGTCTCGTCCGTCAGGGGCAGTTCGAGCGCCCGGATCAACTGATAGAGGATCTGCCCCGTGGCGGGACTCGTGCCGTCGATGATGTTCAGATCCCCGTAGGCCGGATTGGAAATGTGGTGGTCGATGTTCACCCAGAATTTCGCCTTGCTTGCGGCGTGAAGCGATTTTTCGCCAAGCCGCGGCTTCGTCGCTGTATCGAGCGCGATGGCCACCTCCACCTCCAGCGGATCGGCGGGCGGAGTCGTCACTTTTTCCGAACCAGCCAAGAAAGCCAGGCTCTCCGGCACTCCGTCCTCGTTGACCAGATAAACCGTTTTCCCCATCGCCATCAGCGCGAAACCCAGCGCCACCTGCGAGCCGATCGCATCCCCGTCCGGCCGCACGTGACTCATGATCACGAAACTCGAATGCCCAGCCACCACTCCGCCGAATTCGGCGAACAGCCCCGCCAATGTGTTATTTCCGTTTCCGCTCATAGCAACCAGCCCGCAGCACGCGGGGAGGCGGATTCTCCCCAGCGTCCCACCCGTGACAAGGATAAACCCGAAGGATACTCGGCAACGGTGGCAAGGAGAACCTACCCCGCCATGTTCATTCGCACCCTTTTTCAAAGGAAATCATCCTTGCCCAAAACCCCTGCGCGGTTCATCTAGCAGCCGTGCGCGATCTCCTGGCAAACCCTGCCTGGCAAGAGGAGGATCTCGGCCTTCCTCTGCCGGATACCACCCATGCCTGCTCCGTCTGTCTTCCGAACTGGGAGTCGGTCGTAGGCTATGAGGAAGGGCGCGAAAAAGTGATCCGCCGCCTGCGCACCGGTTACCCGCGTTTTTTCAAGCACCCGACCGTCGAGCGTCTGTTCGAAAACGCCCGCGTGGAGCTGACCTCCGAAGGTGAAGATGTTCTCATACTACCCACACGCCTCTCGGCACAACGCGCCCACCGCTGGCTGGAGAGACAGGCGGAAACAGCCATCCGCACCGCTTCTTACCACGGCTTCCAAGCACTCATTTTCCCGGAAAAGGCCAAGGTGCTCGCCAATTATTACTGGCGGTTTTCCGGCGAAGGAGTCTCCTCTAGGCAAGCGCAGGATTACCTCGATGGATCGCTGCGTAAGGGATCGAAATCTCATCTCGTCGCCCGCGCGGTCGCGAAACTCAACGGCGGCGTGGCGGAAAATACTTTCGTTTTCGCGAGCGGCATCTCGGCGGCGCTAGCCGTCTTGCGTGCGCTTCCCGGAGTCCGTGAGGGCAAGAAAACCCTCCAGATCGAGTTCCCCTACGTCGATTCCCTGAAAATCCAGGAACGCTTCGGGAACGGAGCCGCCTACCTGAACGAAGCCACCGGCGAGTCATTCGACGAAGCCCTCCGCCGCATCCGCGCCGGCGAATTCGCAGGCGTTTTCACCGAAGTCCCCTCCAACCCGCTGCTCCGCACCGTCGATCTCCCGCTCCTCGCCGATGCATGCCGCACCTCGCGCACCCCGCTGATCCTCGACGACTCCGCCGCCGGCCCCCTCAACGTCGATGCCCTGCCGCATTGCGATGTACTCACCTCCTCCCTCACGAAATGGGTTTCCGGAGCCGGCGATGTGATGGCCGGTGCCGCCACGATCCGCGCCGACTCCCCGCTCGCCGCCGAGTTCCTCGGCTCGCTCGCCGAGGACGCCGCCGAATGCGCCCCGCTCTACATCGCCGATGCGGAAATCCTGCTCTCCAACATCAAAGGCTACGCGAAACGCAACACCGCGGTGAACTCCAACGCACTCGCACTCGTCGCCTTTCTGAAAGACCATCCCGCCATCGCGAGCGTCTGGCATCCCTCCGTCACCCAAACGGAAAACTACACGGCGATCATGCGCAAAAAAGGCGGATACGGCGGGCTGCTTTCCATCGCCCTCGCGAACCCCAAGAAAGCTCCGAAAGTCTATGACGCGCTGAAAATTTCCAAAGGACCCTCTTTCGGAACGCCTTTCACACTCGTCTGCCCGTACACGCTTCTGGCCCATTACGATGAGCTGGACTGGACGGAAGACTGCGGCGTCCCTGCAAACCTGTTGCGCATTTCCGTGGGCCTTGAATCCCCTGACACGATTATCGCCGCCTTCGCCCAAGCACTGGCATAAGTTCTTCCCGCCATGCTCCGACCTCGTAAAAAATTCACCGTCCACGACCTCCGGCTGCTCAAGGGCAAACGATGCCTGACACACATCCATGTGAAGTCGCCCGAAGAGGCGACCGCCGCCGCCGCCGCAGGTGTCGATCTGATGAGCTGCTCCTACGACTCCCCGGAAAGTCAGGCGCGTCTCCCGCAGCTGGTGGCAGCCGCCCCGGAAAGTTTCTTTTCCGCCGCGACCCCGCACGGCATGGCCACTCCCGAGGAGGCGATCCGCATCGCCTTCCGTGCTCTGGAGGCCGGCGCGAGTTCGGTGTATTGCTCGGCGAGCAACCGGATCATCGAGGCGATGGCGAACGAGCGCATCCCGGTGGTCGGCCATCTCGGCATGGTGCCGCGTCATGTCACGTGGACGAACTACCGCGCCATCGGAAAAACGCCAGCTGAGGCGGTGCAGCTTTACCGGCAGATGAAAGATTTGGAGAACGCGGGAGCCTACGCCGCCGAGCTGGAATGTGTGCCGCACCAGCTTGCGAGCTTCCTTTGTTCGAAAACCAGCATGCTCCTGATGTCGCTCGGATCGGGAAGCGGCTGCGATACTCAATTCCTTTTTTCCGATGACATCCTCGGTGACTATGATGAGCGCCTCCCGCGCCACGCGAAGGCATACCGCGATTTCCGCGCGGAGCACCAACGTCTGCAACAGGAGCGCATCGCGGCCTTCGGCGAATACATCGCGGATGTGAATGGCGGGCAATTCCCGCAACCCGCGAACCTCATCGAGATGCCGGATGATGCCATGCGGGCGATCATCGAGGAGATCGGCTAACAGATCCCGAAGCGGTAGGGATCGCCTTCAGAGAAAACGAGTTCCGTCTCCGCAGTCACGAAGGCCTCGCCGGTGATTTCAGGAATGATTTTCCCATCCACCAACGTGATGCGCCCCTCGAACACCCCTCCCAGAATACCCGCCTGTCGCCAGACCTCGCCCTCCTTGAGCCGCCCATCCGCATAAAGGCAAGCGAGCTTCGCACTCAAGCCGGTGCCGCAGGGCGAGCGGTCATATTCGCCGCCCGGGCAGAGCATGAAATTCCGCGCATCTGCCCCCTCGCCGTCCTCGCCCAACACCTCGATGTGGTCGATTTCCCCGCCGTCCTCGCCACGAATCATCGCGCGTTCCAAGCCGTGTCGAACCGCTTTCGTGAAACTCATCAACCGCTCCAGGTTCGCCTTTTGAAGCCCGATGCCCGGATCTTCCACCAGGAAAAACCAATTTCCACCCCACGCGATGTCGCCCGAAACCTCTCCGTAACCCTCCACTTCCACCGTTACGTTTTTCCGGAAACGCCACGAAGCCACGTTCGCCACCGTCACCCGTCCCTTACCGTGCAGCGTCGCAACCACCACACCGACGGGCGTCTCGATATGGTATCTGCCCGGCGTCAGCCGCCCCGTGTATTCCAAGGTCGCCACCAGGCCGATCGTCCCATGGCCGCACATGCCTAGATAACCTGCGTTGTTGAAAAAAATGACCGCCGCATCGTTCGCCGCATCATCCGGTTCACACAGCAAGGCGCCCACCGCCGCCTCCGAGGCGCGCGGCTCCATGCACAACGAAGTTCGCAGCCAGTCAGCGCCATCCCTCAACCGCCCCAACCTCTCCGACAAACTCCCACCACCCAAATTCGGCGCACCGGAAACCACCAATCGCGTAGGCTCCCCCGCTGTGTGGGAATCAATGACACGGACTCTTTCCATGGCTCTTCAGTAACGATCCGGATCGACCAGCGCCATGTTATACTTCAGCTCATCCCCGGTCAGGATCGCTGCCACCATCTCGCCGGTCACCGGCGCAAGGCTGAGGCCGAGCATCGAGTGCCCCGTCGCGACCACCACATTCTCGCGGCGTTTCGTCCTCCCGATGAACGGCATCCCGTCCGGCGAGCATGGCCGCAAGCCTCTCCAAACCTCCAGCCCCTCGAAATCCGTCTCCGAAATCTGCGGATAATACGCGCCCACCGATTTCAGAATCCCACCCAGACGCCTGCGGTTCACTGACTCGTCGAGTCCCACGATCTCCATCGTCCCACCGATCCGCAGTTTCCCATCCATCGGAGTCACCGCCACCCGCGCTTCGTTAAGCAGCGAGCAAACCGTGGGCAACACCGGGGGATTTGGATGGGTCACGCTGTAACCTTTCCCCGCCTGCATGGGCAGCCTAAGTCCCAGCATTTTTCCCACACCCGGCGACCACGCACCGCCGCAGATTACAAAGTCATCGCCGGGGATCTCTTCCCCGCCTTCCAGCACCACCGCCTGAACCCGAACCCCGTCTTGCCGGAAATCATTTACTTCCGATGCCCATCGCACCGTCCCGCCCATCCGCACCACTTCCCTCCGCAAATCGCCGAGGAAACGCGCCGGATCGAGGTGGCAGTCCTGCGCAAAATACACCCCACCCGTTACATCGATCTCCAGCCCCGGGTCTTTCCCGCGTACCCCGTCCGCATCAAGCACCTCCGCCACAACGCCCAGAGAATTCGCCGTCGCCGCAAGCTCAGCCTCATGCTCCAGAGCCGCCCGCGTCTTGCAGAGCATAAGCAGTCCCTTTTTTTGCAAACCAAACCCGAAGCCCTCCCTCTCCGCGAGCTCACCGAAAAGTGAGCGGCTCCTAAGCGCCATATCACGCAGCACCGGCATCGCGCGCTTCACCCTTGCGGGGCTCGATGCTCGATAAAAATTCCAGCCCCACGAAAGCAACTCCCAGCTCGGTCGGGGTCGGATCGAAAACGGGCTTTCCGGATCGAACATCCAGCGAAGTCCTTTCCAAATTACCCCCGGAGCCGCCAGTGGCACGAAATGGCTAGGCACCACCATCCCGGCGTTCCCGGTCGAGCAACCTGCATCACCCTCCTTTCCACGCTCGATTACCGACACACGCATTCCGACTCGTAACAAATGATACGCCACCGAAAAACCGATCAGGCCACCACCAATTACCACCACATGAACATCTCGCTTCGTCACGGCGCGAGATTAGCATCTTGTTAGAGTGGCGATAGCCTAAAAGCAGGCGGACTCGAAACTCAAACACGGCTGAATTTCGACCTTCGTATCACGACAAAAAAAGAGCCCGACTCCAATTTCTTGGAGCCGGGCATATACCTGGCAACGACCTACTCTCACAGGACCTATCGTCCCAATACCATCGGCGCTGCAGCGTTTCACTTCCGGGTTCGGAATGGGACCGGGTGGTTCCACTGCGCTCTGGTCACCAGAGGTCAACCCCGTTCAGACACTTGTCTGTTGCTTCGGGGCTGGGTCTCTGGAGACATCGAGCTATGTTTTGAAAATGGACTCTCTGCGGACTTTACCGCAGTTTCACCCGCTCTCTGACATCCATATGGAGATACTTCATTTACTGACCTTAAGACTCACATGAGCCTTACACGATACTTTGATATCCGAATTCAAAATTAGGATTCAAGCCAAACGGATTATTAGTACTGGTAAGCTGAATACATTACTGCACTTACACTTCCAGCCTATCAACGTCGTAGTCTTCGACGATCCTTAAGGGAAAATTCATCTTGGGAACAGCTTGGCGCTTAGATGCTTTCAGCGCTTATCTGGTCCGCACGTAGCTACCCAGCCATGCTCTTGACAGAACAACTGGTACACCAGAGGTGCGTCGATTCCGGTCCTCTCGTACTAGGAACCGAACCCCTCAATTTTCCTGCGCCCACAGAGGATAGAGGACCGAACTGTCTCGCGACGTTCTGAACCCAGCTCGCGTGCCGCTTTAACCGGCGAACAGCC